>DQTH01000024.1 GCA_015662865.1 Desulfocapsa sulfexigens
CAGAAAGTGAAAGGCTTTTCACGTTAATATGTCATTATTTTAATTGGTTGGCTATGTTTTCTATTGTGTTTTGGTCAACCCCGAAACTTGAGTTTATTATAAATAGGTTGAATACCAAAATTGGGCGATTATAATAACCATTATCCAGGGCTCGCACGGCAGTTAAAATGATTGGCGTAATGTTTCGTTTTAATCATTTTTGCTGCTGTTGCTGGGGCCCTTCTGTTGTTTGTTTATACAATAATGGGAACTCCGCACGAGTGGTGAATTATGTCTCGTGGAAGATAAAAAATGAATGAGGATCTTATGACCCCACATGACCAGGTACACTCCAGCAGTAGCAAAACAGACTGGCACTCAGGTTCAACAACCTTTACAAAAATCTCTGGAGTGCTGCTCCTCAGTCTCATTTTTATGTTTCCAGCAGCGGCATGGAGCAGTGAAAATCTTGTACCTATTTATCAGTTGTTACTCTCCTCTTCCAATGACCAACCGAAAAGAATTTTTATATTAGGCTCTTCCACTGTACATGCAGCGTGGTTTCGCAGTGCTTCTTTTAATGATCCCTATGGCGACAACAGGGTACTTGAAGGGTGGGGCGAACAACTTGATAAATATATGAAAGATCCCAGTAAGGTATATAACAGGGCCCGTTCAGGTTCTGACTCTGTTTCGTACAGAAGCCCAGATAACAACAGGCCGGGAACTGTTGATAGACACTGGGCCAATACAGAAGCTTTAATCAACGCAACTGCCGACGGAAACGGCGGGTTTATCCTGATTCAGTTTGGTGCCAACGACTCCCATCCACTGGTTGCTGGCGGGCCTCCTCGCGTGAGTGTTGAAGATTTTGAAAATGAATTAAGAACCTATGTCGATGATGCCAGAATACTTGGCCTCACCCCTGTACTTGTCAGCCCTCCAGGGGCCAGAAGCCATGGAGTAAATACAAGGCCTTATGCTCAATACATAGAACCAATAGCGATTGAAAAGGATGCTTTGTTTATCGACCTTTACGAGAAGAGCAAAACGCAGTGGCTCACTTATGATGCGGATGGTAATGGGGATCTTCCGGAAGCAGATAAACTGTTCAGTTATGTGCAACGCCACTCCGGTATTAATAATACCCATTATGGCCGAATAGGAGCAAAGATTGTTTCAGGATGGTTCAGAGAGCTTGCATGTGGAACATTTGATGATAGAAGCCAGGCAGTACAAACTGCAGCAGCACAGTTATGTGAGCAATTTGTTCAGGGGGAATTGGAACATGATATTACCATGCGTGAAGATGCAGAAGATGGTGACACTGCTCATTGGGAGACCTATGACACCACAGATGGCTCGACTGTGACGAATGTGTATGATGCCACAAAGCGCAGTAATGTGATAGTGCTGCAGGGAAATGATGGCCTTGCCAATGGTTTTAGATATGACAACAGTAATCCCTGGGGAGAGACACTAAAACGTGTTGTCTCATGGCAGATGCAATACAGCGAGGATTTTACCTTTTTTGTAGCTGTAGATACTGAGGACGGATACAAAACATTTGAGTATCAGCCTACAAGTAATCCGGGAGAAATTACAGCTTCCGGGCGTTACAATTTTGGTTTAGGAACTGATGCCAATGACGGTACATGGCATACCTTTACCCGTGACTTACAGGCGGATTTACAATTTTTAGCGCCTGGCAAACATATTCTTGAGATACATAGAATCGCCATTCGTGGTTCTGGTAGAGTTGATAACATACGAACAATGAGCAGCATAGATACTGTGAGTCGTGACATTGCACCAACAGTGGCTGTAGTGGGTGAAGCCGAAATTACCATCACTAAAGATTCGGATTATGCTGATCAGGGTGTAACCGTTGTTGATGACAAGGATGGCGATATCGTTACACAGCTTGAAATCATCGGTTTGGTGGATGCCGGCACGGTGGGGACATATACAATACATTACAAGGTACATGACAGTGCAGGCAACGGTGGCTATGCCACGCGTACTGTACACGTTGTGGAGGCCGGTGCCGAGACGGTAGTTGTCCATGAGGATGCAGAGGATGGAGACACGCAGGGATGGAATACTTATGCAACAACAGAAGGTTCTACCGTAACAAATGTTGAGGATAACGGTAATCGTGTCATCCGCTTGCAAGGCAACAATGGATTGAATAATGGATTTAGTTTCACTAATTTGAATATCGACTCTGGCTTTGTTGTTTCGTGGAGATTGAATTATAGTGAAGCTTTTAGATTTTTCGTCCAGGTCAACACGGCCGATACCGATGGTCTTGTGTACATGGAATATACACCGGACAATATAAGTACAGGACTGAATAATAATTTTATTCATCATGGCCTGGGGACAGATGCCATGGATGGAACATGGCATACATACACAAGAGACATAGAAGCTGATCTTAATGTTATCTATCCCAATGATCATATAACCCGAATAGTCGGCTTTTCCATCAGAGGTTCAGGCTTGATAGATGATATCAGTACATCAACCAGAGCCGCGCGGGAAACCTTCTCCTACAACGGGCATACTTACACAATCGTCAAAACTGCCCTCTCCTGGCAGGATGCCCGGATTGCAGCAAATGAAGATGGCGGCGGATATCTGGCCAATATCAGCAGTATCGCGGAAAACCATGAGATATATTCACGGCTCTATAGATATATCACCCAGGGTGAATATCCCAATACCGTTGCATCAAATGGCGGGAACGCATCGTATGTCTGGATAGGTGGCAATGATCTTGAGATTGAGGGTACCTGGAGGTGGCAGAACAACAATAGCCATTTTTGGACGGGAACCCAGGGGGGCAACGCAGAGGGAGGATTATTTAGCAACTGGGGGCGAAATACCAATGAGGTGCAAAGTGAACCTGACGATACCGATGGGCAGGACGCCGCAGGCATCGCTCTTACCCGTTGGCCAATTAATTCAGGTAGCTTGGGACAAGCCTCCCAGTGGAATGATTTAATTGCTGAGGATATGCTTTATTATATTGTTGAGCATGATTAGAAGGTGTCAACACAATCGATTTGAGTGGCTCCCTTCCTTTTGCTATCAGTCAGGGGCGTTAAAAATGGTTGTTGGAAGAGAAAAACCTGCTTAATGCAAAGAATCTGAAAGTAATTGGCGAATGCTGGTATTCTGTTGTTATATTTTCGGTATATTCACGGACTCTTGATAGGTTGCAACAGAATATGGGCTTTTGGAATACTTTCGTGATTACTGGTGGTCGGGATTGTGACTCGGTAACAGAATATTATTTAGTGTGTCAGTTCAATAATCAGGAGAAAGAGAGCAATTGTTTACGCTGGGCCGGAGAGAGTTTACCAAACTGAACTCCGATTTTTTTTGTAGACCATTCCTGATATAGTGGAAAAAGAGACATCTTTATTCCAGATAATTTTTCAAGGTATCTGTCTTGCGTCAATACGCCTCTCGTTGCACAGGAGATCAAGGGAAAATTCTCCTGTTATGTCAGTGATAGCACCATCCAGTATAATCAGGGATAGGCCTCCCCTGCTGATGTCAACGACCTTGCCTATCTTGCCGCAGGCAAGGGCTCGGGTTCCGTCAGGTGCTTGGAATCTCTTATGTTTCCTTTGCTCTAACATAAATTACTCCACCCGTATGATTGATACAGAAAAATGTTCTTCTCTTAAATCATATGTGAATAATTAGTGGTCTGTCAAGGCCCATGTTGTGGTATGCCTGGAGAGGGGTAGGAGAGAGATTAGCTTTTTTTGCTGATCCATCAGAGCAGGATCTTCCAGGCCTGTTACAGAATTTACAGCCTGAAATCTGAGTAATCGCGAGAGTCAACAGCTTCTCGGAGTTCATCTGTTTTCATCCCAATCGAGATGAAAAGAAAGGTCTCAAGTTGCTGGCATTTGGCAAAATTTTCCCGAATTAATGCGTGACGTTCGGGGTCATTATTGCCGTATCGTTCCAGAATGTATTCCAGCCGTTCTTCCAGTGAAACAATCTCTTCATGTCGAACGCGTTTATCGGCGTAATAAACCAGTTCTTTGGCTAGAAAATGGCCATTATCATAACGGCTGGAAGAAAATTCTGTGAGAATGACATGTTCCCGCACGATTTCTGCCACTTCCGGAAAGCCAAGTTGCAGACAGATATCTCTTCCGTGCCTGGCGTGGTCACACTGGTTTTTCAGACACTGGGTCTTGGCAATATCATGGAGTAGAGCACCCGCCAGGACGAGATCACTGGATGGAAGGGGGACGTTTTTATTCGGGGAGTTGGTGAGGGCTCGGAGCAGGACATGGGATACCCGGGCCACCACAAGGGAATGGGCCCGGATATTGTCTAGCATAGCATACTCGTCCATAAGTGAGTAGCATTGTTGAATGGATGGGATGTGCATTCTTTGAAATGCTTCTATTTCCTGCTCAGCTCATGGACGAATTCAACTACTGCTTTCGCCTGATCAGGCGGAGTAAACTGATGGATACCATGGCCAAGGTTAAAGATGTGACCTTTGGCATCTTTTGCATCATCAAGGACACGGCCGATACGTTTTTTGAGCTCTTCTTTTGGCAGGAGCAGCGAGAATGGATCAAGATTTCCCTGGACAGCCACATTGCCAATGCGTTTTACCGCATCGCCGATATTAATACGCCAGTCCAGCCCGAGAACATCAGCGCCTGAAGATTCTGACAGCTCCAGAAGTGTTGCCCCGTTATTTGCAAAGTAGATGATCGGCAGACCGGTGTCCTGAAGGTTACGAATAATTTCCTGCACGTAGGGAAGGGCAAAGGTTTCAAAGTCACAGGGAGCCAGAACGCCGGCCCATGAATCAAATATCTGCAGTGCCTGGGCACCTGCTCTTGCCTGAGCCTGAAGATAGAGAATGGTTGTGGCTGTGAGCTTTTTCATCATATTGTGAAAAAGTTCCGGATTGGTGTACATCATTTTTTTTGTTTCCCAGAATACCTTGGACGAACCTCCTTCAATAAGATAGGTGGCACAGGTAAAGGGTGCTCCGGAAAATCCGATGAGAGGAACGTCCAGCTCTTTTCGCAGGAGACGGATGGTCTCCATGACAAAGCCGGTATGTTCATCGGCATCTGGGATGATGAGTTTGTCCAGATCAGCCTGGTTTCTGATCGGTTCAGGAAATACCGGGCCACGCCCTTCATGGAACTCAAGGGGTGTACCCATGGCCTCAAGAGGGATGAGGATATCTGAGAAAAGGATAGCTGCATCCACGCCAAGAATATCAATGGGCTGCAGGGTCACCTCAACACACAATTCCGGTGTTTTACATAACTCGAGGAACGTTACATTGCCGCGGACTGCCTGGTATTCAGGGAGGTAGCGCCCAGCCTGACGCATGATCCAGATTGGAGTGTAGTCGGTTTTTTCACCTCGGCAGGCTTTCAAAAAAGTATCATTCATAATATTTGACCAGGAACCAGGAACCAGGAAAGCTGCCTGTCCATTTTTCCTTTATTGTTTTTCTTTAATCTTACGGGGAATATAATTACAAAACGGTTCCTGTGCCAGGTAGTCGCCTGTCATGGCATAGGCACGTGCTCTGCAGCCGCCGCAGACATTTACGTATTCACAGGCCCCGCAGTTGTCCTTGTATCCTTTGAAATCTCGCATTTCAGCAAAGAGTTTGGAGTCTTCCCACACCTCTTTAAATGGCTGTTCCTTAAGATTTCCTGCTGATTTTGGAAAGTAGCTGCAGGGGAGCACATTCAGATCCACATCAATGAGACAGATGAGCTGACCGGCAAGACAGCCCTTGGAGCCGCCCGTGGAAAACTGCAGGTTTCTGCGCTTGAATGAGCTGTTTTCCTCTTTGGCTTTCTGGCGTACTATTCGATAATAGTGTGGTGCACAGGTCGGGCGAGTGAGGAGCTCGTCATCGTTTTTCTCTATCTCGTAATGCCATTCCAGAATTTCATCGTAGAGATCAATTGGGATGAGTTCATCCATGATATCTTCACCCCGGCCGGTTGGTACAATCATGAACATGTACCAGGCTTTTGCTCCGAGTCCTTTAACCAGTTTGTAGATTTCAGGAATTTCTTTCCGGTTGCGAATGGTAAAAGAGGAGTTGATGAGAAATGGAATGTCATGCTCATTGAAAAGTTTGATGGCATTCATGGTCCCGTCAAAGGCACCGGGCTGGTTACGGAAATTGTCATGGGTGGAGGCCTTTGCCCCATCCAGACTGAGTGAAACCATCTTGATTCCGGCATCTTTTATTTTTTTACAGATTTCTGGTGTCACCAGAGTCCCGTTGGTGGCAAGACACATCCGGAGGCCCTTTGAGTCACCATATTTGGCAATATCAAAGACATCTTCACGTAGCAGGGGTTCGCCACCGGAGAGGACAATCACCGGGGAGGCATATGAAGCAATATCATCAATAATACGCTTGGCCTCCTCAAGGGAAAAATCGGGATGCCCTTTAATTGCAAGTTCTGAAGAGGATCTGCAGTGTACACATTTGAGGTTGCAGCGTCTGGTAATTTCCCAGGCAATCCATTTTGGTTCAAAATCCATTGAGTTTTTTCTCCATGAGCTATTAGTCAAGTTAAAAGTGACTATTATATAGCTATTAGTCAAGTTAAGAGTGACTACTATATTGTCTTTTCAAGCAAGATGAAAGGCAAAAAGAGGCATTTGTGCCACTTGACAAGGAAAATAGTGCTACTTATTGTTGATGGCGTTGAAAACAATAATAAATCTGAGTGCAACTGGTAACCGGCAGGTTGTCGTGTCGGGTGTTGCTTTTTACTATATACGGAGGAAAGGGTGAGCGAAGAAAAGAAGCAGGAGGAAGCCATTGAAGAAGTTGTTGAATCCATCGGTGAAGATCTTCCTGAAGTTGGAGAAGCGCAGGAAGAGGATAGCCTGGAAAAACAACTGGCTGATGCATTGGCCGATGCAGCGGAGCAGGAAGACCATTTTTTGCGCGTTGCTGCCGAGTTTGAAAATTATAAAAAACGGATGATACGGGAAAAAGCCGCAGCCTTGAAATATGCCGGTGAACCGATTTTTCGTGAAATTCTTCCCACAATAGATAACCTGGAACGCGCTATTGCTCAGGGAGATATAAATGGACTTGACCCACAACAGGAGCTGTTATCTCTTCTTGAAGGAGTAAAGTTGACTTTAAAGAGTTTGCTCACTGCCCTTGAAAAGTTTGAAGTGACACCCATGGATAGTGTGGGGGAACCATTCGACCCTTCAAATCACGAAGCATTAACCATGGAACCCAGCGACACGGTACCTGCCAATCATGTGATAAATGAGTTTGAAAAGGGGTATCAGTATAAAGATCGCCTTCTTCGGGCTGCTAAAGTGATTGTCTCTGCAGGTGAGCAGTCGTCCTGATGAAAATCTGCATGGAAGGTTGCTTCATGTGCTTGACAATTGCAGGATAATGCGCACTGTAGCAAGTGTTGTTAGGGGCAAAATAAAATGTATAATAAATACGAAATTAACCAATATAAAAAAGTCAAAAGAAAACGTCTGGCGAGAAAGCAGGCGGTTTATATTTCGATATAAGGAGAGAACGTTATGGGAAAGATTATTGGAATAGATTTAGGAACCACAAATTCATGTGTGGCTGTAATGGAAGGTGGGGATCCCACCGTTATTGCCAATGTGGAGGGCAACCGTACCACGCCTTCCATCGTTGCGTTTGCAGACAATAATGAACGTCTGGTTGGACAGGTTGCAAAGCGTCAGGCTGTAACCAACCCGGAACGTACACTGTATGCCATCAAACGTCTTATCGGTCGTAATTTTAAAGATGCCGAGGTACAGAAATCAGTTGAGATCAGCCCCTTTAAGATTGTCGAAGGGAAGGGTGGAAGTGCTGCCATCGAAGTTGAGGGCAAGAGCTATACCCCGGCTGAGATTTCAGCTATGATTCTTGGCAAAATGAAGCAGACTGCTGAAGAGTATCTCGGTGAGGAAGTGACTGATGCAGTTGTTACCGTGCCTGCATATTTCAATGATGCCCAGCGTCAGGCCACTAAAGATGCCGG
The DNA here is from genome assembly GCA_015662865.1 of Desulfocapsa sulfexigens. Classification (GTDB taxonomy): domain Bacteria; phylum Desulfobacterota; class Desulfobulbia; order Desulfobulbales; family Desulfocapsaceae; genus Desulfocapsa; species Desulfocapsa sulfexigens_B. The sequence continues at coordinate 8,049 of DQTH01000024.1, forward strand.
AAAGATCGCCGGACTCAATGTTCAGCGTATCATCAACGAGCCAACTGCAGCATCTCTTGCCTATGGACTGGACAAAAAAGGTGAAGAGAAAATCGCTGTTTTTGATCTTGGTGGTGGTACTTTTGATGTTTCCATCCTTGAGATTGGTGATGGTGTTTTTGAGGTGAAATCCACCAATGGTGATACGTTCCTTGGTGGTGAAGATTTTGATATGCGCATCGTTAACTGGCTCTCTGACGAGTTCAAACGTGAGCAGGGTATTGATCTTCGTAATGATAAAATGGCTCTTCAGCGTCTGAAAGAAGAGGGTGAAAAGGCCAAAATGGAGCTTTCCACCACCACAGAAACTGAGATTAACCTGCCATTTATTACAGCAGACGCGTCCGGTCCCAAACATCTTAATATCAAACTGACCCGTGCCAAATATGAGGCGCTGGTGGATGATCTGGTAGATCGAACTGTTGGTCCCTGTAAGACAGCACTGAAAGATGCCGGACTTTCCGCGTCAGATATCGATGAGGTGATTCTTGTCGGTGGAATGAGCAGGATGCCCAAGGTTCAGGAAAAAGTAAAAGAGATTTTTGGCAAGGAACCCCATAAAGGCGTGAATCCTGATGAAGTTGTGGCCATTGGTGCAGCCATTCAGGGTGGTGTCCTTCAGGGTGATGTGAAAGATGTCCTGTTGCTTGATGTTACACCGCTGTCACTTGGTATTGAAACACTTGGTGGTGTGACCACAAAACTGATTGAGAAGAATACAACAGTGCCAACCAAAAAGGGCCAGATCTTTTCAACAGCCGCGGATAACCAGCCTGCAGTTTCCATTCACGTACTCCAGGGTGAGCGTGAAATGGCACAGGATAATAAAACAATCGGTCGCTTTGAGCTGACTGATATTCCACCTTCGCCACGCGGTGTTCCGCAGATTGAGGTCTCCTTTGACCTTGATGCCAATGGTATTCTTAATGTTTCTGCCAAGGACCTTGGAACAAACAAGGAACAGTCCATCCGCATCACTGCCTCTTCCGGTTTGTCCGAGGAAGAGATTGAGAAGATGAAACAGGATGCCGAGGAGCATGCTGAGGAAGATAAGAAACGTAAAGAACTGGTGGATGCCCGCAATAATGCTGATGGCTTGATGCACGCCTCCCAGAAATCGCTGAAAGACCTTGGTGATAAAGTGGATGCTGAGACCAAAGGCAATGTGGAAAAAGAAATCGAGAATGTGAAAAAAGCGGTTGAAGGTGACGATACTGCTGCCATTAACACTGCCATTGAAGCACTGACCAAGGCCTCACATAAGCTTGCTGAACTCATGTATGCCCAGGCTTCTCAGGAAGGACCTGAGGGTGCAGCGGAAGCTGGTGCAGCCGGTGCTGGAGAGGCGCCTCAGGACGACGACGATGTTGTTGATGCGGACTTTGAAGAAGTAAAAGATGACGACAAAAAGTAATTTCGTCAGCTGATCATCTGTCTGCAGTAACAGACAGGAAGTGAAAAGGGGAATCCGATGAATTTCGGATTCCCCTTTTTTTTCGTTTTGACCTGGAGTAGTATGGCTTGCGAATTGTGATGGGTCCGTAAAAACTCTCCATCTTCTTCGTTGCTACTAAAAAACAAATCATTGCAACGTACTTGAGTACGCTGCAATGATTTGTTTTTTAGCACCCAAGGGCATAAACGCGTCTCGAATATGAAGTTTTTTACGAATCCATCAATCGTAACCATCTTAAATTTTAACTTTTTACGGGTCTATCACTTATAAACAGCAAACCTATATATTTATTATTATGAAAATCTTATCAGGTATCCAGCCCTCAGGCCAACTGCACATCGGTAATTATTTCGGAATGATGAAAACCATGATCGCCAACATGGAAAAATCCGATCTCTATGTTTTTATCGTTAATCTTCATGCGCTGACATCTGTCCATGACAAAGAGAAACTTGCCACAGGCACACTTGAGGCTGCTGCTGATTTTCTGGCCCTTGGTCTGGATCCTGAGAAATGTACTTTCTGGGTACAATCTGATGTCCCGGAAGTGTGTGAACTGGCGTGGATTCTTTCCACTCTCGCTCCCATGGGGCTCATGGAGCGCTGCCATTCCTACAAGGACAAGGTGGCCAAAGGCATTGATGCAAGCCATGGCCTGTTTTCCTATCCTGTACTTATGGCAGCTGACATTCTTCTCTACCAGGCAGACCAGGTTCCGGTTGGCAAGGATCAGAAACAGCATCTGGAAGTGGCCAGAGATCTTGCCCAGAAGTTTAACAATACCTTTGGTGAAACTTTTGTGGTGCCAGAGCCTGCCATAAGTAACACTACGGCAACGGTTCCTGGCCTTGACGGACAGAAAATGTCTAAATCATACGGCAATACCATTCCCATCTTTCTGGAAGGAAAGAAACTGAAGAAAAAGGTGATGGCCATTGCCACTGATGCAACACCCGTTGAAGACCCCAAAGATCCCGACAATTGCAATCTGTACGCCATGTTTAAACTCTTTGCTTCTCCTGAAAGACTTCAGGAGGTAAGAGACTTATATGTCAATGGCGGGGCAGCTTACGGTTATATAAAATTGGAACTGCTTGATCTGATCAGTGATTATTATGCTGATGCTCGGCAGAAAAAAGCTGAATATCTGGCCGATCCTGAGATGCTTCGAGCCATTTTGCGAAAGGGTGCAGACCGGGCACGGGAGAAAGCCGCTGTGACCCTTGATCTGGTGCGTGAACGAGTGGGCTTGAAGTATTAAACCGGCGGCAGCCTCTATCAAAATGCCTGCCAGGAAATAAGATTCCAGGCAGGCATTTATTGTGTACTGCTGTTTGAATGGTACAAGCATCCCCTTGGGGGATGTTAGAAGTCGATCAACTCAACATCAAAAACCATGGTGGCATTTGGTGGGATAGGGCCGCGTCCTGATGGGCCGTAACCAAGACTTGCCGGAATGATGAGAACCCGTTTTTCACCTTTTTTCATGGTGAGCAGGGCTTCATCCCAACCTTTAATGACACGTCCCTGGCCCACGGGGAAATCAATGGGTTGTCCACGATCAACTGACGAGTCAAACTTGGTTCCATCCAGCAGTTTACCGGTGTAATGAACTTTAACCATGACTCCAGCTGTCGGTGTTTCGCCTTCGCCTTCGGCCACGACCACGTATTTAAGCCCTGATGGGGTAGTAATGGCGTCGGGATACTGGCCTTTGATCTGTTCCATGGCTTCTTCCATGGCTGCGAGTTCTTTTTCCTTGGCACGTGCATCCATGCTTTCAAGGAGTGAATCAAAGGCGGCCTGGTCACTTTTAAACGCCTTGGCCTTGCTTCCCTTACGAATGATTTCAATGGATTTGATTTTATCATTTTTGCGAATACTGTTTACAACATCCTGTCCTGATACAACATGGCCAAAAACAGTATGTTTTCCGTCAAGATGCGGGGTGGCAGTGTGGGTGATGAAAAACTGGCTGCCGTTGGTGCCCGGTCCTGCATTGGCCATGGACAGAATACCTGGTCTACTGTGTTTGAGGGTTGGGTCGATCTCATCCGGGAAAGTGTAGCCTGGGCCACCGGTTCCGGTTCCAAGGGGACAGCCACCCTGGATCATAAAATTATCAATGACCCGGTGAAAGGTGAGACCGTCGTAGAAACGGACGCCCTCTTTTCCTGCGCCTCCGCCGAGTTGTTTGGTGCCTTCTGCAAGACCCACAAAGTTGGCCACTGTGAGGGGCGTTTTTTCGAATTCAAGAACACAGGTGATGTCGCCCTTGTCTGTGATAAATTTGGCGTACAGACCATCTTTAAGTTTTGTTTCTGCCATTACTGTATCTCCGATTAGATTAAAGAGTAAAAAAAATGTTGCGATGAGTGAAAAGCCTATTTTATGCATGATTTCTCCTTCTGGAAAGGGGGGAAGTGCCAAAAGTCGTAATAGTGAAAAATGTAGCGTTTATCAATACTAAATTGAAGGAAAAATCCAAGAAGAAAAAGCATGAGAAAGGCAGTGTGGAAATTTTGTTTCTCGGGTTTTAGCGTACTGTTCCCGATTCCTGTTGACGCCAGCGAAAAATTTAAGTTTAATATTACGATTTTTTTTGTAAAATTGCTAATTTGTCAGAAAACTGTTTACCCCAGGAAGTAAAGAACAAGGGAAATATATGAAAGCATTGATTGCCCTGGAAGATGGAACCATATTTGAGGGTCGCTCGTTTACCGGATCCGGTGAGGCTGTCGGTGAGATCGTCTTCAACACCTCAATGAGCGGATATCAGGAAATTCTCACCGATCCTTCCTATACCGGCCAGATTGTTACCATGACCTACCCGTTGATTGGGAATTACGGCACAAATACAGCGGATATGGAGTCAGCTTCAATTCATCCGAGAGCTTTTTTAGTTAAAGAGTACAATCAGTTTCCTTCCAACTACCGATCTGAGAAGCCCCTTGCTGAATTTTTGAAGGAATACAATGTGCTCGGGATTGAGGGTTTTGATACCCGTGCCCTTGTAAGACATATCCGTACAAAAGGAGCCATGAAAGGTATTGTCTCCACTGAAGACCTTGATCATGAATCACTGGTAAAACGTGCCAGTGAATGGACCGGACTTGTGGGCCAGGACATGGTGAGCAGAGTAACATGCAATGAGCCTTATGGATGGGCAGATAACAGTGTGGTTCCCGGTACTGATTTTTCCACAAGCCAGCCTGGTCTGGACAATCCTCTGAAGATTGTGGCCTTTGATTTTGGTTTGAAATATAATCAGTGCCGGATTCTTACTGAAAAGGGCTGTCAGGTTCAGGTTGTTCCAGCCTCTACAGATGCCGAAACAGTACTTGCCATGAACCCCGATGGTATCTTTCTTTCCAATGGCCCGGGCGATCCTGAAGGGGTTCCTGATGTTGTAAATACCATTAGGGCATTGCTTGGCAAAAAACCCATGTTCGGCATTTGTCTTGGCCATCAGCTTCTTGGTCTTGCCTATGGCGGATCGACCTTCAAACTAAAATTTGGTCACCGGGGTGGAAATCAGCCGGTGAAGGATCTCCTGACTGGAAAGGTGGAGATTACCTCACAGAACCATGGCTTTTGTGTGGATATGGATAGTCTGAACCCGGATGAAGTGGAACTCACTCATATTAATCTGAATGATGATTCTGTTGAGGGAATGCGTCATAAGAAATACCCGGCCTTCTCTGTTCAATATCATCCGGAGCATGCACCGGGCCCCCATGACGCCATGTACCTTTTTGACCGTTTTATTGATATGATACGAAAATAGCCGGAATACCAATCAACGAAAATAATAATAAAAACTGTATCTCATGCCAAAACGAACAGATATAAAAAAGATTCTTATCATAGGTTCTGGCCCCATTATTATCAGTCAGGCCTGTGAGTTTGATTATTCAGGCGCTCAGGCCGTTAAGGCCCTGAAGGAAGAGGGCTACGAGGTTGTGCTCATAAACTCCAATCCGGCCACCATCATGACAGATCCGGAGCTAGCTGATTTTACCTATATCGAGCCCATAACTCCTGAAATGGTGATCAAGGTTATTGCAAAGGAGCGCCCGGATGCTCTGCTGCCGACCCTTGGTGGCCAGACAGCGCTTAATACGGCCATAAAGGTGGCAGAGGCCGGGGCACTTAAAAGATATAATGTGGAGATGCTTGCCGCAAATATCGATGTTATTAAAAAGGCAGAAGGCAGGGAAGAGTTTAAAGCTGCCATGGAAGCCATTGGCCTGAATGTGCCCAAGTCTTACATTGTTCATACGCTGGAAGATGCCGTGAAAGCAGGGGATGATATCGGATTTCCGATTATTGTACGTCCTAGTTTCACACTCGGTGGCACTGGTGGCGGTGTTGCCTACAACCGTCAGGAGCTGAAAGAACTGTCTTCCTCCGGTCTTGATCTTTCCATGACCACAGAAGTCATGCTTGAACGCAGTCTGCTTGGCTGGAAGGAATACGAGCTTGAGCTGATGCGTGATTCCAAGGACAATGTTGTTGTCATCTGCTCCATTGAAAACATTGATGCCATGGGAGTGCATACCGGCGATTCAATAACTGTTGCACCTGCCCAGACACTCACCGACCGTGAGTACCAGGATATGCGTGATGCCGCAATTGCTATTATTCGTGAGATTGGTGTGGAAACCGGGGGATCAAATGTGCAGTTTGCTGTGAATCCGGAAGACGGGGAACTCATGGTGATTGAAATGAACCCCAGGGTTTCCAGAAGCTCGGCTCTGGCCTCCAAGGCAACGGGCTTTCCCATTGCCAAGATTGCAGCAAAACTGGCCGTTGGCTTCACACTCGATGAAATAAAAAATGATATCACCAGGGAAACATACGCCTCCTTTGAACCAACCATTGACTATTGTGTGGTGAAAATTCCCCGCTGGACTTTTGAAAAGTTCCCTGAAGCAGAAGACGTTCTGACAACTGCCATGAAGTCTGTGGGTGAGACCATGGCCATGGGACGAACATTCAAAGAGGCCTTTCAAAAAGGTATGCGGTCCCTTGAAACCGGAAGATTCGGTTTTGGTGGTGACGGCAAGGAAGAACTCATGCATCTGGACCCGGAAGATCTGGAAACCGGACTGCGTAAACCAAGCTCTAAACGACTCTGTTTTATTTATGAAGCCTTAAAACGGGAGATGCCCATCGATGAACTCTTTGAGCTGACCCAGATTGATCCATGGTTTCTTTATAACTTCAAGCAGATTGTTGAAAAAGAGAATATCATTCGCGAGCAGGGTTTTCAGGGACTGACACCGAAATTCCTTCGCAGTTGCAAAGAATACGGTTTTTCCGACTATCAGCTTGCCTTTCTCACCGGAACATCAGCTAAAGATGTTCGTGATTTACGGAAAAAACTGAATGTTGTGCCGGTTTACAAACTTGTTGATACCTGTGCGGCTGAATTTGAGTCCTACACACCCTATTATTATTCCAGCTACGAACAGGAAAATGAGGCATCCGCCACTGGCAATAAGAAAATTATCATCCTGGGCGGCGGGCCCAATCGTATCGGCCAGGGTATTGAATTTGATTACTGTTGCGTTCATGCCTCTTTTGCCCTTGCTGAAATCGGAGTGGAATCCATCATGGTGAATTCCAATCCCGAAACTGTTTCAACAGATTATGATACTTCAGATAAACTCTATTTTGAGCCGTTGACCCTTGAGGATGTTCTGAGCATCATTGACCTTGAAAAACCGGATGGTGTCATAGTCCAGTTTGGCGGGCAGACTCCTCTAAACCTTGCAGTTGCCCTTGAAGAAGAGGGGGTTACCATTGTCGGTACTCCTCCTGACTCCATTGACCGCGCAGAGGATCGGAAGCGTTTTCAGCAATTCCTGCAGAAACTGGGTCTTCGTCAGCCGGAAAATGATACAGTTTACACTTTGGAAGAGGCCCTTTCCGTAGCCAAGAGAATCGGATATCCGGTTGTGGTTCGTCCTTCTTATGTGCTGGGTGGCCGCGACATGCGTATTGTGTACAATGATGCCGAGATTAGGGATTTTATGGCCATCCCCGGTATTGCAGGAGCAGATCATCCGGTACTGATTGATAAGTTTTTGAAGGATGCCATTGAGGTGGATGTGGATGCGCTGTGTGATGGTCAAAATACGATCATCGGCGGGATCATGCAGCACATTGAAGAGGCTGGGATTCATTCCGGCGATTCCGCCTGTGTGTTACCGCCTCACACTCTCTCTCCAGAATTGATTGAAGAAATTAAACGTGCCAGCAGAGCCATGGCTGAGGAGCTTGGCGTCATAGGGCTTATGAATGTGCAGTATGCAGTAAAGGATGAGGATCTTTATATCCTGGAGGTCAATCCCCGCGCGTCAAGAACAGTGCCTTTTGTCTCAAAGGCAACGGGCGTCCCCCTGGCTAAAATGGCAACAAAGATCATGATGGGTAAAACACTAGCTGAGCTTGGGGTGACAAAGGAAGTAGAGATTAATCACTGGGCAGTGAAAGAGGCCGTCTTTCCCTTTGATCGTTTTGATAATGTGGATACCCTCCTCGGTCCTGAAATGAAATCCACTGGTGAAGTCATGGGGATCGATGATAATCTCGGTCTTGCTCTTGCCAAGGGACAACTAGCTGCCGGATCTGCTATCCCTAAGTCAGGAACAGTTTTTATCAGTGTGCGGGACAGTGACAAGCAGGCGATCCTTGGGCTTGCAGAAAGTCTTGTGGAAATGGATTTTGATATCATTGCTACCCGCGGCACAGCCAAATTTCTTCAATCAAATGACATCCCCTGCAAGCAGGTGAATAAAATTTCCCAGGGCCGACCCCATATCATGGATAAACTTCAGGATAATCAGGTGAACTGGGTTGTGAACACTTCCATGGGACGGCGTGCCACTGAAGATTCCTATACCATTCGACGGGCGGCTCTTGAACTGCATGTTCCCTATACAACAACAGCTACAGGGGCAATTGGTGTTGGTATGGCGATGAAGGCCATGCGGGAAAAAGAGATCGGGGTTCAGCCTGTACAGTATTTCACAAAAAACATACAAAACTGATTTAATTTGCTCTGTTTGCAGAAAAAAACAGTGTTGGCCTCGACATAGACACATATTGCTCTTAATATAGAATATTGCCGTACGAAAAATTTTAAGCGTTGAGTGCTAACGTTTGTTTGCATAATACGGAGTTGCGGAGGACTCTTTGAATACATTTTATAAAAATCTTTCCATGTGGCTGGTGATTGGTCTCACCATGATCCTGCTCTTTAATCTTTTTAACAAGCCTCAGGGGCAGATAAGCTCCCTGACATACAGCCAGTTTGTGGCAGCTGTTGAAAGTCATGAAATCTCGCAGGTGCAGATTGCCGGTGATATCGTTTCCGGTACCACGCGGGATGGCAAAGCTTTTCGCGCTGTTTATCCTGCAAACGATAAGGAAATGATAACCATACTTCGCAACAGCGGAGTGGATATTTCTGTGAAGGAAGTGCAGAAAGAATCCTGGCTGATGACCATTTTTGTCTCCTGGTTTCCCATGCTGCTTCTTATCGGCGTCTGGGTCTTTTTTATGCGCCAGATGCAGATGGGCGGCGGAAAAGGTGGGGCACTTTCCTTTGGGAAAACCCGTGCCAAGCTCATGGAACAGGGTGAAAACAAAGTCACCTTTGACGATGTCGCGGGTATTGATGAGGCCAAGGAGGAGCTTGAAGAGATTATTGATTTTTTAAAGGATCCTCAGAAATTCACCAAGCTCGGTGGCCGTATTCCCAAGGGTGTCTTGCTGGCCGGTGCACCCGGTACCGGAAAAACTCTCCTTGCCAAAGCCATTGCCGGCGAAGCTGATGTTCCGTTTTTCACCATTTCCGGTTCTGATTTTGTTGAAATGTTTGTTGGTGTTGGAGCATCCCGTGTCCGTGATCTTTTTATCCAGGGCAAGAAAAATGCTCCATGTATTATATTTATTGATGAAATTGATGCTGTGGGACGTCACCGTGGTGCCGGACTTGGTGGTGGGCATGATGAGCGCGAACAGACCCTTAATCAGTTATTGGTCGAAATGGATGGTTTTGAGGCCAATGAAGGTGTGATTATCGTAGCGGCTACCAACAGACCGGATGTCCTTGATCCTGCTCTTCTGCGTCCGGGACGTTTTGATCGCCAGGTAATAGTACCAATTCCCGATGTTCTGGGTAGGCAGAAAATCCTTGAGATCTATGCCAAAAAGACCAAGATGGAAGAAGATGTGGACATGGCAATCGTTGCCCGTGGAACCCCTGGCTTTTCTGGCGCAGATCTTGAAAATCTTGTCAACGAAGCTGCACTTATGGCTGCCCGGGAAGGCGCCAATAAAATCGATACGGATATGATCGACAGGGCCAAGGACAAGATAATGATGGGCGCGGAGCGACGCTCCATGATCATCACTGATAAGGAAAAAGAAGTCACTGCCTATCATGAAGCAGGGCATGCTATCGTTGCACGTATGCTTCCTGATACGGATCCAATTCATAAGGTATCAATTATTCCCCGTGGGCGTGCCCTTGGTGTGACCATGCAGCTGCCCACTGATGAGCGTCACACTCATTCGAAAAAGTTTCTGGAGCACTCTCTCTGTATTCTTTTCGGTGGACGTGTGGCTGAAAAATTAATCTTTGACGAGATTACCTCAGGTGCTGGAAATGATATTGAGCGGGCCTCTGGAATGGCCCGTAAGATGGTCTGTGAGTGGGGAATGAGTGAGACACTTGGACCTCTTGCATACGGAAAGAAGGAGGAACAGATCTTTCTCGGCAGGGAGATCAGTCAACATCGGGATTTCAGTGAAGATACGGCTCGCAAGATTGATGAAGAAGTATTTAAAATAATCAAGATCGCCAATGATAAAGTAAATAAAATGCTCTCTGAAAATCTGGATATTCTTAAGCGTGTGGCCGATGAGTTGCTGGAGAAAGAGACTATTGTCCTCGAAGATATCGAAGATATCCTGGAGGAACTTCGCCCCGGTCAGTATGAACGCACGCAAAAAGATCATGCACCGGTTAAGAAGGCGAAAAAAAAGACGGCAAAAAAAGCTCCCCAACCTCCTGTTGAAGAAGTTGATGAAGAACCGGAAGAACCAGAGGTGGCTGAAGAAGTTGAGGCGGATCCTGCAGGATCTGAAGATACACCTCAGGAGTAAATATGATTGGACCCATCAGAATAATGGGCATTTTAAATGTAACGCCCGATTCCTTTTCCGATGGTGGTCAGTTTGATTCAGAGGCCTCTGCCTGTTCCCAGGTAGAGGCCCTTGTTGCTTCTGGCGCTGATATCATTGATGTCGGTGGTGAGTCAACCCGGCCCTTTGCAGAACCAGTATCCTTGCAGGAAGAGCTGAACCGGGTTCTTCCTGCAATTCGTTCCATTCGTTCCAGGCATGCCATCCCCATCTCCATTGATACCACAAAGGCTGAAGTCGCCCGCCAGGCTCTTGAAGCGGGAGCTGATATAATCAATGATATATCAGCTATCAGAAAAGATTCTGATATGCTTAAGCTCGTTCAGAAAACTGCTGTCCCTGTTATTATCATGCATATGCGGGGAACGCCCGGCGACATGCAGGTCAAACCGGAATATAAAGATGTCGTTGCAGAGATACTGGATTTCTTTCAGGAGCGTTTATCCTGGCTTGAAAATAATGGGGTTGACCTCAAGCGTATCACCCTTGACCCGGGAATAGGGTTTGGCAAAACACTGTCCCATAATCTCTCCATCATCAAGCATCTTGCCGAGTTTAAGAAGTTTGGCTGTCCTGTGCTGCTTGGACATTCCCGGAAGCGGTTCATAGAAGATATTACCGGTCTTGAAGTGTCGGAACGTGATTTGCCCACTGCCGTGGTTTCAGCATTAGCTGTTGATTCCGGAGTTGATATTATAAGGGTTCATGATGTGGCTGCCACACGCCACGCATTGCAGATGGCTATGGCTGTCCAAGGGGCGAACTGAATGAAAATAATGGTGTTGAACGCAGGAAGTTCATCGCTGAAATTTAAACTTTTCAATAAGCAGGACCTCTCTGTTCTGGCCTCGGGAGTGATTGAAAAGATTGGCGAGCCCCAGAGCCATGCCAGGGTTGAATATATTGACGGCAGCGGAGAGGAGCTGTCAGAAGAGGTTTATCAGTCCATGCCCGATCATCGAAGTGCGGTCAGGCTCATGGAAAAGCTGTTTCGTGAAAAAGAAATCCTTGGCCATGTGAACGAGCTTGCAGGCATAGGCCACCGGGTGGTTCATGGAGGGGAATCCTTCCACGAGCCTGTCCTTATCAATGATGAAATCCTCCACGCCATAAAAGAACTGGTGCCACTTGCTCCACTGCACAATCCAGCCAATATTACCGGAATTGAAGCAGCCATGGAAAGGACACCTGATATTCCCCAGGTAGCTGTTTTTGATACAGCTTTTCATCAGTCCATCCCCGAACATGCCTATTTGTATGCTCTCCCGTATCATCTTTATGAAGAACAGAAAGTACGGCGTTACGGCTTTCATGGAACCTCCCATTCTTATGTTTCGAAAATGGCAGCTGAATATCTGAATCTGCCATATAACGAGTTGAAATTTATTAGTCTGCATCTGGGCAATGGTGCCAGTGCTGCTGCCATTGATCGTGGCAGGTGTGTGGACACCTCCATGGGCTTGACGCCACTGGAAGGGCTTGTCATGGGAACCCGCAGCGGAGACCTTGACCCGGCCATTCTTTTCTATCTGGCCCGTGAAACCGGCATGGATATCCAGGAGCTTGATAATCTTCTTAATAAAGAGAGCGGGCTCAAAGGAATCTGCGGGAACAATGATATGCGCTCCATCGGCAGGATGGCTGATACCGGAGACAGCCACGCCCAGCTGGCCATAGAAATTTTCTGTTATCGAATCAAGAAATATGTCGGGGCATATCTGGCGGCGCTTAGCGGTGCTGACTGCCTGATTTTTACCGGCGGTATCGGAGAAAATGATATCAGAGTACGGGAAAAATGCCTTGCCGGCCTTGATACATTGGGTGTCGCCCTTGATTCTCAGAAAAACAGCAATCGAAAAGACGGAATCATGGAGATCCAGAAAGAAGGTGGATCCTGTAAAATTTTAGTTGTTCCAACTGATGAAGAGTTTGAGATCGCCAGCCAGACTCTGAAGCTCCTCCGTTGATCCCTCGGAACACCACTCCCATCCTTTTTTAGGAGTTCACAAATGGCCCGGGAACGTTATACAGCTTTTGTCGAGGCCATTTCTTCTGTAATTCCCGAAGAGCAAATCTTTACCGATACACTTCGCTGCCTGGCCCATGGTACCGATGGTGGATTTTATCGCCTGGAACCAAAAGTTGTGGTGCGGGTACTTACTGAAGAGGAGATGATTCGCTGTTTGCAGGAAGCACATTCTCGCGGCTTACCTGTGACATTTAAGGCTGCCGGTACATCGCTCTCTGGTCAAACAATTTCCGATTCCATCCTGCTCATGGCAAGTGAAGGCTGGGAAAGGTATGACGTGCTGGAAAACGGCGCTAAAATTCGCTTACAGCCTGGCATAATCGGTTCACGGGTAAATACGATTCTTGCACCTTACGGCCGAAAATTCGGGCCTGATCCTGCCTCCATAAATTCCGCCATGGTGGGCGGCATCATCATAAACAATGGCAGTGGGATGAACTGTGGGACACACGCAAATTCTTACAAAACCATTGTATCAGCCAGGATTGTTTTTGCTGATGGTACACTGCTTGACACCGGAAATACGAAAAGCCGGAATAATTTCAGGAAACAGCGACCAGAGTTTATAAGGAAAATTGAAAAATTTCGTGATCAGGTACGGAGAGACACAGCGTTCGCAGCACGCATTCGCAAAAAATATTCAATCAAGAATACAACCGGATTCTCCATCAATTCTTTCATCGATTACGATGATCCTTTTCATATCATTTTAAATCTGCTTGTTGGCTCAGAAGGTACCCTTGCCTTTATTTCCGAAGTTGTGATGCGTTCGGTGAAAAGTCATTCGTGCAAGGCCAGTTCAATGGTCTATTTCCCTGATATCAATACAGCCTGTGAGGCTGTGGTTGCCCTGAAAGACGGCCCTGTTGAAGGTGCTGAACTCCTTGATCGCGGTGCTCTTAGAGCTGTTGAAAACATGGATGGTATCCCTTCTTTTATTAAGGACTTTGATGAAACAACCACAGCTGTTTTGCTGGAAAGCATGGCTGCAGATCCGGTAGCTCTCGAAAAGAATATCAAAGAAATCACAACAACACTAAATAGCTTTGCAACGATTCTGCCGGTGGAGTTTACCTCTGATCCCCAAAAGTACGAAAAACTCTGGAATATCCGCAAAGGGGTTTTCCCTGCGGTTGGCGGCATGCGAGATATTGGCACTACCTGTCTCATTGAAGATGTGGCTTATCATATGGAAACACTGCCTGCAGCAACCAAAGAATTGCAGGAAATTATTGCCAGACACGGCTATCAGGAAAGCGTGATTTATGGCCACGCCCTTGAAGGAAATTTTCATTTTATTATCAATCAGGATTTTTCCGATCCTGCGGAAGTTGCGCGTTACGATGAGATGATGCATGATGTCGTAGCTATGACTGTCGACAAGTACGATGGATCGCTCAAAGCAGAACACGGTACCGGCAGAAACATGGCTCCTTTTGTGAAAAAAGAGTGGGGTGAAAAAGGCTATGGACTCATGCAGGAAATCAAACAGCTTTTTGATCCTGATGGAATTTTAAATCCCGGGGTCATTATCAATGATGATCCTCAGTGCCACCTGAAAAATCTTAAACCTCTGCCAAAATGTGATCCTCTGGTGGATAAGTGTATTGAATGCGGTTTCTGTGAGGTTGGCTGTGTTTCCAATGGGTTCAGCCTGTCAGCCCGCCAGCGCATAGTGATTCAGCGTGAAATAGCTCGCCTTACAGAAACCGGGGAAGATCCGGGCAGGAAAATGGAGCTTGAAAGAGATTTTATTTTTTTGGGAGTTGAAACCTGTGCAGCAGATGGGCTTTGTGCAACCTCCTGCCCGGTGGGAATTGACACCGGGAAGTATATTAAACAGATTCGCGGCCGACAGCTCAGCCACGCAGGAATGAAGCTCGGACAGTGGGCAGCCAATCACCTGGAAGCAGTTACCACCACTGCTTCCTTTATGCTTGATGCGGTAAACATCGGCCATGGCCTGCTCGGTACCCATGCGTTTGGACGACTGAGTAATCTGGCACGATCGCTCAGCATTGGACGCCTTCCTGAATGGACTCCTGCAATGCCAAAAGGGGCAACGGTTTCAGGGCTGATCAGTAGAAACAGTGATACGGCTGATAAAGTTGTGTATTTCCCTTCCTGCATCGCAAGAACTATGGGGCCAGGAAGGGACGATCCTGTGACGGAATCCATCCCTGAAGTCACAGTGAGGCTGTTTGAAAAAGCAGGATACGAAGTCATTTTTCCAGAGGCGATGAAAAAACTTTGTTGCGGGACTCCCTGGGAGTCAAAGGGTTTTGCGGATATTGCTGATCAGAAATCAGCAGAACTTGAACATGCTCTTCTTGCAGCTTCTAATAACGGAAAATATCCGGTTCTCTGTGATACTTCGCCCTGTTTGTATCGCATGCGAAAGGTGATGACTGAAAAGTTGAAACTCTTTGAACCGGTGGAATTTGTCCACACCTTTCTTGTTGATCGATTACAGTTCAGGAAAAAGAAAAATATTGTCGCCGTGCACCCTACCTGTTCCACCAGAAAAATGGGTCTTGCCGAACTTCTTGAAGATGTAGCAGGCATGTGTGCGAAAAAAGTCGTGGTACCACAGGATCTCAACTGTTGCGGCTTTGCAGGGGACAAAGGCTTTACTCTGCCGGATCTCAACCGGCACGGTTTGCGTAAGTCTATACCTATGGTGCAGCAGAGTGGGGCAGAGGCGGGTTATTCAAACAGCCGTACCTGTGAAATTGGCTGCGCGTCTCACACTGGAATCCCTTATATGTCCATCATGTATCTGGTGGATGAAGTCAGTCAGCCAAAGGAAGAAATATAAACGGAGAAATTCCAACGATGACGTATTGTGTATCCTTTTTTTTCACCTGCCTTGCAGATACGGTTTTTCCAAATATCTCCATACAGTCTGTTAAGCTGCTGGTCGTTCAGTTTCTCTGCTGCCCATCTATTCCATTACTGTGGTAAAGGCATGTGACCTGCGCTCCCGGCTTACTCAAGGGATGGAGTTTCTGCAAAATCTGCAAGCTCCCCTGCCACCATTCATTAACTTTGTCTCCGGTGCCAGTTCCACGCTGATATTGAACTGGTACATGTGAAAGGTGTGCATGGTCCCCTGAGAATAGCCTATGGTATAGTTTTTTAACTATTTTATCGAATTTTTATTCATAATCTCCAGTAGATTACTTAACAAAAGAGGAGTCAACTGATGCCCCATATTATCGTTAAATTATATCCTGGAAGATCGGAGGAACAGAAGACACAACTCGCTGCCGAGATAGTCAGAAATGTTGTTGGAATTGCGAAGTGTGAGGAAAAAGTTGTTTCTGTGGCCTTTGAGGAGGTCGACCAAGAGGCATGGCCGGAAAAGGTGTACAGGCCTGAAATCATGGATAAGAAAGAAAACCTTTACGTGAAACCTGGCTATAATCCGTTTAAATAAGAACTGTGTGGTGAGCAGATTACTGTTGAATTAAGGAGTAAAAATGGGAACACAACATAAGAGTCTGTCAGATGCGGATGTTCAATTTATAAAAAACCAGAAGCTTTTTTATCTCGCGAGTTCATCGGGTAAGGAAGTTAACCTCTCCCCCAAGGGCTATGATTGTATAAGGGTGCTTGATGCGAACACTCTATTGTTCATGAGTTATCCCGGAAGTGGTAACAGAACGCACACGGATGCCGTCAACAATGGTGAGTTCACAATTGTGTTTAATTCTTTTGAAAAGAAAGCAAAAATTTTAAGGATTTTCTGCAGGGCAAAGATTGTTGGTCCGGGCATGCCCAGGTTCGATAACTATCTGGAGCTGTTTGATGAGAGAAGGGAGCTTGTCAGGGATTTTTTTGAGTTTTCAGTTTATGCAGTGGAAACCAGTTGTGGCGGGTCCGTTCCCTTCATGGAATATAAAGGTGAAAGGCCTTCTCTGAAAAAATGGGTGGTGAAGATGGATAAAAATCATAAGCTTGAAGATTATAAAGAAGATCATTTTCAACCGCCTGACCTGCACAAACTCTAGGTACCCTCTAAACTTGATGCCCATAAAAGGAGATGCTGGACATCTCACCTATTTAATCCAGGAGAACATCGGTAAGTTATGTTAATGATTATTGCCCCGTCAAAAACGCAGGATTTTAACCATTCTTTTACAGTCAACGTCACGCAACCGCCACTGCTGCAAGACAGCGTGTTACTGATAGAGGAACTGAAGAAACTATCTGTTTCAGATCTTGGCAAACTGATGAAAATGAGTGACCGCTTGGCTGTTCAGACACATGAGCGAATCCAGGATTTTCATACACCATTTACCGCAGAGAACGCTCATCCTGCCATTGCGGTTTTTCAAGGAGATGTGTATTCAGGGATTGCTGTTGACGATTATGGAAAAGAGGAATTGGTCTATGTGCAGGATCGTCTGCGTATTCTTTCCGGTCTGTATGGCATTCTGCGTCCACTTGATCTCATGCAGAAATATCGTCTGGAAATGGGATGTAAGCTGGCCAGCAAAAGAGGAAAGAATCTTTATGAGTTCTGGGGAAACAAGGTCACAGATGAACTGAATCTGGCTTTGAAGGATCAAAAAGAAGCCGTTATCGTAAACCTTGCCTCGGCAGAATACAGTCGTGTGATCAAAAAGAAAAACCTGCAGGGTTCAATACTGCAGATTGATTTTAAGGAACGCAAAGAAGACTCCTACAGAACAGTTGCCATCCATGCCAAACGGGCCAGGGGAATGATGGTGAACTTTGCTGTGAAAAACCGATTGCAGACTGTGACGGAATTAAAAACTTTTCAGGAGGCTGGTTATTCCTTTCAACCCGAGATGTCCCGTGAGGATCTGTATTGCTTTGCAAGGGAGTAATCAGAATTATATTTGATGGATTCGTAAAAACTCTCCATCTTAGATTTTAACTTTTTACGAGTTTATTATATTTGGTGATCCCCAGCAGAATGTTTATCCTCTACTTTATCCATGAAACTGTTTCAGTTTTTATGTGATAAGCCTGTCGGTAACGCCATGTCAATGATATTTCTATTTTTGTAAGTTCTATCCCTGGCCACGGCGTGTCATCTGAACTTCAATGTTGAGGAGAATGTTATGGATGAGCAGTACAAACAACACGGTGCTTTTAGCTGGTGTGAGTTGATAACTCCGGATGTCGCTGAAGCAAAGGCTTTTTACGAAAAGTTGTTTGGCTGGGTTCTGGAAGACATGCCCATGGAAGGGATGACATATACCATTGTGAAGGCTGGTGGCCGGGAAGTGGGTGGCATCATGACCACACCCCCGGAAGCTGAAGGAAAGCCTCCTGCATGGGGAACGTATGTGACTGTTGATGATGTGGATGAGCTTGCAGGCAGGGTGGCCGGGCTGGGCGGCAATGTTCTAGTTGGACCACAGGATATTCCGGAAGTGGGCCGGTTTTGTGTGATCCAGGACCCGCAGGGAGCGTTTATCTCGGCAATTACTTATATTGACAAGATCAAGAACGCCTAAGCTTTCCCGGCAGAGTCGCTGCCAGATGCTGTTTCCTTTCTTCTGTGAAGTGGTACCAGGGAATAGGATCTCCACCTTCCATGAAACTGACAGCGGCAAGGAATACATCAATCACGCATGGGTCGTGTTCTTTGCCGCTCAGCTTGCAAAGCTCCCTGTGCATCTGATAGGCATCTTTTCCTATCAGATGCACAGGTTTGGAAATACCAAGGAGACGAAGATCCTTGGCCATTGCCGGACCAATATTGGGCAGGTCTTCAAGCTGCACGACTGGCTCTCTATCCGGATTTTTCTTCGTTGTCACAGCATCATGGATAATTGGGTGGTTTTGTCATATCAGAGAGTTCCACACTGATCTCTATTTCCTGCAGTTCTCCATCTTTGTCTTTCCTTTGAACAGTCATTTTAAGAATATCTCCAGCCTTTGCATCCATCATCAGTATACCAATATCTTCCATGTTCTTAGCAGGCTGACCATTGATGGTGGCAATGATATCTTTTTCCTTGATTCCTGCTTCCTTGGCTTTTCCGGCATGGCTGAGTCCACTGATTCTTAAATATTCTTCGCCATCTTCTTTTTTTACAGGATCCAGGATAATACCTATTTTTCCTTTGGCTTCAAGGATCAGAGGTTCGCTCAGAAAAAAGTAATCGGCCTGTATGGCGGGATCCGCAGGAGAGTTACTTGCATATAAGTTTAGAACAGATGCCTGGGAAACTTTAATGCGGCGTGCAACCCTTGGTGGAATCCCGGAGTCCTTTCTGGTGTGCTGAGAACCGGCGATGACCACCACGGTTTTTCCAGGGTTCTGCGCTAGGATATCAGCGATATTCTCAGCCATGGATTCATCCCAGATGGCCTGAGACTGAACAAAGCCTGCTATTCCCTTGTCTTTCCCATGGGGAGATTCCGCATGAAACCCGTGGACAGTGCTCAAACGTTCAACATAACCCTCCATTGAGAGATCTCTTTCCGGCGCAACGGTTTTCAGCTGCTCTTCACTGAGTTCATCGGTGTTGCCTTCACTGAATACGGAACTCACGATTTTTCTGTCAACGTTGATTCCATAGACAGGAATGTTTTCACGGCGACAGAAGTTGAAAATCGGCCTGAACAGCCGCCAGTCATAGCGCCAGATCTCGAACCATTTTGAAGCACGAAGAAAAGTTGCTTCAGCCATATCTGATTGTTTTTTGAGATAATCATCAAGGGCCTGCTGGCTGCTCTCCGGAAACATCTCCATAGCAATAGCAATATCCAGTCCTTTTTTCTTCAGGCTTTGCACGATCCGCATTTGCAGAAGATGGTCAGCCATGGAATCATGGGTTTCACCAAGATAAATGACACGATTTTTTGCAAGTTCGGTGATGATCTGCTCAAAACTGTTTATGGCTGTGGTGGATCCACCATTGGGCAGGTTCTCAACCTGGTACATCATACCATTGGCTTTTGGGAGTATCTCTTTAGTCTGAACTCTTCCCTTACTGAATGAGAGGGATGAGTATTTCCCATAATGACTCAGTTTGTATAGGGCGGCTCGCGTCTCTTCAGTGCTGCTGCCTGAGAGAAGTACAGCGACTTCTGCACTGTTCAGTGGATTGTTTTTGACGCGTAAATGGAAACCATCCTCTGCTGTGGTTGAGTTACCAAAAAGGGAGCGAAAGGCTGCACTGCCAGAGCCAAGAAATAGAAGCGAATTTTCAGAAAGTTGCTGGTTGGTGACGGATTGATCATCAACAACTGTCCAGCCCTGCTTCTCTGCCCACTTTATAAATGGTGCAAGCGAAGATGTTTCCTGTTCAGTTCCTGGAATAAGCAGTTTGTTTTTCGCACCAAGGAAGGCAGACCAGACGGGAGGGTACTCTGATGGAGCCAGTGTCCTGAACAGGTCGTATTCCGGGTCAATGGTGAAAGAAAGCGGCGATTCGGTGAGCGTGATGCTGATTTCGGTTTCTTTTTCCGTGATTTCACGGATGAAATCCTGTTCACCCGATGCTGTTGTTACCCGAATCGGAACATTGAGACTATACGGTTCTTCTGTTGTCTGATGAAGACGGAAGAAAAGGGTGGTGTAATCCTGACTGTCATCGGTGTGGGTATTGCTCACTTTAAACCCAGGAATATCTGTTCGTGTGAGCTGCTGGCTGAAAAAGTTTTTCAGGTCTTTATCAGATACAGCTTCAAAGGAAGTCTGGATATCCATCCAGGAGGCATCATGGCCTTTATGTAAAGAGATGAGATGACGGAGGCCCTGGAAGAAGTCTTCAGGTCCCAGGAGACCGCGAAGCTGGTGAAAGAGCATGGCCGCACGGCTGTAGCCAACGGCCCGGATCGCTTTGGCCATGGGTTGATTGTGACTGGCAGAATGAAAGTCCTGCAGGGGAAAGGCGGTTTCAGTATGCACATAATTCTGGTAGTTGATGAGTGCTGCTTTACGATGTGCAGCACCTTCACCCTTGTCCGCGGCAAAGCTGAAGTCAGCAAGATAGCTGGTCAATCCTTCACACCAGTTGCCGGAGTTGTCTGCCACATCAACACTGTTGCCAAACCATGAATGGAGGATTTCATGCCCCAGTGAAGTCTCTTTGATGAACGGCAGCCTAAGTACCATTTGTCCTAAAAGGGTATATGTGGGCATGCCAAATCCGCTTGGTAAGCGATTGGCGACAATTGCATAATGTTTGTAGGGGAATGGACCGATTTCTTCCTCATAGCGAAGCACATAGGCTCTTGCGGCATCAAGATATTCCCGGCTTAACTGAGTATCTTCTTCAAAAAACCAGGTTGAAAGAGTGAGTCCTTTACGAATGTTTTCTTTCCTGACCTGGTACGGCCCGGCAACAAAGTGAATTGATCGAACCGGCTGAGAGAAGGAGGTGGTCATCACTCCGTTTGGCAATTGTTGAGGCAGATTGTCAGATTCGGAAATTCCTGCAAATCCCTGGGGCAGGGTGGCAGTGACTGAAAAGAGCATGTCCTGCTCCGGCAGGGGATGCCAGCCATCAGTAAGAGCGATTCCGTCTGTGCTAATTCGATTATTGACAGCCCCGGGTGGAACGGTCAGGGAGTAACTGATTGTCACCTGCTGACTGTTTCTGCTACCGTACATGTGGATAATATTGCTTTGCGGCATGGGCATGGAAAAAGGTTTTTTTCCTTTTTCCTGAAGAATTATTTCTTGAATATTCAGATCCCCGGTATATAACTGCCATTCTTCTCCTGGAGGAAAAGAGATGGTGGCCGTTGCCTGCATGGAGTGTCGGGTTGGTTGGAAGCTGATATCAAGGTGATAGGCGGGAGTATCTGCAAAGCTTGAGCTGGCGCAAAAAATGCCCAGAAACAAGACTCCCCAGAATGTAATGGCTAAAGGGGAAAACCGAAATTTATAATTTGTGTTCACATCTTTCTCCGTGGAAAGGAATATGGTAGCATTAGAAAACTGCTCATCATTGTATCATATCGTTCTCTTTCCCTCACAAAAAAATGATTGATTCCCATTCATGCATATTAAACTTGTTGCCATAAACGGACGTTTTACCCATTCCTCCCTTGCCCTGTTTCATGTCCGAAACGAGCTGGAATCCAATTGTCCGGATATCAGTAGTGAAATTCTGCAACTGACTATCCGCGATCCATACTACGAAGTTTTGCTGCAACTCAGCCGGAACACACCCGATGCAGTATTCTTTTCTGCATCGGTCTGGAACTCGGAAAAAGTGGAGAACCTGATTACTGATCTGAAATCACTGCTGCCTTCCTGCATGTTAGTGGTGGGTGGACCTCAGGCAGAGGTTGTGGGAAGCAACCTGGGGGAGGATACCTGTACTGTTGTTCGAGGGGCTGTCGAAACAGTGGAAAAAAGTTTTTACAGTGATCTGCTGGAAAGCAGTTTGTGTTCTCATTACGGAAGATCATTTTTTCATGAAAAGAATGCACCTTTTGCCTCTCCCTATCGGGAAAGCGATTTTGATACCCATCTGAAAAATAGAAATATCTATTACGAAAGCTCCCGTGGCTGTCCATTTTCCTGCACCTATTGCCTTTCCTCTGCTGAAAACGGAACTGTCCACAAGGACCTGACGCAGGTGCGACAGGAACTGGATCAGATCATGGCCCATGATACAAAAGTGCTGCGTTTTGTGGATCGAACTTTCAATGACCGGCCTGAGAGAGCCCTGGCAATCTGGCAGCTTGTGCTGGAGTATGAATCTGAAACACTTTTTCATTTTGAGATTGCACCGGATCGTATCAGTGAAGAGATGTTTGCCTTCCTGGCCACTGTTCCCCCTGGAAGATTCCAGTTTGAGATAGGTATCCAATCCACCCATGAGCCAACTCTAAAAGCGATCAATCGACGGATTGACCCGGCTGTTGCCCATGATACTGTTTCGCGGCTTGCAGCTTTAGACAACATCCACCTCCATGCGGATTTGATTCTGGGACTTCCCTTTGAGACAGAGGGTAGTTTTTTGAAATCATTCGCTGATATTTTTGCAATGGGTCCTCACTATATCCAGATGGGCCTGCTGAAACTGCTTCCTGATACAGAGATAAGCCATGATGCCGAAGTATACAGCTACCGCTACTGCAGTAAGCCGCCCTATTCTGTGCTGGCCAGTAAATGGCTGGATGCAGAGAGTCTGCAGGATTTATACTGGTTTTGCGAGTGTGTGGAAAAGTTTTATAATAATCGCTACTTCCCGTCTCTGTGGAGTTATCTGCGCAGGAGTAATGAAGACATCAGTGGATTTTTTATGGGACTTTTGAAACTTGCCCATGAGCACAGGCTTTTTCAGCTGGCTGCGACACAGGAACTGTTGTGCATTCTTTTAGTGAAATCCCTGGCAGCCAGAAAAGATGGGCAGCTTATTCGTGAACTGCTTGTTTTTGACTGGCTTTCATGTGGCCTGAAAAAGCTTCCTTCCTGCCTTGCAACTGGGGATGAAAAGGCACGGCTTTTAAAAGACAGGCTTTACCGGGAGCTGCCAATGGATATTCCTGCGCTCTATTCCAGAAAAGAGAGGAACAGATTTTTTAAACAAACGGTTTTTTATCAGTTCTCCGCTGAATGCCTCAAGGAATTGGGTTATCCGGGAGTTGGAGCAGGATGTTTTTCTTTTTTGCAGGAAAGAGAAAAAAGCCTCACGCAATTACAAAAAACTGTTCTTCTTCCCGTTTGAACCCCGTAGAATAAAAAGCATTTGTGTTAGAGAACGAAATGCGATACAAAAAGGTAGGGTTCTTTAATTTTACTCCTTAAAGTACTTCCTGCAAGATGCCTGTTGTGTAAGGTTCGCGGCTTGAATTTGGGCCGAATTTCTTAAGGCCACCTTAAAATCGGGTAAAATAGCAATTTTTTTGTTCCTGACAGCCTTGTTGAAACTGGATTCCCGCCTTCGCGGGAATGACACATAGCCGAGCCCGTGTTACTCCCACGAATGCGGGAGTCCAGAATGTTACGGGCTGAATTTCATTAATAGCCACTTAAATTTTTAATATATTCATACCAGCATATTGATACCGTAAACGCAGATTTGCGATCAAAGAGAGGACAAGATGACTTCGTTTAGAATTAAAACCATTAATGCCATAGCCCCTGAAGGACTAGAGCTTCTCGGGGATGATTATTCTGTGAATCCTGATGATGACAATCCCCATGGAATTGTTGTTCGCAGTTCTCAGGTGGATGTTGATGACTTTCCCGAACTGCTTGCTCTGGCAAGAGCTGGAGCCGGAGTAAATAATATTACTGTGGGCAAGGCCACTGAAAAAGGAATTTGCGTGTTCAATACTCCCGGAGCCAATGCCAATGCTGTTGTTGACCTGGTCTTTCCCATGATCGGAATCTGGCTGCGGAATATTTATCAGGGAATTGCTTTCTGCAAGTCACTTGCCGATGTGCCACCGGATCAGGTGAATGGTGAAGTTGAGAGTCGTAAAGCCGCCTTTCGCGGGGTGGAAATTGCCGGAAAAACACTTGGAGTTGTCGGTCTGGGACAGATTGGCGTGAGGTTGGCCAATGGCGGCATTCAACGATTTATGAAAGTGTATGGTTTTGATCCTTTCCCAAGCCTTGACAATATTCATAATCTTATGCCTGAAGTAACAGTAACCCGTGCCGTGCGCGATACTCTGGTTCATTCTGATATTGTCAGTCTGCACTTACCGGTTAATGAGAAAACCATAGGAATGGTCAATGCAGAATTTATTGCCGAGATGAAACCCGGCGCAATTCTTGTTAATTATGCAAGGGGGCCGATTGTTGATGAAGAAGCGGTACTTGCAGCGCTGGACTCCGGCCAACTGGCGGCTTTTATTTCTGATTTTCCCACACCCGGTGTTATCGGGCATCCTAAAATTTTGACCACCCCCCATCTCGGGGCCTCAACTGCGGAATCTGAAGAAAACTGCTCCCGCATGGCTGTGGGAGAGTTGTCGGCATATTTGCGCTACGGTAATATCACCCATAGTGTCAATTTCCCGAATATTGAATCTATTCCTGCCTCCACAGTACGCACTCGTTTGATTGTCATTAACAGGGATGTCCCTGGAATGATCGGTTTTGCTACAAATGTTCTGGGCAACCACGGCATTAATATTGTGAGTTTCAATAACGAATCCAATGGCAATGTTGGCTATAATATCATTGATCTTGAATCCCCGGTTGATGAGAAGATTATCGCTGAATTGGAGGCTAATGAAGATGTAGTACGAACCAGGCAGATAATGTTTGCATGACAGGGAAAAAGGAGAAGAGATGAGTATTAGGGTACGTTTTATTGTTATTATCGGAGCACTCAGTCTGCTGGCCAGTGTTGTACTGGCCTATGCCAGTTATCAGTTCAGCATAAAAAATGCAATGGCCGAAGCGAGGAATCAGGGTGATATAGTTTTTAAAATGATTGATTCTGTAAGGGATAATTTTCTAGAAACTCAAAGACCTTTGATACGTGAACTGGTAGAGGATGATCGATTTTATCCGGAGATTATGTCCGGTTTTGCAATTACACGTAATGTTTGGGAAGTATTTGAGAAGACTTTTCCAACATATAAATATAAACCTGCAACTCTTAATCCCCGATACCCTGCACACACAGCTGATGATGATGAAAAGAAATTGATAGCTTCATTTGAAGCTGATAAATCAATGAAAAATATTGAAGGCCTTATGGAGAAAAAAAGGACAACAATATTACTATTTTGCCAAACCCGTTGTCGCCGGTGGAAAGTGTTTGCGTTGTCACTCTACTCCTGATCGTGCCCCTAAAGATATCGTTGAAATTTATGGAACTGACAACGGTTACAACTGGCAGAAAGGACAGGTGATTGCAACGGCCATTGTCTATATTCCAATGGATAATGCCCTGGCAGTGGCAAAGAAAACAGCCACAACCCTGTTTACCATTGGAAGTGCTGGAATTATCCTTCTTATGGGAATAATCTGGCTCTTTTTGAGTAACGGAGTTGTTGCACCACTGACCAAGCTTCAGAAGAAAACCACTCAGATCAGTCTTGGCAAGGAACTTGACGAAGACATCGGAGTAAGTAGCAAAGATGAAATTGGTGATTTGGCAAAAGCGATTGACAGGCTGCGAATAAGTACTGCTAAACTTCTGGAACGTTGCGCAGGAAGGAAATAATGTCTGGTGTAGATTGAGCTATTAAAAATCTTATGGAGCCTGTTTTTACAGGCTCCTGAAAAAGCACCATGACAATCTGTTATCTGTTGTAAAAGAACATAAAAAGACAGATTAAAGTGGTTTTGTTTGTCGTTATTATTCAATGGCCAGGGTGATATTTCTCCAATGCTGATTTGATTTTCAGCTTTGTCACCTTGGCTTTTTTTCCTTTCAGGCATCGTGTCAATATGATCGGGATTAATTGCCAGCATTCGCCCCACAGGACGGTGGAGAGCCTGGATAATAAGTTGTCAGGCGGTAAATTTATTGACTTCTGCCATAAATTTCTGTTCTAGGATTTTGTCGTCGATTTCAGAACATAAAAGCTTTGCCAGTGCCGGCAATGAAGAGAGTGAGGGTGTATTCTGTTTTGACCAGATTTCAATGTTGTCTTTCATGACAGGGCCGGCAATGGGACCAATAGTCATTGCAAGTGCTTCTTTGATCTGTTCGAGAACAGGAGCGATCTTTTCATCGATTTCAGCTTCTTCGACTTGACTTGCCTGAATTGTTTCAGCAGGACGGGAAGGTGGACTGCTGATTGGATGTGCTTTTATGGCTTGCGCCATGGCAATTTCAATATCACCGGCCAGCATTCCAGCTGTCATGGCGATTAGAGATTTGTTGGCATTGGGTTCGCAGATGAGGACCAATAGAGCTTCATTTTCTAAAGGCTTGATCATGAGCAATGATTCATTGTATTTGATTTCTATCTTTTTGAAGCCAAGCTGAGCCATGCGACCGGTCTGAACAGTCCTGGCGAGAAGGCTACCAATAGCTTTGATATTATCTTTACGAAATATGGGTGGCATTTTACTGCCAACTACCTGCCGCTCTCCACTATAAACGAAGCAGCCGAAAACCCCGGGTAGAGCTGTTATTTCCTGAAGCAATGAATCCATGATTGGTCATCCTGAAGTTGTGAAGTTTATTGTTCCATAAAAAGGTAAGCCTTCACATGCACCTCATCTTTTCACGGTCATGCCCGCCCGCATAGAGGGGCTATAGCATCCGGACGTGCCTGCAAAAATATGAGGCACCTGTGAGGAATTGAGGAACTGAGTATGTGAAAGTGAAAGCACATAGTTACAAACCCTGTGTGTGGTTCCATAAAAAGTCTTCTTTGGCGATTCAATTGTTTTCCGTTCCTTAACCGACGTTTCCCTGAGTCTCTGTTAAGCTTTTTTGGTAGAAGAATGGTTTGAGTGGAATACCATGTTCTTCAAAGGGATAACCATGGGGTTCTGGTCGGCTGATTGTCGATCGCCGGTTCTTATATACTGATTCTGTTCAGCACAGGACGTAAGCCATCTGCAATGGGCTCGGGAGCTGTTGTGCCGCCCAGATTAAGACCAACAACAATATCCTTGCCATACAGGATCAGGAGCCTGGAATCGTTTAAAAGGGTGAAGATTGAGTACTGATCACCTGAGGCGCCTATGGCTGATCCGATTTGTTTGCTTGCCGCTGCCGCATAAGTTATAAAGCTGCCTATCTTTCCATCTGAATGGCCAGCCTGATGCAGAATGGTACCTTCCCTGGTACTGATAATGGTGCTGTTGATTTCCGGGAAGGAACTCAACAAACTGATAAACTGGGTAATTCCCGGATTTGTATTAACAATTTTGGGCTGTGACTGAGGAGTTTTGTTCAGGCCGCCGCCTGTTTCCCCGGGGGAGGAAGCTTTCGTGGAAAGATCCAGATCCAGATCTTCCATGTTGAGAGATTCCAGGCTTCCTGTTCTATCAGAACTTGAATATAAGCCAGCTGATGTGTTGCTCTCATCTTTCCTTCGGCTTCCCTCAAGAAGGATAAAGCCAAGGGGTTTTTCAATATTCTGTTCCGTTTCCAGGCAACTGCTTTCAATCTCGATTTCTACATTCTTCCAACTGACAATGGTATAGGCAGCGTCACTTCCATTGAGATTGCGAAAACTTGCATCAAGAAGATTGCCATCCCGGAAATACAGGATACCGCTTTTGCTTCCGGCATGGATGGTAAGTGTGCATGTTTTCTTATCAATTTCTATGAGTTGGAGAAATGATGAGAGAGAAACACCTGTGATGTATCCTTTTGAGGGTCCGGCCAAACCTGTGATAATCTTTTCGACGAGTATAGCAAAATCAATGGGTTTTTCAATGTATTGGAATGTACCCATGTCTCGAAGGTTGTCTTCCATTTCCGGAGTACCAAAGGCTGTCATGACAATTACAGGAACGTTTGAGTAATCACGAGTCAGGAGGGCCAGGAGTTCAAAACCATCCATGCGTGGCATTTTCAGATCAGTGAGCACCAGGCTGATCTTTTCTGTTTGCAGGATTTCCATCGCTTCCAGTCCATCACCTGCAGTGGCGATGGTGAAATTGTCTTCATAGGCTTTAAATCCGTCAATCAGACTGTGCAGGAAACTTTCGTCATCATCAACGATTAAAACTCTTTTCATGGGATACTCCGTTTTTGATCAATCGCTTATTCAATCAGTGTTAACTAACCAGCACATGTGGGACAATTGTTAGTTTGGTATGTGACTTTCGAGAGTACCTGTAACAATACCGGCAGGCACGAAAGAACACTTAAAAATACCATGGAAGCTTGCGGAATGTCCAGTGAAATTAACCTGTCAGGCCGTTGGGATGATAATTTCCATCCGGGTTCCTTTACCCTTGCGTGAGGTGGCTGTGATGGAACAGTTCATTTTTGATAACATTTTTTTTACAATGACCAGTCCTAACCCCGTGCCTTCAGGTTTTGTGGTGAAAAATGGGCGAAACAGGTTGTTTACTGTTTCCTCCTCCATACCGCAGCCGTTATCCTCCAGTGTAAACGTGAGCTGACTCTGTTTCTTCTGTCTCAAAGAGATGGTTATCTTTTTGTTGTCGGTTTTGTCAAGCGCAGCAACAGCATTAGTTATCAGGTTCAGGAGTACTTGCAGAAATGCCCTCGGGTCAATCATTCCGATAAGAGGGTTCGGAGGATATATAATCGCCAGCATGACATACTGTTTTGCGAGGTCTTTTTCTGTAAGTTGAATGAGTTTTTCAAGAAGCGCACTCATATCTGTTGCTTTAACATCAGGCCGCTCAAAGATAGAAAAGTTTTTCAGTGTTTTTAGCAGATATTCCACCCGTCTGATGTCAGACAGACTTCGATGAATAAAGCGGGTGATGGCTTCTGTATCATATTTGTCAATATTGGATTCCAGAACAGAGAGCGATACTTTGATTGAATTTGTCGGGTTTCCCAGCTCATGCCTGATGCTGGAAAAAATAAACCCAATGTTGTCCATGAGGTTGGCTGCTTCGGCGATGGATTCCAGCCGTTTGTCCTCTGTTATGTCACGTTTGATTATAACCTGGTTGGCAACATTACCTTCATGATCATATACCGGATAGAGAAGCATTTCTTCTTTATATAATGTCCGGTTTTTTCGGTAATTTTCAAATTGTCCGCTCCATGTTTCCCCTTGTTCAAGGGCGTTTTTTAACTGGTGCCATACTTTTTTTCGTATCGAGTGAGTGTAGAGACGTTTAATGGATCTTCCAATGATTTCTTCCGGAAGAAATCCTGTAACCTGTTTGCAGGCCGGGTTCGCGTAGAGAATTGATCCATTGACATTGATGATGATAATACAGTCTGATGACTGTTCAACTACAGTTGCCAGCCGATCACGTTCCGAGCGATCATGCTGATTGCTGATGGCCATGGCCAGGATATTAGCAATGAACCGAAGACTGTTTATCTGCACCCTGCTGAAAAGAGAAGAGTTGTTAAATTTACTGAGTCCAATAACGCCCAGCAGTTCATCGTTGACAATAAGCGGGATCAGAAGCAGGGTCTGGATACCCTGCTTTTTCAGAATTTCTTTTTCTTCCGGATCGAAATTGTCTGTACTGTTCTGGATGGTATTCCCTTTTTTGAGCAGATTCATCCATACTGGGATCGACAGTATCCAGTTATGGCTGAAAATTTCGGCCCGATCTTTTCCTGGAGGTAATAGTGGTGTTCGTCCTGTGGGATTATTATCGAGGAGAAACAGCTCGTCAGCTCCAAACGACTCACAGAGTTCCGGAAGGATTGCCTTGAAGCAGTTATACCAGTCCGAATGAAGTGAAACCGGGTTTGTGAGCTTGAGTATGGACTTCCAGGTTGCATCATCTGCCGAAACACAATGGTGGGGCATTGCCGGGGAAGAGAGCTCTTTACAAAAAAGAACAATCAGGGAATGGTCACCTGTTTCTTCATTAGCTGGAGAAAAGGTGAAAAGAAAATGTTTTTCATTGATGGAAAATTCATTGTTTATCTTTTTATTTTGCAGCTTGCTTTGCGACAATCCTTCCTGCAGCATGAACCACATTTTTTCAGGGAAGAAATCATATATTACCGGCGTGCTATCCTGCTGGCGCGGGCCTGGAAATTTTTCTTTAAACAGGTCATTTGAAAGGATGAGTGTTCCGTTGTTGTTAATGATGGCTATGGCTTCGTGCGGAGATTTAAAACATTTGTCCTGCACAAGAAAAAGTTTTTCGGTATCGCTGCTGAGAATATCCGGGAGTCTGTTTTTTTGTTTTTCAATGTGGAGGAGAAGCTGGAGCCAGGCAATGTAGAGTCCTGCAAAGAAAATAACTGTCAGGCTTAAGTGTAGAGATGTCATAATACGGCACCTGAGATCGCTTGCAGCTTTGAGTGCATCATATCGTAGAGTTACATGCCCTGTGACGGCTTACGTTTCAGCATTTTACCAAGATAGGCCCGGAATAGCAAAAAAACAGAGTTAAAGAAACATCTTTGTTGTTCTTTAATTCAATTTTTTTTACATTTAAAGCAATACGTTTTTTATGAAAAAGAATGAGTACAGGCATGTATCCCCCTGGTTATTTGCCTGGCGCAAAGAATAGTCAAAAAAACTAATTCCATAGCATGTTGATTATAGGTGTGAATTTACTGTTTGTTGAGCTGAGTATAAAAAATTTGATTATTTTCTCTGCTGTCGAAGCATATGGATATCTGTAACATGGCGATATTCAATAGCTTTTTTGTTTTTTCTTTTTATGGTATAGATAATGCATTGGTTATTGTGTTTTATCTCTTCTCTCCTTTCTCCTGGAAAAGCCGGTTTCGTTTAAACGATCCCGGCTTTTCCTATTTGGTCAATAATAAGTGATTCCAGATCCGAATAATTCAGTCTGTTTTTCCCGTTGTTTTTCCTATAGTATTAATACTTTACAGTCATTAATGCAGGATCAGCTGGATATGTTGAAAATTCCTGAAGACCTTTCCAACAGAAGAATTCTCTTGAAACCCAACCTGATCAGTGCAAGTGCCCCCCCACTTGCCTGCTCAAATCCTTTTTTTGTCAAGGCTGCTGCATCCAGCTTTCTTTCTCGAGGTGCAAGGGTGCTCATTGGTGATTCTCCTGCGTTTGGAAAGGCTGCGACAGTTCTCAGGCGACAGGGATTTACCAGGGCATTTTCAGGGATGGCTGTGGAGCCTGTTACTTTTAAAACACGTGTACTTAAAACTTTGGACTGCGGTATTACTGTTGGAGTGGCGACTGAAGCACTGGATTGCGATTATTTTATTAACCTGCCCAGGATCAAAGCACATGATCAGATGGGAATAACCATGGCTGTAAAGAATGTTTTCGGCATTGTGCTTGGTGCACGTAAGGCTTGGCTGCATATGCGTCATGGTGAGTCATGGCAGGATTTTTCCAGAATGATTCTTGATCTTCATCAGCTCCTCCCACCTTCTCTGGTTCTTGCCGATGGAATTGAAGTGATGAATAGAAGAGGACCGATGAGGGGCCCCTCTCTTGCCCTTGGTTGTCTTGCTGCATCAAGAAACGCTGTTGCTCTTGATCGGGCCATGCTTGAAGTACTTGAAATTAAAAACGAGAGAGTTCCTCTTGTGCAAACTGCCTGGGAGCGAAATCTTACCGGAGCATCTCTTCGCGATATTGATTTTCCGCAATTGTTACCTCAGGCCTTTCACGGTTCCGGCTTTCAAGTGCCTGCAACATTAATTCCTGTTCGCTTTAAAGTTGTTCGCTATCTGCGCAGTTCCATAAAAAGGATGTTTTCTCCCTGAAATTAATACGTTCAACTCAGGCCTGGGGTTTTACCAGGGAAAGTCCAGGGATGAGTGTCTGAGTAGAGAGTATCCCTTTCATACAGCGCAGGGATGATTGGGTGAACTGAGAAATTACTTCAGCATCTGAGGTCAGAAGATCCCTTGTCAGTATCGCCTTCACCACAAGATCGATTGAGCCGTGTACAGAATGAAGCTCAACCACTTCAGGTAATGCAAAAAGCTTGTCAAGAAGCCGTTGTTCCTGTGTGCCATCAACATTAATCAGTATAAAAATAGTGATATCCCGTTTCATTTCCGGATATTCGGCGATTTTCTTGTTGGCCATTTTTTTTCGAAAAGTCTCCATGTCACGGGGGATGAGTTTATCCACTCCTATTCCATACTGTCTTTTAGTCTCTTTCTGCCACTGATGAGTGGAGATGTAGAGGTAAAGGTCATCCATTGTCCTGTCTGGAAACGAACGGAGCAGGCCACTGTTCTTGATCAGTGTCCTGAGCGGCAGGTAGATACTCCTGTACCAGTCTTTTCCTGCCTCTTTCAGGCTGACGTCAGCCTGTTTTTCTTCTGCGAGAAACTGCTGGTGTTTGTTAATCTGCTCAAACAGATATTCGCTCTGACCCGGTTCAGTGAAATCGATCAGCTTGGGGATGCCGACTTTGTCCCGAAAATTGATTTTTTCAAGATAGAGCCTGTTTTCCACTGTTTCGCCGGATGGCAGAAGCTCTAGAATTTTTGCCTGAATATGACTCTGTTTCAGATTTCTTGCTGCGCGAACGCGGTGATGTCCATCTACAACATAGTAGTTGTCTTTTATCTGATAGAGGGAAATCGGCGGAATGGAGCGTCCTTCCTGCATTGCTTTGGTCAGGGACGCCAGACGTTCTTCATTGCCTGCCCCTTCAAGGCGGAACTGCTGATCAAAATCTGTGTATCGTCCGACAGATCCTTTGATTTTGTCCAGTGGAATTGTGGCTATGCCCCGTTTGACGGTCTCATAGGCCTTTTCTGTCTGTCGAACCTGGTCAAAATTGCTCTCATGAAGGGATGATGTGCTGTTTGCTGATGTTGCATCATCCTTATTCTTCCACCAGTTTTGTTTCAAAGAAAAAAAAGCCATAGCTGTTTATTACCTTTGTTTCGTAGAAGGTGCTGATACGTTCTGCTGGTTCATTGAACAGTGCGTGTATATGACCATGGATAAACCAGGTCGGTTTTTGTTTTTCGATGAGGGGGACAAAACTTTTGAATCCTTTATGACAGGGGTCTTCCTTATCATGAATAAATCTTGGTGGGGCATGGGTGATGATAATATCAATATTCCGGTGTTGTAAAAGCCGGAACCAGAGGCTGCGCACAAGTTTTTTCATTTGCGGTTCGGTGTATTGATTGATTCCTCCATTATACCACCGGGAGCCGGAGAATCCCATAATGTTCAGGCCCTGCTCTGTAACAAGTCTTGCATGAAGATTAGTGCAGCCGATCGGCGGTGATTTGCCATGGCGGAGGTCATGATTGCCTTCAACAAAAAAAAGAGGAACTGCGTAGAAATCCCGAAGGTCGGATAGATACTCTGGCGGGAGATCCCCGCAGGCAAGAACAAGGTCTGGCTTATCTGGAAGGCAGTTTTCTGCCTTTATTAGAAGTCTGTTTTCAACCCGGTCTGAGACTGAAAGGATTTTCATTGCGCTTATAAGCTGACAGGCACTGATGCCAGTGAATAATGATTGGCCGGCACAGGAGCCTTATTAGATGATTTCCTTTTGAGGGGTACCTTGAAAGAAAAGGAAAATAATATGTAAGGCATTAATGTTCTTCAGTCGATTCATACTGAAGCAGACGTTTTTTCAGCATGTCTGCTTCTTTTCTCATTTTGTTGAATTTTCTTCGATAATAGGTTGCCTGCTGTTCAGCTTCTTTAAAACGAAGGGTCAGCTGGCTGGTAAGGGGTTTTAAAATCGGCAGGTCATTGTTGAGTAAGGCCAGACGCAGTGTCCGATCCCTGACCATTATAACTCTGGTCGGCTCAACAGCGACACCACTTGCACAACGGGGCTCGTCGGTAAGAACTGCCATCTCTCCAAGGATGTCTCCACTAGATAATCGGGCAACTATTTCTTTTTTACCGTCCAGGTCTTTGCTGACATCGACAGAACCGGTGACAATAATATAAATGAAGTCACCTGCGTCTCCTTGTTCGAAGAGAGTTTCTCCGACTGCAAAATCTTTGGTTATAAACGTTGCGTTGTTTTGCATATTTTAATGAGCAGGGTGAAAAAACAGACTTATTTAAATACGATTAATTTCCCAAAATCTAATATCATTTAGACAAGAATACTAAAATGAGTATACGATGGAAAGAGATTTTTCTTTTTGTTTAATGTTCAGAGGGAAATGTAAGCGCTGAAATCGTTGTAGGCTTTGCTGTCGGGAAAGAATGGGAACCATCATTATTAAATAGTCATTATGAAATATTTATTCAAAAGTGCAGAAGAAGTAATCCTGGCATCGGGGTCTCCGAGGCGGCGTGCATACCTTGAAGACCTTGGGATTAATTTTCGTGTAATTGCTGCAGATATCATAGAATCAGTACTACCAACAGAATCTCCAATAACATATGTTGAGCGCATGGCCAGGGAAAAGGCTGAGAGTGTGGGTGGAAAGTATCCTGGTCGCTGGGTTGTTGCTGCAGATACAGCGGTTTGTTTTGATGATATGATACTTGGAAAGCCCATTGATAAAAATGACGCGGTTGAAATGCTGTTGCGTTTGTCCGGACAGGAACATATGGTACACACTGGTATCTGTTTGCTGAATAAGGCGCTCACTGTTTGTGACATCCGTGTCGTGAGCAGTAGAGTGATTTTCTGGGACTATAAAAGGGTGTTGCAAAGAATAGTGTAAAATTCAATTAAAACAATAGAATAAAGCATAAAAGCCACTATAATAGCGGGTGTCCTTAC
>DQTH01000149.1 GCA_015662865.1 Desulfocapsa sulfexigens
ATAAATTGCGGGAAATAGCCTTGTATCATACGCTTGGTAATTTACCTGTCCCTGAAATCACCCACAGATTTGTTTGAAGAGGCAAAAATATATAGAGATCTATATTGAGCTCCATACCAAGGCCAGACTAGGTATTACTGATGACAAGCGCAAAGCTGCCTTACTGAATGATGATCGTTTGACAACCTTACAGCGACTAGCCACAGTAAAGATCATGCCCAAGCAGCAGCTTACGGATTTTCAGAATCAGCTGGCGAAAATGCAAAGCTGCTTTGCCATGACTTCTCAGGATCTGGAAAACTCGCCCACCTGTCCCTATTGCAGTTTTCGTCCATCCCAGGAGACATCTAAAATCGCGGCTGGCCAGATGATCGACCAGCTAGATGAAAAACTTGATGCCCTCCTTGCCAACTGGACAAAGACCATCCTGGAAAACCTTGAAGATCCCATCACCCTTGCAAATCTAGATCTTCTAAAAAACGATGAGCGGAAAACACTGGATGACTTTATCGACACAAAAAATCTGCCAGAGCCGTTGGATATTGATTTTGTAAATGCCTTGCAGGAGGCTCTTTCTGGTCTAGTAAAAGTCTCTGTCAATTTTGATGATTTACATACGACCATTGCTGGCGGAGGAGGCCCTGCCACCCCGGACGAATTGAAAAAGAGATTCATGGAATATATCGACAAACTCACCAGAGGCAAAGACCCAGCCAAAGTAAGAATGATATTTGATTGAGCAATGAAAGTACAAAATGGTTATAAATGAACAACAAATACTTTACCTGCTCCGTGCGGGAGAAGGTATAACAACAGAATTCAAAACCTGCCGGAACCAGCTGAACCGGGATGTCTATGAATCAGTGTGCGCCTTTCTTAATCGGCATGGCGGTACCATTCTTCTTGGGGTTAAAGATTCCGGTGGAATTCAGGGGGTGGACTCTGATGCGGTGGAACAAATCAAAAAGGATTTCGTCACTGCCATTAACAACCCACAAAAACTGACTCCTGCTACCTACCTTGCGGTAGATACGGTAGAGGTGAAAGAAAAAACCGTTCTCCATATTTATGTTCCTGAAAGTTCTCAGGTGCATCGTTGTAATGGTCGAATTTATGACCGTAATGAAGACGGTGATTTTGATATTACCGATCAGACTATTCAGGTTGCCAGACTTTATCAGCGTAAAGATGCCTCCTTCAGTGAAAACAAAGTGTATCCGTGGATTCAGGTTGATGATCTTCGAGCTGATTTGATTGAAAAATGCCGTAATTATGTTCGTATCAAGGACAATGACCATCCCTGGGCAGGTATGGGTGATTTGCAGCTTCTAAAAAGTGCCCAGCTCTATCTAACCGACCAAATCACCAGGGAGTCCGGAGTTACCCTGGCTGGCGCAATGTTGTTTGCTCCGGATCAGATAATTCTTCAGGTCTGCCCCGCCCATCGTACAGACCTTATCCTGCGGAAGGTGAATGTGGATCGGTATGATGATCGTGATCTGGTGCGTACCAACCTCCTGGACAGCTATGATCGGATTTTGGCCTTTATAAAAAAACATCTGCCGGACCCTTTTTATCTGGAAGGAATTGAACGCAGGAGTTTGCGGGATATCATTTTTCGGGAAGTTGCCTCCAATATGCTGATTCACCGGGAATATGCCAGCGGTGAGTCGGCAAGGCTTATCATTGAATATGGTCAGGTAACAACTTATAACGCCAACCGCCCCCATGGTTTTGGTGTCCTTATCCCGGAAACCTTTGCTCCCTTTGCAAAGAATCCAACCCTTGGCGCATTTTTCCGAGAGATTGACCGAGCCGACGAACTAGGTTCCGGTATGCGTAAAATGATGCTATACGGTAAAAAATATGGCGAAGCAGACCCGCAATTGATTGAAGGTGATCTGTTTCGGATGATTATTAAGGTGCCGGAGTTTGGTGGAAATCCGGCAAATACCCCCGAAGTCACCCCCGAAGTCACCCCCGAAGTCACCCCCGAAGTCATTAAAATGCTTCATGTAATAGCTGGCGAGGTGAGCCGGAGTGAGCTAATGAATCTTCTTGGCTTAAAAGATGAAAAACATTTCCGGGAAAAATACCAGCAGGCAGGAGTCAATTTGGGATTAATTGAAATGACCATCCCTGATAAACCTCGCAGTAGCAAACAGAAATATAGGATTACTCGAAAGGGAAAGGAAATTTTGGAGAGCAGCACATGAAAGGAAAGCCACAAAAACTATTTAAAGATCAATCGACTGTCAAGTCGGGGCCGGTTACCTGTCTGGGAAAAGAGTTCAATAATGATGAGGCCAGGCGGGAGTTTTTTACTGAAGAGTTGCGCCAGAACTTACAGGATCCTGCGTTTCGTGCCATTGAGGGTTTCCCAATTGGTGAGGATGAGGATATTCTTGCCCTGTCTGATCCGCCTTATTATACCGCCTGCCCTAATCCTTGGATTGGTGATTTTATTGAACAATGGGAAAAAGCAAAACCAGAGTTGGAAAATAATGA
This sequence comes from Desulfocapsa sulfexigens, assembly GCA_015662865.1. Lineage (GTDB taxonomy): Bacteria > Desulfobacterota > Desulfobulbia > Desulfobulbales > Desulfocapsaceae > Desulfocapsa > Desulfocapsa sulfexigens_B. The sequence goes on from DQTH01000149.1 coordinate 2,509, forward strand.
GCTGTATCACCGGGAGCCTTTTGCCGCAGATGTAAAGGAGGGCAAGAACGACCCCATCTATAATGCCCACTCCTACCACACCAAGGTGCCCCATAAGGCCATTATGCGTTATATCCTCCACTATACCGAACCAGGGGACATTGTTTTTGATGGGTTTTGTGGTACGGGAATGACCGGGGTTGCGGCACAGATGTGTGGCGATCGACAGGTTGTAGAATCTCTGGGCTACCAGGTCAAGGATGATGGCACCATATTTCAGCAGGAAACCGACGAAAATGGCAGAAATAAGTGGGTAAGGTTTTCCCGGCTTGGAGTGCGAAGGATTGTGTTGAATGATCTTTCTCCTGCTGCCACCTTTATTGCCTATAACTAGTCGGCCCTGAGAAAAGGACCAATATACTGATATAAAAAGAAAATAGCTCAAAATAGTAGTGCTGAAGTTGCAAGCATATGGTAGTATTCCTCTCATAACCTTGCAAT
>DQTH01000127.1 GCA_015662865.1 Desulfocapsa sulfexigens
AGAAAGTGAAAGGCTTTTCACGTTAATATGTCATTATTTTAATTGGTTGGCTATGTTTTCTATTGTGTTTTGGTCAACCCCGAAACTTGAGTTACTCTATGTGAAAATACTTTGTGTCAGTGGTTAATCATAGGCTGTAAAAAGTGTATGTGTAAAAAGAGAAATTTACAAGAAAAATTGAAAGCAGTGGACAGAGAGTTTTAAAGATGATTTTCGAGAAAAAGAGTAGCTGTAATTGATTAACAATTAATCGATGATATATGCTCAACCGGTCTTTTTCTGCTTCTTTTTGAATGAAAAAGTAGTAATGACAATGCCTGTGAAGACCAGAAACATCCCCTGAATATGGTATGCCTGCAGGGATTCATCTAAAAAGATAATGGCCAGGATTGTACTGAAAACAGGCATCAAATGGATGAATGGGCCTGCCCGGTTTGCGCCTACTTTTCTGATTGCTTTGGTCCAGCATATGAAGGCAAGAACCGAGGCAAACAGTGCCACGTATCCGATGGTGAGCGTCGTAGCAAGGTTTATCTGCAGCTGTTTTCCACTCTGTATTTCAATCAGCCAGCAGGGAAAAAGAAAAACTATCCCGACAAGCATAATACCGGTTTGATAGGCGATTGGATGAAGTTCTTTTGGGTAATTTCTTAGATTGGCTGTATAAAAAGCCCAGACAAGGGCTGCCACCAGTACCAGCAGATCGCCCCGGTTAAATGTCAGCTGTTGTAAAGTGGCAACATCCCCCTTGGCAATAATCAGCAATACACCACTTAAAGAAATAAGGACTCCAACGGACTGTTTCATGCTCAGTCGTTCCCGGTAGACCAGCCAGGAAACGATAACAATAAGTATGGGAATGCAGGAGTTCACCAGGACAGCATTGATGGCAGTGGTGGACTGCAATGCCAGGTAGATGAGAGTGTTGAAGCCGGTTACCCCAAGGATACCTTGAAAAAACATGAAACGGCTATATTGTTTTAATAATGTTCGTTGTTCATATAGACGTCGCAGGCCAAATGGGGCAATGATTAACAGAGCAACAGTCCATCGCCAGAAGGCGAGGCTGACCGGAGGGATTTCCGTGTGCATCCCGCGGCTTAAAACAAAATTTCCTGACCAGAAAAGTGCACTCAGGGTAAGCAATAAATATGGCATGTGGCTGTATCGGCAGTACCGGCGGTTGAATTCAATAATAGGAGTAGATTGACTTTTAAGAGTTCATACACAAGTTTTCAATGAAAGACAAACCACTTTTGCCATAGAGGAAAATTTCATGACTGAGAAGATAGGTCCAAAGCATTACCAGCTATTACAGCAGCGTTTTCCGGAAGTTCTGGATGCAGTGGAAAACCTTGGTTCGACCATCCGTGAGGCAGGGCCGATTGACAAAAAAACATCTGAACTCATTCAGCTTGGCGTTGCCGCCTCATCCGGGTCCATCGGTGCGGTACACTCTCACACCAGACGCGCACTGAAAGCAGGTGCAACAGAAGATGAACTGCAGCACACCCTGCTGCTACTTATCTCGACCATTGGTTTTCCAAAGGTGGCTGCTGCCCTTGCCTGGATGCAGGAAACTTTTGACAAATAAAAGACGAAGAGTTTTTCGAAGTCTACGCTTACCTACAAATCCATCTTAGATTTTATCTTTTTACGAGTTCATTAAAATTGAACCCGTCAGTTGTCGCGTGGAAGCATGACAACTGACGGAACCGGAAATTCGAGCTAGAGTAAAACTTCAGGTGTATAGGCGATGTTTGCCTCTTCAGAATTATATTGTTTCAGAGTCTTGCCCACCCGCACATCTTCCACCCAGTTCGGGTTCAGGAGAGTGGATTTTGCATTAAGTATAATATCTGCATTTTTCAGTGCATCCTCGGCACTCGCACGATCATATATCCCGCCGCAGATCATCAGGGGCATATCTGTAACTTCCCGTGTAAGCTGTACCATGTTTTTATCTGTTCCAAATGCGGGCTGCCGGTATTCATAGGTGGAAACGGAAATGGCATCGATTGGCTCTTCTGACAGGAGTTTGACAGTCTCTTGATAGTTCTCTTTTGTTTCAAAAAGAGAAACCTCCATATCTGCAATTCCCCAGTCGGAAATTCTGACTATCAGTAGCCGGTCATCAGGAATTACCTTTTTTACTGCCTGGATCACATCACATCCAAAGCGGCAGCGGTTCTTTACGGAGCCACCATAATCATCAGTGCGCTTGTTGGAATAGGATGAGAAAAACTGGCTGATGAGATAACCGTGGGCGCCGTGAATCTCAACTCCGTCAAAACCGGCTTCAATTGCTCCCCTGGCTGTTTCCACGAATCCATTGATCACATGGTCGATATCAAACTGACTCATGGCTTCAGGCTCGGGATAGGGTGATCCGGTCATTGGGTTATCCTGGGTTGGGGCGACACTGCTGGGTGCAATGGAGCGGTGCGCCGGATTTACTTCGCGCCATGCCATGCGTCCGCAGTGAAACATCTGCATGATTGCAATTGCCCCTTCTTTTTGAATTGCTTTTACAACGGGTTTCCAGGCATCGATCTGGGCTTGGGTCAACATTCGTGATTGTCCAGGATAGCCCTGTGCACTTTCATAATCTGTGACAATTGCCTCAGTGTAGACAATGCTTGCGCCATTTTGTGCCCGTCTTACCAGAAAATCAAGTACGTCCTGCCTGGGGATACTGTCTTCAGCACCAGACATCCTTGTCATGGGCGCAACCCCAAGACGATTTTTCAGTGTGAAATTTTTCAGATTGAATTGTGTGAAGAGCTTGTCATTTTCCATTCTGTTTTCCTTGGCTCCATTTCTTTTTCATGTCCCTTGCTGGAGGAGGGCTCAGACCTGTTTCAGCTTTGCTACTATCTCAGCGGGCTCGGAACGTTTTGTGTAATCAGCATCGATATAATGATAAATAATTCTTCCATTCTGATTAATAATATATGTGGCCGGCATGGGAATTTTAAAGGTGTTGTCTCCATTATATTTCGGGAGATCGGCACCCAGGTCAGCGTAGATGGGACGCAGTACTTCCGGTAACTCATAAACAAGACCAAACAGCTCTGCCACCTTGTTTCCTTGATCATAGAGGACATCAAAGGCCAGTTTGTTTTTTTCTATTGTTGAAAGTGAATGGTCCGGCATCTCAGGTGATATGGCAACCAGTCTGGCTCCTTCCCGTTCGATCTCCGGCAGTGTTTTCTGTAGAGCATACAGCTCCAGGTTGCAGTAGGGTCACCAGCCACCCCGATAGAAACTCAGGACGATCGTTGATTTCTTCAGGTATTCTGACATAACCCGGCTTTTACCATTGTGATTTGTCAGGTTGAATTCCGGCACTTTAGCACCTGTTTTCAAGCAGCTTTTTTCCATATCAAGAGCTTTCAGATCCACTGTGGCACGATCCATGGTAGCCAGAACATCCTGCGGTATGAGCTTGGCTTTTTCCACGTTAAATTCAGCGATTTGTTCTTTTAGTGATTTCATGCTAGTACAATGTAAAACATAATACTTCGCATTAATGGCGGGACGTGTTATAATTGTTCCAAAACCATGGGAATAATTATGGCACCGAGATAC
>DQTH01000023.1 GCA_015662865.1 Desulfocapsa sulfexigens
ACTACTATTTTGAGCTATTTTCTTTTTATATCAGTATCTTGGTCCTTTTCTCAGGGCCGACTAGATACCGTTGCAGTACAGAGCAATAAGGGCCTTCTTCTGTCCCAAAACAATACGGTCTACTTCTTTGGCATCAGAGATATATACTGCTTTTTCTACACCAGGTTTAGCGGCCAGGTTCAAGGAACCGGGAATGTGGCTAATTGCAATTTCCTTAAAAGGCCGGGCATCAAGAACCGTTGCGTTATTGACGGTAAGTATCTCTCTTAGTTCCTCGGTGGATATTTGTGGCGTTTTATTATTGGATTCAACAAGTGTTGATTTCTTGACGGGACAGGTTCCTTTTGCTTCTGTGAATGATACCTGAACCAATAGAACCATGACGATGAGAACGGATAGGACTTGAGTCACTTTTTTCATCTTGTTCTCCTTTTATATTGAGGGATTAATTTCAGTTATAGATCGTCCCAGCCAGGTATGGTGTACTGGAATATCCATTAAAGAGGCAAGGGTCGGCGCTGTATCCAAAATGTTTACATTTCCTTTAATTTTATGTTTTTGCTTCACCCCAGGACCAAATGCGATCCACGGGACAGTCATTACCTCAGGTATGTTTTCCATATGATGTTTGTCCATACCACCATGGTCACTATGCAGGATGATATTGTAATGATCAGATGCATTTGTTCGTTTCAGTTCTTCCAGAATGATGCCAAGTGCCGAATCTGCATTCTCGATTACATCAAGGTATTCTTTCGACATCCATCCGTCCTCATGACCGGCAATATCGGTTCCTTCAAAATAAACAAAACAGAAGTCGGGTGAACTGGAATTCAGGTATGCGGCTGCAGCTTGTGCCACTGCAATATCGCAGTTTTCCACAGCGCTGCTCTTTATGAAGCAAGAATGGTCAAGGGATCCCGGAGCTGAAAGGTTCCTGAAGTGTTCCCATGAGTAAAAAGCAGCAGTCGTTTTTCCAGAATCTTTTACCACATCAATAATGCTTCTTGCATCTGTTGAGGGCGCAGGGGATCCGGTATTGCTGAGCACATTATGATCTATTGGTTTCAAAGATGTAAAGATACTGAAATGAACAGGCAGGGTGATTGGCGGGGATACAGTAGCGGCACTCAGGGTGTGTGCGCCATTTTCGATCATATGATCAATGTTTGGTGTTATTGCCTGCTCCAGTCCTTCCGGCCTGCAGCCATCGATAATGACAAGAATTGTTTTCATCAGTTACTCCTCAATTTTCTTGTTGTAAGTCAACTGCTTTGCAACGATTCTTTTTTCAAAGAGCGGGCACCAATAATCATGTTATTGTTCTCGTATAAGTAAAGTACTGCTGTGTCATTTTTAGAGCTTGGCTGGCTATACTGCTCATCCCTCCACCATGTTGCATTAAGTAAAGCTTCACGAGCCTCAAGATGTTTTGCTTCACCCACAGAAACCATGGGTGTTTTCCAGGAAACCTGTTCTGGAGAAATGGTAAAAACTGAATATCGCATGGGATGAGAATTAAGCGATGGAACAGCAAAATAGTTCACCTTATTTAATTCTCGTGCGTGTAATCCGATATGTCGGTGCCCCGAGATTGCAACAGGTGTGGCGTTACTGTTTTTTTCAAGAATGGCACGAACGTCGGCATCGTTATCAATACAGAATTGCTGTTTGGGGCCACCTTTGAATTCATCCACTGTCCATGGAAGAAAATTATGGTGCATAAAAACAAGATTAACCTGATCGCTATGCGAGGAAAGCTCTGTATCCAGCCAACTCAGTTGTTCCTCAGGCAAACGGCCGCCCCATCTCTTTTCTCCCGGCAGGCAAGCATCGAGTACAAGCATGCGCAGACCCGGTACTATCTGATTGGCATAATGGCGTTGCCCTGACTTTCCATATCCATAGTCAGCAAAATAATTTACAAAATCATCTATGCCCAGGTAGGTAAATCCTTCTCTTCGTTTTTTGGGATCAGCCGGCTGATAATCATGATTTCCGCAAACAACAAAACTTTTGGCTGTTAAATTCTTCATGGCGTCGCGAAGCACTTTTGCATTTTCCACTTCGCCATCCGTGAGCAAGTCACCATTGGCCACAACAAAGGAGAGATCTTTTTCTTTGTTGAGATCTTCAATAGTACGGTGCAGACAGTCAACACTGTAGGCGCTCATTCTAAACGCATTCTTCCCTTTAATATCTATATGAAGATCGGAAATGACTGCAAAGCGGATTGGGTTGAAGGGGGTTGCTGACGAGTTGGCGAAAGCCATGCTTCCGGTGTTCATAACTACTGCCGCACCAAGAAGAGATAAACCACTTTTTTGAATAAACTGCCTTCTTGTAATGTTCATACTATTCTCCTGTCTTTTTTTGTCTTTCACTTCAAGGAAGGACTGAATTGAGTTCCCCCCTAACGTCAATAATTGACGTTAAGGAGGCATTAGACATGATGAATGTTAGCGTGAGATTTGTTTTTGATTCTAATACTGTTTTTGAGGACAGATTTGAGAGCTGTTACGGCATCTCAAGCATCATGATGTCACTTTTCCCGGATCTTCCCGATTCAAACAGCAGTGTCCCGCCATCCGGACTCCACTGGGGATACATATCTGAGCCACCTGTTGTGAGCCGAGTGAGTTGCAGCGAATCAAGATTATACAACCAGAGAGTTGCAGCATAGGATGTATCCCATGCCCAGAAAGCAATTGTTTTGCCATCTGGTGAAAAGACCGGGCCACGATCACCTAGTGTGCAATTTTGCGAAAGGATTGTATTGTTTTTCGCAATGGCCTTGTTTGCTGTAAGGCTAAGATCTGAAATCATGGCAACATACGAAACACGATCTTCACCCGATGCATCACTTATCACTTCAGCGGTATAGGTAATCTGCGTACCATCTGGGCTCCATGCGTTCATCTGCACAGATTCCGGCCCGTTCCATGTGAAAACTGTTGGGTCTTCATAACCGTTCTCAAAGGTCATAAAATTTTGTCTGGTCAGATTGTAATCTCCGGTGACTGGTGCAACTTTGTATGCAAGGGTTTTTCCGTCCGGGCTCCATAAAGGATTGGACTCCATTTGCGGATCACTGCTAAGACGAATTTTCCCGCTGCCATCAGTTTTAATCAGCCAGAGATCCCAGTTTCCTTCTGTGACAGCTCCATAAGCGATATATTCGCCTTCAGGATGATGGGTTGGACGATCAAGCATTTCGTTACTTTCCACCAGAATCTTTTGTTCGCTACTGTTTATATTCACTTGTTTGATTGCATGCATCCCGAATGCTGCATTGTAAGACCAGAAAACCAGCTTTTCACCCTTGATGTCCCAGTCAGGCCATGCGGCAACTGCAGGGCCGTAAGTAAGTTGTCGCTGATTTGAACCA
>DQTH01000099.1 GCA_015662865.1 Desulfocapsa sulfexigens
GAAGATGAAAACCCTCCAGGCTGAGTTGTCGGTTACTTTTGTAACGTATCATGTGCAAGCCTTTTGTTGAGTATTGCTCTGTATGCTTGCATACAGTACTACCTTTTTAAAGTCTTTACTCTACAATAACAGTTGGTTGTGACTTTTTGAGGACAATCTAAATAGCAATAAAAACGACTATTGTGGATTGAATTTGACATCAAAGTGTCACAAACACCCGTAAGGTACTTATACTCCCTTGTGGAGTGTTAGAGGGTTTTGTGTTAGATGTATGCCTATAAAAGTAAAGAAAAAGTAAAGGGAAAAGGCTTGACTTGCGATAGATTATTATTTAATGTTAGATATCATTGTCGAGAGGAGGCGTTATGCAATTAAGAATGACAAACCAGCGTGAGATGATTCTTCGGGAGTTGAAGAAGAGCCGGAAGCATCTCACCGCTGATGAACTGTATGAGCGTGTTAAAAAATTCATGTCCAGAATCAGCTTGGCAACGGTTTACAGAAATCTGGAAATTTTGTCCGATGCCAAAATGATCCGAAAGCTGGAGATCAGTGGACGGCAAAAACGTTTTGACAGTGAGCTTGAGGAGCATGATCATATCTACTGTGTCCAGTGTCATCGGATTGAAAATATTGACATTGGTGATAACCAGATAAATCTGGCGGCAGTGGATACCAAGGGTTATACCATTACAGGACGCAGGCTGGAAGTTACCGGACTGTGTCCTAAGTGTCGGAAGAAAATACTAAAAGCAACAGAAAAAAATAAAAAGGGAGGAAAGAAAATGGGATGTGGATGTAAAGCAGGCGTTTTAAGTGACGAGCAGAAACAGGTTCTGGAAGCAATGGTAAAATGTTCTGGTCCTTGCGGGTCAAAGGACATAGCAGCGGCTACCGGCCTTGAGGCCAAGCAGGTAAGTTGCAGGATTACTGCGTTAAAGAAAAAAGGCTATGTTGAGAGTCCGGTACGATGCAAGTATGAGATTACCGGTGATGGAAGAACAGCGCTTAAAGCATAACTTCAACTGCTCGAGGTCTCATGGATAATCTGGTAGGAAGTAAAACTGAAAAAAATATTGTAACTGCCTTTGCCGGCGAATCCCAGGCAAGAAATAGATACTCCTATTATGCAAAAGTGGCAAAAAAGGAAGGATACGTCCAGATTGCCGGAATTTTTGATCGTACTGCCGAGCAGGAACGGGCACACGCTAAAACTCTTCTGAAGTTTTTACAGGGTGGGGGTGTTGAAATAACAGCTGCTTACCCGGCAACTCCCCCCGGAAGCACCGTTGAGAATCTGCAAAATGCTGCGGCTGGTGAGGAGCATGAGTATGAAAATATGTATCCCGACTTTGCAAATATTGCAGAAGAAGAAGGCTTTCCTGTGATAGCTGCAGCCATGCGTTCCATAGCGGTTGCCGAGAAGCAGCATGCTACTGTCTACCGCGCCCTGATTGCCAATATCGAAGCGGATTCAGTATTTGATAAGGATAAAGAGGTGACTTGGTACTGTTCCAAGTGCGGGTTTACCCATAAAAGCAGCAAAGCTCCTAAAAAATGCCCGGCCTGTGCGCATTCTCAGGCATATTTTGAACTGTTGGCAGAAAATATCTAGGCCGGAATTAAAATAAAAAATATATAATGGAGATATAAAAATGAAAGCTTTAGTAACCAGGGAAGCTCCAGATTTTACTGCGACTGCAGTTATGCCAGATAATACTTTTAATGAAGAATTCAAACTGTCGGATCTGCGCGGGAAATACGTGCTTCTTTTCTTTTATCCTCTGGACTTCACTTTTGTATGTCCTTCCGAGATTATTGCTTTTGATAAAGCTGTTGATAAGTTTAAAGCCAAAAATTGTGAGATTGTTGGTGTTTCAATTGATTCCCACTTCAGTCATCTTGCCTGGAAAAATACAGCGGTAAATGATGGTGGAATAGGGAATATTCAGTTTCCACTCGTTGCCGATCTTAATAAATCCATCTCCGATGACTATGGCGTACTCCTCGACATGGGAATCGCTTTGCGTGGTCTATATCTGCTGGATAAAGATGGTATTGTTCGTCACCAACTTATAAATGATCTTCCCCTTGGAAGAAGCGTCAATGAAGCGCTGCGCATGCTTGATGCTTTACAGTTCACTGAAGAACATGGTGACGTCTGCCCCGCAAACTGGAAGAAGGGTGACGATGCCATGGAGCCAACTGCAGAAGGTGTTGCCAAATATCTTGCTGAGCATTCTTAACAGCACATGAGTGAAAAAGAAGCTTAGTTGTTGTTTATTTTAATTTGGAAAAAGCAGTAGGGCAAAAAAGTTAGAAATTTATAAATGTAATATTTGTGGTAATATTGTAGAAGTTATGCATGGCGGCGAAGGGGAAATGAGCTGTTGCCGCGCCCCATGGAACAGCAGGTGGAAAATACCGTTGATGCTGTCCAGGAAAGACATGTCCCGGTTGTTGAAAAAGTGGACGGAGGTTTTAAAGTGAGTGTGGGAAGAAGTGTTGCCCACCCCATGACCGATGATCATTATATTGAATGGACTGAGCTGATTGCAGGAGATAAATGTTACAGGCAGTTTCTAAACCCCGGTGATACTCCGGAAGCCACATCTTCTGTCTTGGCAGATACTGCAACAGGGCGCGCACATTGCAATCTGCATGGCGTCTGGAAAGCCTGATCTGGCATAACAAATATGCAAAATACAAAAAGCTGCCTCATCGTGCATGGGCAGTTTTTTGTGCGGTAAGAAAGAATTGGGGACAGACATAGCTTCGCCTGAAGAAATGTATCAATGTCAAACAATAAATCGCGGATATATCTATGATCTGGACAGGGGAGACCAAAAAGGAAAGATCAAAAAAGGAACACCATTCAAAGATCTTCCTGAAGAGTAGCGATGCCCTGTATGTGGTGCAACTGTAAAAGCTTTTAAACCTTTGGCTGGCCCTGGCTCTGTTCACGTAGAAAATGCCGCAGCCAGCCAGGAAAACAAAATGAATCAAAAGGAGTAGTGACTGGTATGAAAAAGTACAGATGTGATATTTGTGGATATGTATATGATCCTGAGGTTGGAGAAGAAGCTGCAGGCATTTCTGCAGGTACGGCATTTGAGGATCTTCCTGATGATTACGAATGCCCGATCTGCGGAGCAGGTAAGGATGAGTTCTCTGAAGTGTGATATGTCGTAAAAGGGTATCTTTTGATGCCCTTTTTTTTTATACAGTGACGAGTAATCTCGAGGGTAATTATTATCCTTATTGTAAAGTTCATTAAAAACGGATTGTGAAATGAAAAAGATTGTACTGGTAGCTTTTCAAGGACAACCCATGTGTTTTATCCATGTATTACTTAATGGTCTTGAGATGCAGGCTGCCGGATATGAATGTAAAATTATAGTTGAAGGTGAGGCAACAACCCTGCTTCCTGAAATAGATCAACAGGAACATTTTCTGCACGGCCTTTTTATCCAGGCAAAAGATGCTGGTCTGATTGAAGGGGTTTGCCGGGCATGCTCCATGAAAATGCAGGTTTTAGATAAAATAGAAAAAATTGGCCTCCCTCTGCTTGACGATATGTCAGGTCATCCAGGAATGGTAAAATATATTGAAGACGGTTTTGAAGTTTTAAATTTCTAGTGCCTTACAGATTTTTTTTCAAAGGGAATAATCTGATAAAGCACTTATCCAGTGAACTTAATAATTATGTCATATTGAACCGGATTAGTATTGTTTTTTTAGAAAATTTTTAAGGAGGAAAACCCCATGAATCCAGTAAAGCTTACTGAAAATGTATACTGGGTTGGTGCCATCGACTGGGATGTTCGTGATTTTCACGGGTATTCTACAAATCGCGGTACCACCTATAATGCCTACCTCATCATGGATGAGAAAATCACCCTTATTGATACTGTCAAAAAATCGAAGAAAAACGATATGCTGGCCAGAATCAAAGAAATTGTTGATCCAAAAGATATTGACTACATCGTGGTCAATCATGTGGAGATGGATCATTCCGGAAGTCTGCCGGAAATGGTGGAATTGATAAATCCTGAAAAGATCATCTGTTCAAAGATGGGTGAAAAGGCACTGCTGCAGCACTTTCATCATGAAGACTGGCCCTACCAGATTGCCAAACCGGGTGAAGATGTGAATCTTGGCGCCAAGACTCTTGCGTTCCTGGAAACACGAATGCTGCATTGGCCGGATTCCATGTTTACCTACATTGTTGAAGATAAAATTCTCTTCGCCTCTGATGCCTTTGGTGAGCATCTCGGAACCAGTGAACGTTTTGACGACGAAGTGGATCAGGCAATTCTTCTCGAAGAATTAACCAAGTATTATGCTAATATCCTGACCCTTTATTCTCCACTGGTGAAAAAGCTCATAGTAAAAATACGGGAGATGAACCTGGATATCAAGATGATTGCTCCGGATCATGGTGTTATCTGGCGTACTAATCCAGGCATTGTGCTGGAAGCCTATGACAGGTGGAGCCAGGGTAAAGGTAACGGCAACGCACTTGTTGTTTACGACACCATGTGGCATTCCACCGAAGAAATGGCCAAGAGAGTCGGGGCCGGCTTACAGGATGAAGGTATTTCCTACCAGCTTCTCAACCTGCGCTATAACCACCGAAGTGATGTCATGCGTGAAGTCCTTAATGCCAGTGGCGTCATTCTTGGCTGTCCGACATTAAACAATGGTCTGTTACCAAGAATGGCAGGGTTTCTCATGTATATGCGCGGACTCAGGCCGCAAAATAAAATCGGGGCCGCTTTCGGATCTTTCGGCTGGTCCGGTGAATCTGTAAAGCTTCTCAATGAAGCCATGACAGAGATGAAATTTAATATTGTTGATGACGGATTGAGAGTAAAGTATGTGCCGGAAGATGCTGAGTTTGATCAATGTATCGAACTTGGGCGTAAAGTCGGTCAGGCAATCAAAGCTAAATAATCTGTTGAACAGGAAAAGATATGAAGATACAAGTCGATAAGAATGTAGTTGAATTTCTTCCGGAAAATGAGCAGGAAACAGCTTCCATGGAGACTCTGTGGAGAGTTGTTGTTGATTGTGCTGCGGAAAACAAGAGGATGGTAGCCATCGGCGAGTATATCCCATCCAAACAGAATCTTGCTAGATTTCATATCGAAGGTATACCTTCAAAAACGGTTTATACTGAAGATCATGCCGCCGAAGAATGTACAGTGATCTGTACTACCTGTAATAAGTATATGCAGCTTAAGAGTGGCGATGCCGTACCTGTTTGTTGTGGCCGTCCAATGGAAACAACCGATTAACAGATTAACAGTGCTCCATCTTCGTCAATCCGGTTCCTGTCGTATAGGTTGACTATTACGACAGGAACCGGATTGACGAACCTGGAGCACTGTTAAACTGTTAATTTTCTCTTTGGTAGTACTTTACTCTTGAAAATATGTGACAAAAAACGAGAAAATGAGAAAGTAATTTTATTGTATTAACAGTAGGTTGTTCTTCTTGTGCCTTGATAGGCTTTCGTCCTTTTTACTTCCCATTATCCTCTTAAAGAATTTAAGGCTGAACCTGCCTTAAACCAGTCGATCTGTTCCTTGTTCAGTGAATGTTTCAGTGTAATTTCTGAAGTAGTTCCATCTGTATGCTTAAAATGTGCAGTAATGACTGAACCGGGGGCAATTCCGGTAACACCTGTCAAATCTACAGTGTCTCCTTCCTGGACCAGTTCATAATCAGCAGCATCTGCAAAAGTCAGTGGCAGTATACCCTGTTTTTTCAGGTTGGTTTCGTGAATTCTGGCAAAGGAGCGGGTAATCACGGCCTTGCCGCCCATATGGCGTGGACTCATGGCAGCGTGCTCCCGTGATGACCCTTCGCCATAATTTGCATCACCGACCACAACCCAGTTCTTTCCCGCTGCCAGGTAGGCGCGGGCAATTTCATGGTAGGGCTGTGACTCTCCGTTGAGTTGATTTTTTGCATTTCCGGGTTCGCCGGTAAAAGCATTGACTGCACCACTAAACATATTGTTGGAAATATTATCCAGATGCCCTCTAAAGCGTAGCCACGGGCCGGCCGGAGAAATGTGGTCTGTTGTACATTTTCCTTTTGCTTTAAGGAGCAAAGGCAGTTCTTTGAAATCTTCACCATTCCAAGGCTCAAAAGGTGTAAGCCTGGCCAGCCGTTCAGAATCAGGAGAAATTTGAACCATCACACTGGTGTTATCATCAATCGGAGCCAGAAAACCCTTTTCGTCGCGAACGAGTTTCTGTGCAGGTACTTCAGCAACTTTTTCCGGGGGTGTGAGGGTAAAGGTGGAGCCGTCAGCCGCCTCATATTCAACAGTATAAGGATTAACTGCAAAACTTCCTGTCATGGCGTAGGCCAGGCAGGTTTCAGGGCTGCAGATAAAACCACTGGTACCTGAATTCCCATCATTCCGTTTTGGGAAGTTTCGGTTATAGGAGGTAACAATGGAATTAAGAAAGCCTTCTTCAATTCCTTCACGGTTCCATTGACCAATGCACGGTCCGCAGGCATTGGCAAGCAGCGTGGCTCCAATGGCTTCGATTTTTGCCAGTTGTCCATCCCGTTCAATTGTTGCCCGAACCTGTTCCGATCCCGGGCTGATGAGCATGGGGATCTTCAGTTTGGCGCCTTTTGCGGCAATCTGTTCGGCCATGACAGCAATACGTCCCATGTCTTCATAGGAAGAGTTTGTGCACGAGCCAACGAGTGCGTATGTTACATTTTTAGGGTGATTCCCATCTTCTACATACTGTGCCATATCAGCTACAGTTGAAGCACGGTCAGGAGAGTGCGGGCCAACCAGATAGGGTTCCAGGGTTGAAAGATCAAATTCAATGACCTGGTCAAAATAGTCTTCGGGACTTGCAAGAACTTCATCATCAGCCCGCAGCAGGTGACTGTATTCATCTGCCAGATTTGCAGCGTCTTCACGATTGCAGGCCGAAAGAAAGGCGGCCATGTGTTTATCATAGGGGAATATGGAGGTGGTTGCTCCAAATTCCGCACCCATGTTACAGATGGTGGCCTTACCGGTACAGGAAATAGTTTCAGCGCCTGGTCCAAAGTATTCAAAAACACGGTTGGTACCGCCGGAACAGGTCAGCATTCCGAGAAGTTTAAGGATGATATCTTTGGGAGCAGCCCATCCTTGCAGTTCTCCGGTAAGACGGACCCCGATAAATTTTGGATGTAGAACTTCCCAGGGCAGTCCAACCATCACATCAACTGCATCAGCACCACCCACACCGGATGCAAACGCTCCAAGTCCACCGGCATTTGGCGTGTGAGAGTCGGTGCCAAGCATCATCAGGCCCGGAAAGTCATACTGCTCAATGAGTACCTGGTGGATTATTCCGGCCCCGGGCAACCAGCATCCAAAGCCATAACGCTGTGAGGCGGAGGAGAGAAAATCATACACTTCCCTGTTTTCAGTCCTGGCAATTTTAAGATCACTTTCAGCACCTTTATGTGCCCGAATGAGATGATCACAGTGCACAGTTACCGGAACAGCAGCCCTGTCCTTGTCAGCCAGCATAAATTGAAGAACTGCCGTTTGTGCCGTGGCATCCTGGAGCGCAATACGATCCGGTCTTGTTTTGACATAGGAACTGCCGGCAACAAGTTCTGCCTCAGTTGCATTATCCAGGTGTCCATAAAGAATTTTTTCACCATAGGTCAATGCACGACCCAGTCGTTTGCGGACAATGGCGATATTGGCATCCATTCGTTTATATGTAGCCTCTATGAATGCAGGTGTGGAATCGACAGAAGTGTTCATGGATTCTCCGTATATGTTTATAATCTATTGTTTGTTAAAGGCACCCTAGAGGAAGTCTGGTGAGATAACAGGATTTTCAGGAACGAATCTGTTCCTCATCCAGCATTGTGTCCATGAATTCCAGGACATACTGGCGCTGTTCAGGGGTGGCATGGGCGATACAGTCACAATGCAGATGGGCATTGCTTCTTACCAGCAGTTCAAAACAGACACCATTTTTCTGAACTTCAACTCCAAAGTAAAAGGGGCTGCAGTCCGTATGTTCTTTCTGGGTATCAGTGAGGAGCTCCTCCGGCAGAATAATCCAGTAAAGCCCGATCATGGGGCCCTGTTTCAAATTACGTTTCAGATAAGAGTCTATATTATCCCGTTCCATGGGGGACAGGTCATCAACAAGGATTTGGCGCATAATAGTTTTTGTTCTGTAGTTTTTATTCAGGGTTTATAGAAAATCTGCAGCTATGGCAGAAAGGGGACTTCTTTCACTTTTACTCAAGGTGATATGGCCAAATATATCATGTCCCTTTAATTTTTCAACTGCATAGGACAGACCGTTTGAAGACGAATCCAGATAAGGATTGTCAATCTGCTGTGGATCTCCTGTGAGAACCATTTTTGTGTTCTCACCGGCTCGTGAAATAATGGTTTTGACTTCATGGGGTGTCAGGTTCTGGGCCTCATCCACCACAACAAATTGGCGGGGGATGGAACGTCCACGAATATAGGTGAGTGCTTCAAGCTCCACCTGTTTATTTTTAATCAGTTGATCAACTTTTTGCTGCACGCTTTTCTCATCGTCACTCCTGCGGTCATGACGCATCAGGTAGGTCAGATTATCAAAGATCGGCTGCATCCAGAGGGTGAGTTTTTCATCCTTCGTCCCAGGAAGATAGCCGATATCTTTACCCATTGGAATGACAGGTCTTGAAACCAGAAGTCGTTCATGACTGCCTTTGTGGATCACACATTCAAGGCCGGTAGCAAGAGCGAGCAGTGTTTTTCCTGTTCCTGCCTGACCGATAATAGTCACAAGGCTGATTTCAGGATTGAGCAGAAGTTCCAGTGCCATGCGCTGTTCTTTGGACCGTGGGCTGATATTCCATGCGCTTTCAGACTTGGAGTCGAGGTGTGTCAGGCTGTCCGGGCTTGTTGCACGACCAAGGCCGGAGTGTTTGGGATTAGTTTCATCCTGAAGAAGGATAAATTCGTTCTGGTAAAAATTAAAACCTTTGGCTTCCAGGGTTTCCTCTTTATAAAATTTGTCAATCACATCTCCGGGTACTGATGACTGCCGCCATCCGGTATACAGTTCATCTGCATTACATTTCTGTTTTTCAAAATCCATGACAGCAATACCAAGCGCATCTGCTTTCAGCCGGGCATTAATATCCTTGGAGACAAAAATGACCTCTTTCCCCTCCTCATGAAGACTGTTTGCCACTGCCAGGATGCGATTGTCAGCAATACTCATGTCAAGAAGGGCACCGGGCATATCCCGTTTCTCAACAGTAATTTTCAGAGACCCGCCATTTTCAAGCGCAACGCCATTTTTAAGTGTGCCGAGAGCACGGAGCTGATCAAGCTGTCGGATTACATGGCGGGCATTACGGCCCAGCTCATCATTATGTCGTTTGAATTTGTCAAGTTCCTCAATGACAGTCATGGGCAAAACAACAGTATTATCGGCAAAAGAGGTAAGTGAATCAGCATTGTGCAGAAGTACATTGGTATCAAGGACGAAGTATTTATGTTTGCTCATTTGAGTGTGTATGGGAAAAGGTTTGAGATACAATCCATGTATTTAAGGGCTGGCGGGACAGGTGAAAAACCCGTATCAGGCAATATCATAAGAATATGGCACTTTTTTCAATAGTCTACTCGCGAAATTTTGTCAATTCTTTGAGTCGTCGGCTTTGTCTGAATCAGTACCTTTAAGCGAGTCACTTTTTTTCTTCCATTTCAGCCATGAAATAGTGTTAACTTTTAGTAGAGGTTTGCAGATAAGATATATCGTAAGCGATCATGCACATCTGAACCACCCTGAGACTGCTTACAGGACTGATGTTATTCCATGTGGTTTCCTCTATCCTGTGATTGGTTAGGATCTGTCCTATGCCAGCCTGCTCACTTAAACTGAAGTTCCATCACAAAAACAGTAAACATATCCTGTAATATCAAGAAGATATTTAAAAATGAAAATGCACACTCCTGTCTACATTTTA
>DQTH01000260.1 GCA_015662865.1 Desulfocapsa sulfexigens
TTCCGGAGCGATAAATTGCGGGAAATAGCCTTGTATCATACGCTTGGTAATTTACCTGTCCCTGAAATCACCCACAGATTTGTTTGAAGAGGCTATTTAATCAGGGTTGTTCTTAAATGCATTCCTGAAGAATTTTTTCTATCTTTTGTTCGTTGTAATCTTTCATTCTCCACACTTTAGCAAGTGCCATACCATTTTCAGCGATCCGTGGAAAATCTGCCTGCGGAATTCCCAGCGCTGTGAGACTTGTCGGTGAGCCGACTTTCTCAAACCATGCAGTGAGACCTTTTATACCTTGCTCTGCTTTTGTTTCAACACTTCCCTCTCTGATGTCAAAGACCCGTTCAGCAAACTGGGCGAAGCGTGCAGGCCCCAGATCTGCATGAAATCGCAGCCAACCTGGAATAACTGCTGAGAGTCCGGCACCGTGCGGGACATCATAAAATGCTGAAAGGCTGTGTTCGATCATATGCATGGGAAAACCCACCTTGCCAAGCCCAGCACATGTCAGGCCGTTCAGGGCCAGGGTCGCTGTCCACATCAGATCCGCTCTCGCATGATAATCATCGAGTTTGTTCAGTACTCTGTCGCAGCTCTCCATACCATTCATGACTAAACCTTCCATGAGTCTGTCCTGTACGGGTGTGTATGGGTCAAGACTGGTGAAATAGAATTCCAGCACATGGGCAATGGCATCCACAGCGCCATAAGCCGTGTAGTCTGCAGGTACTGAACAGGTAACCGTGGGATCGAGTATGGATGTTTTGGGAAAGAGATGTTTGTTGGCAAAGCCGAATTTCTGGGAAGTTTCAGTGTTTGTTATGACCATGCCCGAATTCATTTCAGAGCCGGATGCCGCAAGGGTAAGAACCGTAGTCAGCGGCAGAGGATTTTTAACACTTTTTTTGCCGGTGAAAAATTTCCATACATCGTGCTGAACAGTGGTTCCTGCACATATGGCTTTAGCCTCATCAATGACAGAACCTCCACCCACTGCGCAGACAACTTCACATTGTTTTTCTCTGGCCAGCTGTATTCCTGCCTGGACATGGGAGAGGATCGGGTTTGACTGCACTCCCGGGTGTTCGGAAATGATGGCTCCCGTGGAGCTCAGTGATTGGATGACCTGATCGTACAAACCATTTTTTTTAATGGAACCGGATCCGTAAACAAGAAGTACATTTTTTCCATATACTGCTGTTTCTTCGCCAATTGATGATACTTTCCCTTTACCAAAAAGGATTTTAGTGGGATTGTGAAAAACAAAATTCTGCATGGACTATACCTGACTGGTTTACGCGGAAATAGTTGCAAGCCTGGAAGAAAAGGCAAGGGTGAGATCGATAAAATTGTCGAGATCAAGCACTTCAGCCCGTGTTCCCGGGGTGATATCACCAGCAATAATGGCTTCTCTGGTGAGCTGTTTTTCAAGTTTTTTATCACCATCTGCCCGGGCTCTGAAGAATCCACTGGCTGTGAGGGTGTTGAGAAGTGTTTTTCTTCGCTGACTGAATGCGGCTCGTACGATTTTCTGGAAAAGAGATCTGTCGTAAACTCTTTTATCTTCCTGATCAATTCTGGTGAATTCAATGCGGACAACCACTGAGTCAATTTTGGGGCGTGGATGAAACTCAGTAGGTTTCAACGTTAACAACTTTTTTACCGTGGCACAGCTTTTAAGGAGGACTGTCGGGATACCATATTGTTTTGTTCCGGGTTCTGCACTCAGTCTGTCAGCTACTTCTTTTTGCAGCATGATTGTAGCCCAATTCATTTTTTCCTGATGCTCGATCAATTTAAACAGAAATGGATTTGAAATGGAGTAGGGAAGGTTGGCCATGATTTTAAGAGGCCCTCCACTCAGCCGGTAAAGTTCGTCAAAATCTGCTTTAAGGACATCCTGATGAAGCAACGTAACGTTATCAGGAAGATCTTTTTTTTCTTTATGAAAGCGTACCAGTCCGCTGTCCAGTTCAAGACCGATTACTCTTTCAGCCTGCTCGGCAATGGGTTGAGTGAGTGCTCCAAGTCCCACACCTACTTCTATTATGATGTCGTCAGATTGTATTTTTCCGCATCGTGCAACAGCTTCAGCAGTGGATTTATGGACAAGAAAATTCTGGCCCAGCTGTTTTCTGGGCGCAAGTTTCTCGTCCTTGAGGGATTTTCTGGTGTTACCATAGCGGGTCATGGGGTGTCGACTCTCAGGTTAAATAATGTTTTTTTCTTCTTTTCTCCCGGACCTTGATGAACAATCGCAGGGAAAGAAAATAACTGGCAATGCTGAAAGGGAGAGCCAGAACAGATCCACCGACAAGAAGGACAATGACTGCCTCAGAACCTAGTTCACTCAGAACTTTCATGGATTCGCTGAAACCCGGTTTGCTGAGAAGCACATCCAACACACTTTTTACTCGTTCCCAGTTGAAATCATAAGGCGTAAGCATATTGCCGAGAATTGTTGAAAGATAATACTGCGGAATATAGGTGAGCGGATTACAGACCACAAGTGTTGCCAGGAAGCCGGCAATTGTTGAGGTTCTAGTGATGAAGGTAACAAAAAGAACAGAAACTGTATGAAAAGGGATTGTTGGTGTGATGCCTAGGAATGTGCCGATAGCCGTTCCCCGTGCCAGCGACTTGGGATCGCCTTTAAGCCTGATAAATTTTAAACAGTAGTAGCGAAAAGTGCGTTTTGGGTTCATATTCTGCTCAGGTTAAGACGGAACGGCAATAGACATCCATATCGTATGAAAAATCTGAATTTTTCCTGTGAGCATGAATACCGGCGAACGCTATCATTGCACCGTTGTCAGTGCAGTAGGCCGGCCTCGGTATAAAGAGTTTCTTACCCTCATTTGCACACCGCATTTTCATTACTTGTCGGAGACGCGGATTGGATGAAACTCCACCTCCCAAAACTATGTTGTTAATCTTCTGTTGTGCAGCTGCCAGCAAGGTTTTTTCAACCAGAACTTCCACCGCTGCCTCCTGGAAAGATGCGCAGATATCCGGGATATTAAGCGGTTTGTTTTTTTGCTTTTCCCTGTTGCAGTGATTCAGTACCGCTGTTTTAAGCCCGGAAAAACTGAAATCAAGAGAGTGTTTTTCCAGCCATGAACGGGGAAATTGAATTGCCCTGCCATTTCCTGACTCAGCTTCCCGTGAGATTACAGGGCCACCGGGATAGGGGAAACCCAGCAGTTTAGCTACCTTATCAAATGCCTCTCCTGCTGCATCATCACGGGTCCTGCCAAGCAGGGTGAAACTGGTAAAACTGTCAGCTCTGTATATAGAACTTGTACCGCCGGAAACAACAAGTGCGATGAAAGGAAAATCAGGGTGTTTTTTCTCCAGGAAAACAGAAAGTATGTGTCCTGCCATGTGATCAACACCAACGCATGGAGTTTTGTTTACAAAGGATAAAGCTTTGGCATAAGAGAAGCCGACAAGCAGTGATCCGATGAGGCCAGGGCCCTGAGTGACTGCAATAAGATCAATTTTCTGTAAGGTTGTTCCGGCACGGTTGAGTGCTTCGTTTACAACTGGTACAATGGATTCAAGATGACAACGCGAAGCAAGTTCCGGGACAACCCCTCCAAAACGGGTATGAATCTGATCCTGGCTTGTGAGCACAGATGAGAGCAGGTTACAGTCCTGGTCCAATACTGCAGCAGCAGTATCATCACAGGAGCTTTCAATTCCAAGGGTCAGCATTTTATCTGATCAGATTCCTTTTCCTGTTATTGTGCCACTCTGTTAATAAAATAACTTCTGGCAGAAAAGCAATAATTGGGGTAAGAGGATGCCAATATATTAGTCATTGCTCTCAAAGTCAATGGTGCAGGGAAGACTGGAGAATTAAAGGATGTTGATTTATGAATAAACAGGAACAAACTATAAAGAATAACGGCCAGTTGGTTGATATGTTTTCCCGAACCATATCCTATCTGCGCCTCTCTCTCACCGATCGCTGTAATCTTCGCTGCGTTTACTGCATGCCTGTTGATGATAAAGGTGGGTTGCAGCTTCTTCCCCACAAAGATCTTCTTAGTTATGAGGAATTGCTGCGTATTGTCAATCTGGTTGTTGACATGGGGATGAACAAGTTGCGTCTTACCGGCGGAGAACCTCTGGTAAGAAAAGGTGTAATGGATTTTATTACTGCGCTATCCCGGATTGACGGGCTTGACGAGATCCGTTTGACCACCAATGGTGTTCTTTTACACGAAAAAGCAGAAGGATTGTACCGGTCCGGTATCCGCAAATTAAATATTTCACTGGATACTCTGCGTCCGGATCGATTTAAAGAGATTACCGGAGCTGATCTTTTTCAGCAGGTGTGGCAGGGAATTGAGACTGCATCAGATCTTGGTTTTGATATTAAACTCAACGTAGTAGCCATGAAAGGGGTCAACGATGATGAGTTTTTGGATTTTGCAAAACTTGCTGTGGAAAAACCGTACCAGGTACGTTTCATTGAATTCATGCCGGTTGGCAAAAAATCCAGCTGGGATAAATCTTCCTATATTACTTCTGATGAATTAAAAGATCTAGTTGGAAGCATGGGAACCCTTGATCCACTGCCGGGCTGCAGAATGGATGGTCCTGCGAGGGTGTATTTACTGACTACACCTGGTGGCTCAACAGGAAAGATCGGATTTATCAGTCCCATCAGCCACCATTTTTGTGATACCTGTAACCGTCTCCGTTTGACCTCTGCCGGAAAGTTGAGAGCCTGCCTGCTCCATGACAGGGAGGCCGATTTGAAAACCCTGTTACGTTCGGGTGGGACAGATGATGAAATCAGAGGGCTTATCAGGCAAACGATCCTTGATAAGCCCAAAGGCCATACTCTTGCTGAAGATCAGGCAAGCTGTGGTGGCCAGATGTCACGCATCGGCGGCTGAATCGTCAGATCTTGGATAGGAGCCCAGCCATTCAAAGTAGGAGCAGAGCGCGCTGAGGGTTTTGCAGCAGTCTTTGATATTCTCATCTTCAATATGACCCATCAGGTCAAGGAAGAAGAGATATTTCCACTGTTTTCCTTTTATGGGACGTGACTCAATCTTTGCCAGGTTGATACCGGCTCTTGCTATTACACTTAAAATTTCGTTGAGTGCGCCCGGTCTATCCATATGTCCTAAAAGTAGAGATGTTCTGTCTTCACCACTGGCAGACGGCGATTGCTTGCCAATTACCAGAAAGCGTGTGGTGTTGCCCCGGTAATCTTCTATTCCCTTAACAACCACCTGCAGGTCATAGGTTTTAATGGCCAGTGATGATGCAATGGCCCCTATGTTCGGGTTATTGGCGGCCATCTGGGCTGCAGCGCCTGTTGAAAAAACTGGAAGTGTGGGACAGGACGGCAGATGCTTGCGCAACCATTCCCGGCACTGGGCAAGCGGTTGAGCATGGGAAGCCACGGTCTGAATGTCTGATATGTCACCAGATCGGCAGACCAGGTTATGGGTTATTTCCATCCGCACTTCTCCACAGATTTTTATCCTGTATTTCATAAATGAATCAAGGGTGGAGAAGACAGCTCCCTCAATGGAGTTTTCCACAGGCACAATACCATATTCTGTTCGCCCTTTTTCCACTTCTGAGAAAACATCTGCGATGGATTCCATGGGACTGTAGGTGGCGGAGTGTCCAAAGTATTTGACTCCGGCAAGATGGGTGAAGGTGGCTTCAGGACCAAGGTATGCTACATTGATTTTTTGCTGGGATAACCTGCAGGTTGTGATAATTTCATGAAAGATTGAATGCAGGGCCTCGTCTGGGAATACTCCCTGGTTCTGTTTTATGAGACGGTCGTAAATCTGTCTCTCCCTTTTAGGGTCCCATTTTGCCCGTTTACTTTCGTCTTTTAACTGACCAATGGTTTTGGCCAGGGATAGACGTTCTTTAAGTAGATCGAGGATGGTATTGTCGATGGTATCTATTCCATCCCGAACTTTAAGAAGGTCTATGGCTTTTTCTGTTGTCATCTGTTGTTCCTTTCCAAGAAAACTGATAATTTATACATTTAACTGTCACTGGTGATTAATCTAATGACATGGGAATGTAGGAGAAAGAAAAAAGTATGTCAAGTTGTAAAAAGAACTGGAATAAGCGTTCATGCCACGATATATTCTACGGCTTCATAATTTTGTGATAATTAACTAATTGCCAGTTACCATTTTTGGAACGTCCCATAAAAAGAGAACATTACGTCATGAGTGACAAACCTGTGCAGAAGACCTACGAAGAAATCAATGCCAGAATAAAAGCCGGTGAAGCAGTCATTGTTACGGCTGAAGAAATGGTTGACATAGTAAAATCAAAGGGTGCGGAAGAAGCGGCAAGGGAAGTGGATGTCGTCACAACCGGAACCTTCTCCCCCATGTGTTCTTCCGGCGCTTTTATTAATTTTGGTCAGATGACCCCTACGATTAAGGCATCAAAAGTCTGGATAAATAAGGTTTCTGCCTATGCCGGTCTTGCAGCAGTTGACTGCTATATCGGGGCAACTGAACCGGTCGAGGATGACCCTTTAAATAAACTGTATCCCGGTGAATTTCGATATGGTGGCGGACATGTTATCGAAGATCTGCTGGCAGGAAAAAAGGTTTATCTTGAAGCCAAGGCATATGGTACTGACTGTTATCTTGCAAGGAAGATGAAAAAAGAATTCACTTTAGATGAACTTCCATATGCTCTGCTCTGTAACCCGAGAAACGGATATCAGAATTATAACTGTGCTGTGAATTTATCCGATAAGGCCGTTCATACATACATGGGAACCTTAAAACCCAATTGCAGAAATGCAAACTATTGCAGCGCAGGTGAATTGAGTCCTTTGTTCAACGATCCTCATTATAAAACCATTGGTATCGGAACCAGGATTTTTCTGGGTGGAGGTGTCGGATATGTTACCTGGCATGGAACACAGCACAATCCTAATGCCCCCAGACATGAAAATGGTACCCCCCTTCGTCCCGCAGGAACAATGATGATTCAGGGCGATATGAAACAGATGTCCGCCCGTTGGATTCGTGGCATTTCCATACTTGGCTATGGCAACACCATGGCTGTTGGGCTTGGAGTTCCTATTCCGATTTTAAACGCGGAGATGGCTGCTTACACTGGAGTATCTGATGAAGAACTTTTTACTCAGGTGGTTGACTATGGCTTTGATTATTCTAACGGAATAAGCAGGAATTATGGTGAAGTGAGTTATGCTCAGCTGAAATCCGGGACCATTGAAGTCAATGGAAAAGAGGTTCCCACAGCACCGCTCTCCAGTTTACCAATGGCAAGAGAAATTGCAGAGACTCTCAAAGCCTGGATGAAAGATGGCAAGTTCCTTCTCAATAAACCCGCCGAGCTTCTTCCCGATGCTGATGATTTAAGGAGTTAGCACTGGACAGTACAGATAAATATTCAGCCCTTGTTGCCACACTGAAAAAGTATAAGTGTGCAGGTGTGGCATTTTCAGGAGGCGTTGATTCAACACTTCTGCTATATGCGGCCTGCGAAGCAATCGGTAAAGAGCATGTGTTTGTGCTTCGTGGTTTGTCGGAATTGATTGCACAAAGAGAAGAAGATAGTGGTTCGCAAATTCTGGCTGATTTGAATATCAGTGCAGAGATGAGACTTGAGATAGAACTTCATCCACTCATCTGGTCGGAATTTGTCGCAAACACAGCAGAGCGTTGCTATTTTTGTAAAAAAAGAATGTACCAGACTTTTCTCCGGCAGCTTGAGAAGAGCAATTGTTCAGTATTGCTCGATGGCAGCAATGTCGACGATCTTAAAAGTTGCAGACCTGGATTCAGGGCAATTCATGAACTTGGTATTAAAACACCACTCCTTGATGCAGGGTTGAATAAGGAGGAAATCCGTTTTTTTGCTAAAAAATACCAGCTGCAAAACCATGCCAAGCTTTCAAATTCCTGTCTGGCAACCCGTATTCTCGAAGGAGTCAATCTGGATAATGAAAAATTGAGATTGGTTGAAAAATGTGAGGATTTTCTCATCGAACGAAATTTCCCTGGTTGTCGTGTGAAACCTGAGGGGGAAAATGTTGTTCTACAGGTCACTGGTAAGGATATTAAGCGATTAACAGTTTCGTCAGTACGGGTTGAAATTATCCATTTTTTCCAATCAGAGGGATTTGAAAGAGTGCTTGTTGATCTTAACCCCCGTGGATAGGGCGTTTGGGGGGGGTATAAATTTTTTATCAGGATGCAATTAGTTCTTGCTTTTGAATGACGCTTCAATTAGGTTGGTATGCGATTCGGCTTGTAAAAGCGTGATAATAAAGGATTGTGCTGACAAAGCGATTCATCGTGAAAATAAAAAATTGTCTTTTTTTCTTTTGACAATCAATCAGGCTTCTATTAAAGAATTATAGAAGAGATAAGGGGAGCAGCAATGGTCTGTATCCTGTTTAATTAGAAAAGTAGGTTTTCCGGGAGGGATTCATGAACAAGAAGGAATTGGTAGAGAACATTGCAGGTGCCGCAGACATTTCTAAAGCTGCTGCTGAGAAAGCTCTTAACAGTACTCTCGCAGCCATCGCAGATACCTTGAAAAATGGCGACAAAGTAACTCTGGTTGGTTTTGGTACTTTCTCTGTATCCAGACGTGAAGCACGTAAAGGAAGAAATCCTCAAACTGGAAAAACCATCAATATTCCAGCCAAAAATGTTGCTAAGTTTAAAGCTGGTTCCAAACTTTCTGAAGCTATCAATTAAGTAGCATCATCCAGAAAACCTCCAATTGGCCTGCCCAGCAGCCACTTGAGAGTTGCAAAGTTAAACGTCCCGATCTGGTAAGATCCGGACGTTTTTTTCTGTGCTTTTTCCTGGCAAACTTATGCAGCTTTTCTGTATTGGATCGGTGATTTTCCTGTCCATCTTTTAAATGATCTTGAAAAGGTGCTGAGCTCGGCAAATCCCAACAGGAAAGCAATTTCTGTTAAATCCATATATTTGTCCTGTATGTACTTCTTGGCTATTTCCATCCGGGTTTCATTTAGAAGTGAAAGAAAAGTAGTGCCTTTTTTTTGCAGAATGCGCTGTAATGTTCTGGTGTTCACACCAAATTCACCAGCCACCTGCTCAATAGTTATATTTCCTGATGGCAGGTTATCAATTAATATTTTTTTTATCTGTGTGATTTCATCCCCCGCATCCAGCGAAAGGAGGTACTTTTTTATAGCCTGATCTCCGAATTCGGCAAATTCCTCATTGGCACCGGGAAGAATGCGGTCTACTTCTGGAAGTGGTAGGGCAAGGCGGCAGAAAGAAGAGTTGAAATGAACAGGGGATTTGAAAAACTCATAGTACTTTCCACTGCAGTCAGGTTTGGGGTGAGTCAGGTGGACTGATACAGGAGCAATGTCATTCTGAAAATTGACCCGCAATAGACTCATTATCCAGGCGAGTGCCGCATCTTCACGCCCGCGTGAATAGTGGGCTTCATCTTTATATTTGAGTGTGAAAACGAATGAGTCTTTCAAGAGTTACCCGCAGGCTCTTACTGACCAGCATGGCATAGCCTAAAGTTCCAAAATAACTCGGATGCCAGCATGTTGCAGCTGTCAGGCCAAAGCATGGGTCTTTGATTCTTCTTCCGGTTTCTATCCACAATTCAGCAATTTTCCGCAGCGAATGCCGTGTTCCGGGTTTATGCATGAGGCTCGGGTTTAGTTGCACCTGTTTGAATACAGGCACAGGATCCTCATTGTATTTCTCCAGGATATTCCAGACGACCAGCTGAATACTCGCAAGTTTTGTCAGATACATTCAGTTCCACTGTAATGAAGATCAATAATGAAATAGTGGAAAATAATATAATACGATTTGTCGTAAACTGCCAAAAGAATGTCGCAAACTGCCAAGACGCTGTGTGGGTGTTACATTATATTGTTTTCATATTATCGATAATTCAGGTGGAGCATGGTGAAAATGGAACTGATAAAACAACAAACACGTAAGTATCCAACTATTAATGGACAGGTTGAACTGGCGGTATTTGATCTGGTAGGGCAACTGTTAGCAATATTACTGGAAAAATATGATGTTGAAATAATTATAGAATCAGAAGGTTACGGGTTTGATCTAACAGGAGAACAAAAGCCAGGCGAATTTGTCAAAACGATTATTGCCTGTGAAGAAGTAACAGAAACTGAAGAAAGTATAGAGATTACACTTTGTGGCGAAGTTAAATGCAAAGATCTTCACGATGAGACATTCACATTATTTCTTTCTTTATGTTTGAAAAATAATCTTGGTGATTTGTGGTCCGACTCAGCAATTCCCGGGCAGGCCGAAAACGCAGCAATAGTGTAAACTGGGGTATGCACTTGACTCCAGCGACTACTACATGTAGTGTAGTGGGTTATGGAAGAAAATTTTCCCCGCACGCTTCAA
>DQTH01000304.1 GCA_015662865.1 Desulfocapsa sulfexigens
AAAGTGAAAGGCTTTTCACGTTAATATGTCATTATTTTAATTGGTTGGCTATGTTTTCTATTGTGTTTTGGTCAACCCCGAAACTTGAGTTTTGTCTTTAACGATTCAAGCCATTTTAGGTAATGATTAAGGGATTCTTTAGCACGCCTGGCCCTGGTTTCTCCGATTCTGTTTTCTCCGAAAAAGAGGTAAATAAGGGCACCTACAAATGGAACAAGCAGGATGACAACCAGCCAGGCAAGTGTAACGCCATATTGGCGTTTACGCATAATGACGCGTATTGAGAGGCTCAGTCGAATAAAGAAATCAGCGAGAGGAATGATGACTGCAGGAAGTTGAACGCTCCAGTGTATAGCTTCAGTTTCCATAAATATTTATCTGTTAAAATGATTGGCTTAGGTGTCGCTTAACACCTTACTCTTTAGAGTGAAAATATAAAAGATCTTAAACTGGTAAGTGCTAAACATGGTGATATGAGAACTACAGAGAATATTTTCTCTGTAAAAAAAACAGGATAATATCCTGTAAAGTCCTAATTTTTCTCTGGCATTATTAATCACCGAAATGGTAAAGTACAAATTTTTATAGTTTCATTTTAATTGAGGTTACCAGCGCATGAAGATTGAAGGTTTCTCCACCTCTGCAGTGGCAGCAGGAATCCGGTACAGTGACAGGCTGGATCTTGGGCTTATATACAGCAATGTCCCGGCAGTTACCGCCGGGGTTTTCACTCAAAATCAGGTGAAGGCAGCACCTGTTACCATTGACCAGAAACGTCTGAAGCTCGGACGTGCCCAGGCAATACTTGTTAATAGCGGGAGTGCAAATGCCTGCACCGGCCTGAAAGGAATGGAGGACGCTCTTGTTACCAGTTCTCTTCTTTCTTCACGATTGAAAATTGATGATGAGATGGTACTCCTTTCCTCCACAGGAGTGATAGGAGAACAACTGAATGTTCCTGCTTTTCGAGGAGCCATGGACGAGCTGGTTAAGGGCCTGAGTGAAGATAATTTTGAAAAGGTGGCCAATGCCATCATGACCACAGACACTGTGCCAAAGGTTGTCAGTCGAACTGTGAGAATGGGCGACCAAGAAGTCAAATTCATGGGAATGGCCAAGGGGGCAGGGATGATCATGCCCAACATGGCAACCATGCTTTCATTTGTGATCACCGATGCACAGATAAGTTTTCCTGAATTGCACGATTCACTGACCCATGCAGTGAGCAGAACCTTTAACCGGATCACTGTGGATGGCGACACCAGTACAAATGATATGGTTCTGGTAATGGCAAACGGTACTGCCTCCAATGAGTGGATTGATGAGGAAAACTCGCTTGACAGGCAACTCTTCAAAGATACTCTTGAGGATATATTGAAAGATTTGGCCTTGCAGATTGTCAGCGACGGTGAAGGTGCAAGTAAATGTATTACAATCCGTGTTTGCGGAGCCAAGGAAGAGGCAGAAGCAGAACAGATAGCAAGAACTGTCGCCAATTCTAATCTTGTCAAGACTGCCTTTTTTGGTGAAGATGCGAACTGGGGACGTATTTTTGCGGCCATGGGAAGATCCGGTGTTCGTATTTATCCGGAACGTGTTGATATCGCCATTGGTGATGTTGTGCTTGTCCGAAATGGTCTGGCTGTCGGTAAAGAGGCTGAAAAAGCTGCCACCGAACTATTGAAAGAGAAAAAAATCGTGGTCTGTATTGATCTGAAAGACGGTATTGGCTGTGAAGAGGTTTATACCTGTGATTTTTCCCTCGATTACGTAAGGATCAATGCTGATTACAGGTCTTAATATAGGGTGAGGTCCTGGCAATGAATGTAATAGCAGTCTATTCAAGCAAAGGCGGAGTAGGTAAAACTGCCGCTGCAGTAAACCTTTCCTATGCAGCTTCCATGAGAGGCAAAAACACCCTGCTCTGTGATATGGATCCGCAGGGTGCTGCAGGATACTATTATCGGGTACGACCAAAGAAAAAATTCAATAAAAAGCAATTTTTAAAAGGAAACCTTGAAAATAATATCCGCCAGTCGGATTATCCTCATCTCGACTTGCTGCCGGCTCATTTTTCTTTCAGGAACCTGGACCTTGCACTTGAGAAGGGAAAAAGTGAGGAGTTAAAAGGGATTTTTTCAAACCTTGCAGATGAATATGATGTCCTGATCATTGACTGTCCACCTAATATTAGTCTGTTGTCACAAAATATCATAATTGCAGCAGATCAGGTGGTTACTCCGGTTATTCCAACAACCTTATCCATCAGAGCTTTGGCCCAATTGATTAAATTTTTCGAAAAAATAGGGGTAAAACGTAAAAAACTGCGCGCATTTTTTTCAATGGTGGAGCGAAGGAAAAACATGCATGCAGATACTGTGAGGAACTACAGAAAGAAAAAGGTTTTTCTCCGAACTCTGGTTCCCTACCTGTCTGATGTGGAAAAAATGGGGATAACTCGTGAACCGGTGGCTGTTACATGCCCCGGATCTCCTGCCGCAATTGCGTATGACAGGCTATGGATGGAAATTTGGAAACGCAGGATTCGTGATTAACCAGTTGGCTGTTCCGGTAATTTGCTACATACTTTTTACTTCGTAATGGTTTGAATTTTATCTGTTATTCTTAAGATACAGTGTAAATGTTTTCGCGAAATGAAATACCGGTGTCTGTCCGGGAATGAGATTTTTTTCTAAATCGAGGCGCAGGATTAATTCTGCCGCTGACATAGGTTTGATATCCCGAGGATGAAATTTCTCATACAACAAAGAGTTAGGAGAAAAAGTCCATTTATGAACAGGCACTTGCCAAGCATATACCTCCTTCAGAGCTTTTAGATGTATTCCTTTCCCGGAACTGTTACAAAGTAAAACTATATGAATGTAACTGTTCCACAGCAGCATCTTTCCAGAGTTATCAGCGGATTATTTTTTCTGGCAGGATTGTTCTTTCTTAATTTTACCTCAAGGGTTATCTTCTCACCGCTTCTCCCTGTAATCGAACAGGAAATGGGAATTGCCCATGCCCAATCCGGCTCGCTTTTTCTGTTTATTTCTGTTGGCTATTTTTTCTCAGTGTTTTCATCAGGCTTTGTTTCTGCAAAAATCAACCATAAACGAACCATTGTTCTTTCGAGCCTTACCCTTGGCCTTGCTCTATTTATTCTTAGTGGATGTAAAACCCTGTTCACTTTGCAGCTTGGACTTCTGGGCCTGGGGCTTGGTGCAGGGATCTATTTTCCTTCAGGTCTTGCAACTATTGCAAATCTGGTTGCTCCAGCTTACCTTTCAAGGGGGATGGCCATCCATGAGCTTGCTCCTAATCTCGGTTTTGTGGCAGCCCCGCTTCTCTGTGAACTATTTCTTTCTTTCCTGCCATGGCGGCAGGGGCTTACCCTGTTGAGTATATTTATAATTGGTGGTGGAATAAGTTATGCGATCAGCTCCCATGGCTCCAAAGAAAAGGGCCGGGCACCTGATTTGTCTGCCTCATCAACATTATTTCGCATGCCCATATTCTGGGCAATGGTAGTCCTTTTTTCCCTGGCAATCTGTTCTACACTCGGTATCTATTCCATGGCACCTCTGTTTCTGGTGCATGATCATGGGATGGATTCCAGCAAGGCAAACCGCCTGCTTGCATTATCAAGGGTTGCCGCAATTCTGATGCCACTTGCCGGTGGCTGGTTTGGCGATAAATTTGGTAAACAACAGGTTATGGCAATTTTGCTTCTGCTGACAGGTCTTCTCACTGCATCAATGGCAATGGTCGGTGATAACATGTGGCTGATCGTACTTGTTGTGGCACAGCCTCTATTTGCAGTCTGTTTTTTTCCTCCGGGATTTGCAGTGCTTTCAAAGCTTGGCTCTGCTCAGTATGGAAACCTTGCAGTTTCTCTCTGCCTGCCTATTTCTTTTCTCATTGGTGGTGGTTTGATGCCCACTTTAATAGGCTGGATTGGCGACGTGTATTCCATCAGCGCCGGATTTATTCTCGTCGGTTCCATGATGGCAGTTGCAGGAGGCATCTCTTTATTTGTTACTTTGATGGATTTGTAAAAACTCTTCATCTTCTTCGTTGCTGCAAAAGATTTATTATTACAACGCACGTTAGTACACTGAAATGATAAATCTTTTACGCGCCTCGAATATGAAGTTTTTTACAAATCTATCGTAGATTTTATCTTTTTGCGAGTTCATCACTTTTATGAAAAAGCAAAGAATGATATCTTAGTGTAAGGAAGGCGATGAAATGGCGCTGATTTTATTAAGATTTTACAAAAATTGTATCAAGAAGAGAAACATAAGAGATGGCCAATCGACCAAACTGCATGAAATGTGTCTATTACTATGTGACCCATGACCCTGCTCAACCTCAAGGTTGCAGGGGGCTCGGGTTTAAATCTGTGCAGAATCCGGCTGCAATGGTTTTTGCTTCATCCGGAATGGAATGCCATCTTTTTACAGAAAAAAAGATAAAAAACCAGAATAGTGGTAACAACAGCTCCGGCGGATCCCGTGGCGGGTTAGTAGCTTAAGAGCAGGGAGTATTGAATATGAAGTTGTCTCAATTTGGTGAACAGTTTACCAGCGGTGCAGGGATCCTCAGTCTGATGGATGATCTTGGAAATGCTCTGGCCACTGGCGGTGATGATATGATCATGATGGGAGGGGGCAATCCCGGTCATGTGCCTGGTTTTCAGGAAGTTATTCAGAAACGTTTGCAGTTTCTTGCTGCTGACAAAAGTTCTTTTCAGAAACTGATAGGTGTCTATGATCCGCCTCAGGGAGAAAAAGATTTTGTTGATGTTCTGGCAGGACTGCTCAGTCGTGAATATGGCTGGGATGTGGGGCCTGAAAATATCTGTCTGACAAACGGAAGTCAGGCAGGATTTTTTCTTCTTTTCAACATGTTTGCAGGCAAGTATCCCGGAGGTGCCTCCAGGAAGATTCGTCTTCCGCTGGCACCCGAATATATCGGTTATGCAGACCTTGGAACCTGTGACTCTTTCTTTATTTCAAGCAGACCCCGAATTGAGCTTCTTGAGGATAATCAGTTTAAATATCATGTTGATTTTGAAAACCTCAATATAGGGTCTGAAACCGGTGCCATCTGTGTCTCTCGCCCGACAAACCCAACTGGGAATGTGCTCACCGATGATGAGATAGCACATCTTGATGAGCTGGCCAGAGAACACGATGTGCCCCTGATCCTTGACAACGCATACGGAGTTCCCTTTCCAGGCATTATCTACACAGAAGCAAAGCCTGTATGGAATGAGAATATAATCGTTTGTCTGTCACTCTCCAAGCTGGGGCTTCCGGCTGCCAGGACCGGAATTATCGTTGCCCGCAGTGAAGTAGTCAAGGCAGTGTCCGGTATGAATGCCATAATGAACCTTTCAACCGGAAGCTTTGGTGCCATGCTTGCCCATGAGATGGTTGAAAGTGGAGAAGTTCTGGAACTGAGCAGAAATGTTATCAAACCTTTCTATCAGCAGAAAATGGAAAAGGCTTTTGCCCGGTTCCATGAGGAGCTGAAAGGAACCCCATATAAAATACATAAACCTGAAGGCGCTATGTTTTTATGGCTCTGGTTTGAAGATCTGCCCATATCCAGCCATGAGCTGTATCAACGACTCAAGGCAAGAGATGTGCTGGTTGTTTCCGGGCATTTTTTCTTTCCAGGCCTTGAACGGGCGTGGCAGCATCAGAATGAGTGTATCAGAGTGACCTATTCACAGGATGAGGAACTGGTTGCAAAGGGCATTAAGATAATTGCTGAAGAAGTGAAAAAGGCATATTCCTGATGGAGAAGAGAAGCGTGGGGGACAAGACAAAATACATATTTGCAGGAATTGTGCTTACTGCAGTTTTCCTGTGCAGCGGCGCTGCTTTTGGCCAATGCCTGCAGGGAGACTGCAAAAATGGTTACGGTATACTTGTTCATGAAGATGGCAGACGCTACAGTGGCGATTTTAGAGCTGGTGCCATCCACGGGAAAGGGATACTTACCTATGCCAATGGGATGAAATATGATGGGGAATTTGAAAAAGGCCGGTTTCATGGCAAAGGAGTTCTCACAAGCCCGGATGGCAGAAGATATGAGGGCCAGTTTCAGGATAATGTTATCGATGGTCAGGGAGTCTTGAACAATAAAGATGGTAGTATCTACAAAGGTGAATTTCATCTCGGACATTACCATGGCACCGGAGTTCTCGATTATCCTGATGGCCGTCACTACGAGGGCGAGTTCAGGATTGATTTACTGGAAGGACAGGGGAAACTGACCTATCCGGACAACACCTGGTTTGAAGGTGAATTTCATAATGGCAAGCCAGCCGGAATCGGCACCAGAATGTATGGTGACGGCTCTAAATACACCGGCGGTTATTATGGCGGGGAACGTCGGGGGCACGGTGTTTGGGAAGGCAGCGATCAGAATCATTACGAGGGCGATTTCGCAAGGGATGCCTACAATGGCCATGGTATTTTAAGATATGGTGATGGAAGGGTTTACACCGGTGAGTTTTTAGACAATTACCGGCACGGAGAAGGTGAGCTGGTCTATACCGACAAAACACGGTATGTGGGCCAGTTTGACCACGGAAAAATGCAGGGAAAAGGAATTCTTTATTACCCTGATTCGAGCCGTTATGAAGGAGAATTTCATAATGGCCTGCGTCATGGCAATGGAAAACATTTTTATGCAGATGGTTCGGTTTATGAAGGAGAATTTCGCAATGGCAAGGCCAATGGGTTAGGAAAACTCAAATCTGCTGACGGCAAACGATTCACCGGTACCTTCATAGATGGAAAACCGGTTCAAAAAGTTGTGGATGAACCACCAATTGAAGTTGTTGAGACAAATGCTCCCACAATTGTTGCAAAGGACATTGATAAAGTGGAAGCATCGGTGGCTAAGCCAAAAGCAACCGGTTACATCCTGCATAAGGGCAGGGTCTGCCGTGCCTCAGATAAACAACCTGTGGATGGCAGGGTGGAATACCTTTATGCAAACGGAATGTTCTATCATGGACAGATGAAGCATGGCCTTATGGATGGAAACGGCATTGTGGAATACCCAAGTGGTGATATCTATGAAGGCGCTCTCAGCAAAGGAAAACTCTATGGCAGCGGCATTTATAAGTATTCTAATGGTCGCCGCTACCAGGGTGATTTTGTTCAAGGTGTAAAAGAAGGAACCGGGGTCTTCAGTTATCCGGATGGCTCCAGGTACGCAGGGCAGTTTGAAAAGGATCATTTTTCAGGAAAGGGCAGCTACTATTTCAGCGATGGCAGCAACTATGAAGGGGACTTTCATCTTGGTCGTTTTCAGGGAAAAGGAAAACTGACCTACGCTGATGGCAGCGTTATCACCGGAGAATTTAAGGATGATATGCCACATGGAAAAGGAGTGCTAATTTCCGCTGACGGCAGTCGTTATGATGGCGAATTTGAAATGGGGCGCAGAAATGGATTTGGTAAATTAGTCCTGAAGAACGGCAAGATATATGAAGGGCAATTCAAAGATGATGCATATCTTTATCCCTGATTACTTGAACCTGATTGGGTCAACTTTTATTCTGTTAACTTAATAAGTTAAATTGAAAAAATCACACAGCCGTAACGTATTCAGGTTGAAATTATAAAAAAATCGACAGATAGTTTAATATATTGTGAGGTAAACAATGCGCTGGAGCTACAAAACAGTACATTTCAGTATGAAAAAAGATGGCCTTCTTGGCGGTGCCTTTCTGGATGAATCAGAGATAGAGAGTACCTTGAATGATTACGGCAAAGCCGGCTGGGAGCTTATCTCGTTTACAGAAGTGAGTGACGGATTGATAGCGGTATTTAAACAGCCCTTTTCAAGGGGGATACCAAATCTTGAAGAGTATGACGAGCAGGAAGAAGAATCTGAAGTTGAAACCGAAGCTGTCGAAACTGTTACCCCTGTGGTGAAATCCGCTTTTTCCGGTACTTTAGAGAATGAGGAAGAAAGTGAACCCGAAAATGTGGAAGAGGAAAGCGCGACCGATGATTCTGATG
Source organism: Desulfocapsa sulfexigens (assembly GCA_015662865.1). GTDB lineage: Bacteria > Desulfobacterota > Desulfobulbia > Desulfobulbales > Desulfocapsaceae > Desulfocapsa > Desulfocapsa sulfexigens_B. The sequence continues at coordinate 8,052 of DQTH01000304.1, forward strand.
TCGGGTCCATTCGCATAAACTGAGTTATTATGGAAAAGCAGAACGAACAGCAGATAACAGTTTCAGCCAAGCTTTTTACCTGGATGCAGGAAATCCGGCAGACGATCCATCAAAACCCTGAATTGGCTCTGCAGGAAGCCGCTACGGCTGCTTATATTTGCGCAAAGCTGGATGAAATTGGTGTTACTGCATACAAGAAAGTCACTGAAACCGGGATAGTGGCGGATATTGGAAATTCGAAAAGGGGCCTGACTGTCGGGCTCCGGGCAGACATGGATGCGTTACCAATACAGGAGGCAACCGGGCTGTCATTTGCTTCAACAAATCCTGGCGTTATGCATGCCTGCGGCCATGATGGCCATGTTGCCATGCTTCTTGGAGCAGCAGCCCTTTTACAGCAGATGGATTTGTCCGGCAGGGTGCGTCTTATTTTTCAGCCTGCTGAAGAAAAAGGAAACGGCGCGGATATGATGGTGCAAGCCGGTGCCATTGATGATCTTTCAGCAATTTTTGCTGGACACATAGATACACATTTTGACACTGGAGTTGTAACCGTTGATGAAGGGATTATCTGTGCCTACGCAGATCCTTTTATCATTACGCTGACCGGCAAGAGTGGTCATGCCGCAAGACCTCACGAGTGTAAAGATACCATTGTTGCAGCGGCCGGACTGATCACTTCCATGCAGTCAATTGTTGCAAGGGAGGTTGACCCAAATCACGCTGCAGTTATAACTGTGGGAAAATTAAGAGCTGGGACAATACTTAATGTGGTTGCCGGTGAGGCAGTTATTGAAGGCACTATTCGAAGTACCACTCCTGAGGCCAGAAATAATGTCATTTCTGCACTGAAAAGAAAGGTAGCAGGTAATGCGGACGGTTATGGAGTAAAGGCTAATCTTCAATTCCCACCGGGTTTGCCGGCAGTTATCAACAGCGATACTGCTGCAAAGTTTGCCGGAATGGCAGCCTGTGCAATTGTCCAGGAAAAAAATGTGGTCTCTCAGGGACCGTCAAGCCTTGGCGGCGAGGATTTTGCTTTTTACCAGCAGAAAACTCAAGGATGCCTTGTTCGTTTTGGCGCAAAGCTTTCTGATGAAACCGGGCATGCACATAGCCCGTTTTTCGATTTTGATGAGAAGGTTTTTCCAATTGGCGCGAGCTGGTACGCAGAGGTGGCGCAAAGATTTTTACTGGGATAGCCTGAGAATGGCCCGTATTTTTCGCGAGTTGAGACGGCTGCATATGCGAGGAACGATCCAATGGGCAGTAGTTGCTTATGGCTGTTGGATCAGAGACGCGGCAGATGAAGCTGTATCGACTCGCTTTCGATGAACATTTTGTGGAAAGTAACCAATTGTCTTGCTCAGTAATTACATAGTAATATAACGTTGTTATCTGCTTTCGAACAAAATGTTCATGAGAAATGCGGGCTAGAGGAACTCCAATGACAAAAGAAACAGAGCAGAATTCGCTCACATTTGTTTCCAGTCCCTCCTATACGCTTGGTGTGGAGCTTGAGTTTCAGACACTTGATGAAGAGAGTCTGAACCTTGCCCCCCTTGCACCGATTCTCCTTGAGTCTGCACCTGAAATTCTACGTCCTCGAATAACCCACGAATGGATACGCTCCATTCTTGAAATTCGTACCGGTATCTGCAAATCTGTGCGCGATGTTGAAAATGATCTGTTGCAGATCTGTTCCATGGCAGAGGAACTGGCAGCAGATAACCACTGCCTTCTCTTTGCTGCATCTCTTCATCCCTTTGCCAGATCCGAAGATCAGGTACTCACCTCTGATCATCGTTACGAACGGATAATGGAGGAACTGCAGATTGTAGGCCGACGCTTTATTTCCCAGGGGTTTCATGTGCATGTCGGCATGATTGATGGAGATACTGCAATCAAGGTATGTGACAGGATTCAACCCTATCTACCACTGTTTCTTGCACTTTCCGCTTCATCCCCTTTTTTTCATGGAGAAGATACAGGGCTCATGTCCTATCGGACAAAGCTTTTTGAAGCATTGCCACTGGCCGGTATTTATCAGGAAATCGGTACCTGGGAGAATTTTCTTGCTGAGATCAGCCTGTTAAAAGATGCAGGAGTGATTGAATCGATCAAAGATCTCTGGTGGGACTCCAGGCCCCACCCGGGTTTTGGGACCCTTGAAATTCGCGCCTGTGATTTACCCACACAGTTTGGTGATATTCTGGCTCTCACTGCTCTGATCCAGAGTTTTGTGGCAACTCTTGCCGAATCAGATAAGGTTGAGACCGAATGTAATCATCAGTTTTTGAGATGCAACAAGTGGCAGGCTGTCCGGTACGGACTTGCTGGAAAATTTTTCGACCCTCTTGGTATCCTTGGAGGCGGGAAAATGAGCATACGAGAGGCAGTTGAACGCCTCATACAAAAGGTACAGCCTGCAGTAAAGCGCTTTGGATCTGAACGATATATGAAGATGCTGGACAGGATTCTTGAAGAAGGTCCGGGCGCGGATTGCCAAAGGCGTGTCTATGCAAAAGGTAGTGATTTTAAAAAGGTAATAAAACAACTACATGAGAACTTCTGGTCATGAATAAATATAGTAAAGCAATTGTTGCCTCAGGACATCCCCTGGTCAGTGAGGCTGCAGCACAAGTTTTAAAAAGTGGAGGTAATGCTTTTGATGCGGTAGTTGCCGCAGGTTTTGCTTCAAGCGCTGTTGAGCCTGCACTGAACAGTCTTGGTGGTGGCGGATTGTTGCTTGGTCATTCGGCAGATAAAGGGCAGAATCTGTTTTTTGACTTTTTTGTTGATACTCCAGGGATTGAAATAAAAAACAAGGTGGACGAGCCTCATTTTTTCCCTGTAACGGTACAGTTTTCCGGCAGTAAGCAGGATTTTAATGTGGGACTTGGGTCGGTTGCTGTTCCCGGCACCCTTAAAGGCTTACTCCATATTCACAAAAGGCTGGGATTTATGGATCTGGCTGATGTTCTTGCTCCTTCCATTGAGCTTGCCAGGGCACATACATTAAACAAAAATCAGGCTTATTTCCTGCAGCTTCTTTATCCGATCATGACCCTGTTCCCTGGCGGAAGAACAATTTACGAACCGGGTGGTAACTATCTCCAGGAAGGAGATCAACTCGTGAATACTGATCTTGCCTCTTTCCTTGAGGAAATTGTTATCGATGGGGGGGATAATTTTTATTTCGGTGAGCTGGCTGCGAAAATAGGTCGGGAAATGGAAGAAAATGAGGGATTGTTAACCCGGGCAGATCTGGCTGCATACAAAGTGAAGGAACAAACACCCATGTCTGTTCCTTTCAGGGAATATGAGTTTTACACGGCTCCGGCACCATCCATGGGCGGACCTCTCATCGGCCTTTCTCTTTCCCTGCAGTCGCTCTCTGGCATGCCCGATTATGGGTTTGGCTCAGGAGAGTACCTCGTTCATACCACAGGTCTCATGCAGGAGGTTGAAAAAGTAAGAGCCAGCGGGCTCAGCACTGCACAAGATCTGCAGGAATTTCTTGGCAGCATGGAATGTACACAGTGTGTAAAAAATATACGCCTTTTTTCAAGGGGCACAACCCATATATCCATAGCTGATAAGAAAGGGAATTGTGCTGCCATGACATGTTCAAATGGTGAAGGGGCCGGATATTTTGCCCCTGGCACCGGTGTTATGCTAAACAATATGATGGGAGAAGATGACTTACATCCAGAAGGATTTCACTCAAGTCCTCCGGGCCAGCGCGTTGCTTCTATGATGTCGCCATCTCTGCTCGTTAAAGATGGTGAAGTAAAGCTTGTCATTGGTAGCGGAGGCTCAAAGAGGATCAGGACTGCTGTCAGTCAGGTTCTCACCCAGGTGATCGACTTTAAGCGTCACATTCAGGAAGCTGTTGATGCACCACGTTTACACTGGGACGGAGACGTTGTTCAGCTGGAACCCGGATTTCCTGAATCAGATGTTGAACTATTAAAGAGACAGGTGGCTGTGAATGAATGGCAATCAAAAGGTGTCTATTTTGGTGGTGTTCACGCTGTGATTCCTGGTATTGAGGGTGCTGCCGACCAACGACGTGGTGGAAAGGTTGCGGAGGTCATATAATTTAAGAGATTTGTTGAGTAGAAATTACTCAATTTCTGGGTAGGGTGGGTAAAAAGGATACACTTTTTTGAATATCTTTTTTTGTTAGTAAGACTCGTTCCTTGCGAATTATTCGTTAAAACAATGCCTTGTATGTTCAATCTACTGTATGGCACGCTTGTTGTAATAAGATAAGGAAAATGTATTTCATTTTTCTTCCCTCCCCAAAGCCTCTCTGGTCTGTTCCAGAGGGGCTTTGTTTTTTCCTTTCTCAAAACTTCTGTTATTTTCTTAAACCAAAACACATGAGCGATTAATCTTGTTATTATAATTTTGTCATTTGTGCCTTTTGACAGGGTAATTATTACCCGAAGTGAAAAACAATCCGGGAAAAAGATACCCTGTTTCATTTTAGAATCAAGTTGGTAACAATTCTTCGATCCATAGTATCCCCTTATTATTCAATTGCTTAAGAGTTTGTTGTCTATTCTGGCATGTTCGTTGCTTAGTTTAACGCAAACAAGTGGCAACATATGTTGCAACCTATCCAATTAAAGGAGACATAGACATGAAAAAAGCAATCGCAATAACAGCAATGGCAGCAATTATAGGATTAACCGGAATGTATCAGGCCTCGGCTAACAGAGGGCAGGGTATGATGGGTGGTATGATGGGCGGCGGTGGCGAAGGATGCCCGGGCGCTGGTATGTATGCAGCAACAGCCCAGATGGATGAAGCCACAAAGGCAAAATTTGAAACCTTTTTCAATGATACACAAGCATTAAGAAAAAAAATGGTTGTAAAACGTGCTGAAAAAAGAGCATACATGCGCTCAACTAATCCTGATCCAGCAGCAATTGGTAAACTTGCCGGTGAACTGTTTGATCTTCGCGCATCCATGCGTGCAAAAGCAAAGGCAGCTGGACTTGGCGATTTTATTGGAAGAGGTCATGGTATGCAAAACTGTGATGGCCACGGAGCACACCATGGCGGTAGAGGAATGATGAAAGGTCATGGTATGATGATGAAAGGAAAGGGAATGATGGGTGGCCCCGGAATGATGGGCGGACAGGGAATGATGGAAGGCAATCAGGCTCCTGTAAAAAAATAAGAATTCTTTTTTCTCTCTCTTATCTCACCCCATCAGGAAATGATCCTGATGGGGTTTTTTGTTTCCTGCTTTATGGTTGTGCGCGCTGTGTTGTGGTGCTTGTCGTAGTCTGCCGCAATATATTGTATGTCTGGCTCATGTTTGCTTGACAACTCCATTGCTCCAGGATATTATATTTGAAATTCAGGTGTCTGTGAGAGGACTGAAAAGGGAACTTCGTGTGAATCGAAGACGGGCCCGCCGCTGTAACCGGGGACAAAACCTGCATGTTGCCACTGACGTATAATTATTGTCGGGAAGGCGCAGGAAAAGAATAATCCGGAAGTCAGAAAACCTGCCTGAAAATGAGGTGACCGCTGTCGAGGAATATCAGTGATTAACTGATCTTGTGGATATAAAGGGAAATCCCCAGGTCTGAACATTATCGGCCTGGGGATTTTTTTTGTTTCTCAGGCCATCATACAGGTAATACCTGAGGAGACATGTAAGATGGTTTTACGCGAAAAGAGTTTAACAAAAATGTATTTATGGCAGATTACTGACTGGGATTGCTTTCAGAAAGTTATGCGCAGACTGCTGTAGGCATCGGCATGATGTCTGGAGTTGTTCCAGGCATCATGCTATCCCAGTAAATTGCCGATCTGAAACACGAGCACGGATGCAAAAAAAGCAAATGTCGTGTTAAAGGCCATTGAAAAAAATGCCCATTTCCAGGACGCCTCTTTTGCGATGCAGACAACTGTGACAAAACAGGGCGCATAAAACATAATAAATATTAACGCTGAAACAGCTACAACACTGTTCCAGCTCGGATCTTTAACAAGCCTCTTTCCCAGGGAGTCTGCGTCATCCACATCAATATCTCCCATGGAATAAACTGTGCCCAAGGTGGAAATGATAACTTCCTTGGCAGCAAAGCCTCCAAGCATTGCAATGTTTGTCTTCCAGTCAAAACCTGCATAAACTGAAACAGGCTCAAAAAAACTGCCAATCCTGCCTGCCACTGAATTACGCAGAGTTAATCCTGACTCTTCCTGCTCGATTTCTTTGAGCCTGTTTTTAAGTTCCAACGCCTTTTCTGAGAGTACATCTGTATTATCATTGAAATCCATTACTTCGCGTTGCACTGCTTCTGAGTAGCTGTTTGTTATAGTGTTGCGTGCAGCGTTGAATGTGTCTTGCTCAGATTGTGGGAGGCCTGGAAAGGTCATCAGTGCCCAGAGAAGAATGGAAATACCGAGAATTACTGTTCCCGCTTTTTTGATATACTGCCATGTTCGTTCCCAGGTATGAATAATAAGGCCGCGAAGTGTTGGAAAACGATAAGGGGGAAGTTCCATGACAAATGGTGTCGCCTCACCCTTTAATACTGTCATGCGGAGAAATTTTGCTGCAAACAGGGCAACAAGCCAGGCCAGCATGGTAAAGAGAAACATGTAGAGAGCTTTGTGATCGGCAAAAAAAGCACCAATCAGTAAAACAAGGACCGGCACTTTTGCACCACAGTTCATGAAAGGAACCGTGAGCAGGGTTGCCATTCTTTCTTTGGGTGAGCGCAGGGTTCTGGTTGCCATGACGCCAGGCACTGCACAGCCGCCTGCAATACCGCCAGACACGATAAATGGCATAACACTTGAACCGTGAAGCCCAAACATACGAAATACCCGATCCATCATGAATGCAACTCGTGCCAGATAGCCGGAATCTTCAAGAATTGCGATTCCAAAAAACATGAACATGATAAGAGGCACGAAACCAAGTACACCACCAACACCGTCAATAACTCCTGAGATTACCATTGATTTCAGCATACCGTCGGGCAGGGTGGTCTCGACAATGGCACCAAGCCAGCTAAAAAGACCTTCCATCCAGGCAACAGGCAGTTCGCTCCAGGAAAAAGTGAACTGGTAAAGCCCGAAAAGAATACCGAGCATAACAAGTGGCCCGAGTAAACGGTTGGTGAGAACCTTGTCTATCTTATCTGACGTGTACAGGCGGTCCGTATCAAATTTGTGCGTCATCACGCCCTGTCTGATAATAGACTTGATAAATCCATATCGATGATCTGCTATGATGGCTTCCGGGTACACATCCATGGTTTTCAGGAGGTGATCAGAGATGGTTCCAACGGTTTGTTCCAGCTGTCTGGCAAGTTCCTGATCAGCTTCCTGCCCTTTGGTGAGCATCTGGTCGTCATGTTCCAGGTATTTTATTGCTGTGAAGCGCGCATGATATCTTTCTGTAAGAAAAGAAGCTTTCTCGATTGCAGCAATGATTTCCATGAGAACTTCGTCAAGGTCTTCGCCATACGAAATATCCCTGGGGATCCATTTTTTATCAGAATCAGCAATCCTAATAGCCTGCCTGATGAGCTCGTCAGTACCTTTTCCTGACCTGGCAATGATCGGCACGACAGGAATTCCAAGGAGTTCAGCAAGCTTTGCAAATTTAATCTCAATGCCGCGATCTTTGGCAACATCCATCATGTTCAGGGCTATAACCAGGGGAACGCCCATTTCAAGAAACTGTGTGGTGAGGTAGAGATTTCGTTCAAGATTGGACGCGTCTACAATATTAATGACCACGTCAGGTCTTTGCGTTGTCAGAAAATCACGGCTGACGATTTCCTCAACTGAGTAGGCAGTGAGGGAGTAGGTGCCTGGAAGATCTGTAATGACGATCTCCCGGCCATCATGATTAAAATAACCTTCCTTGTGGTCGACAGTAATTCCGGGATAATTCCCAACGTGCTGTCTTGCGCCTGTAAGTTTATTGAAAAGGGTTGTTTTGCCGGCATTCGGGTTGCCGGCAAGGGCAACTGTGATAGATTTGTCACTCATTTGTTTGGAAATTACAGAAGTAGTTATGTTATTATTTGTTTGTTTCTCTGCTGTTACAATTTGATACAGAACAGCCACTACAGCCACAACTGCAGGAGATATCCTGCTTGGGATCTACTGCCTGCTTAACTATATAATACAGTTTTTTCCCTATGAAAAATAGAGCAAGGGCGACAATGAGAACAGTGATGATTGTTTGCCACATGGGAACCTCATAGTTAGGGGCGACTAAACTGCTGGCCGCAAAAAAAAGCAGTGCTTTTCAAGCTACTGCCTGCAAAATTTACTTTTTATTTTTTATACTGATTGAACAATAATATTATTACTTGTTGTCTGATCCAGGCTGAGCGTTCCGCCGTGAATTTTTAAAAGGCATTGAGAACCTTTTTGAGGACAGATAAGTTCTGCCTCTTCCCCGGGAAGAACACCAAGTGATGCCATTCTGGCACAGAGTTTTCTGTCTCCGGTAACCTTGCAGATTTTTATTTTACCAGCCTGACAGCTTTCAGAAAGAGGGCCATGGTGAATTCTGCACTTTTCACTGATGCTGCCTTTTTGTAACTTTCTGGCAAAGCAACTGCATTTTTTATTAAGTTCTTTTAACGTCATCTATTCCTCCATGAAAGACAATGTTTAGGTACACCAAACTTTATGTCATGTCAATAAATTTATCAAGGCAGTGAAGGGCGTTTAAGGTATTAAAAAGGTCTTTTTGAGAAAATAGTGGATTCTTGAATATATCATGTATATCTGTAACTATAATTTCAACTTCATAGAAGATTACAGCAGGTAAAAGGACCATGTCTAAGGATCAATCCAGACAAAAATTAGGAGAGGCCAAAAAAAGGGCTATTGTTTCTATTTGTCTGAATTTTTTTCTGGCAATCGGAAAAGGAACAGCAGGTATACTGTCCGGTTCGACAGCGCTTCTTGGTGATGCAATTAATTCAACAACAGATGTTTTTGCATCAACGGCTGTATTTGTTGGTATTCTCGTTGCGGGTCGGGAACATCCGTCTTTTCCCTATGGACTGTATAAAGCTGAAACAGTAGCAGCTCTTGCAACTTCTGTTATTGTTATTCTTGCCGGATATGAAATTGCAAGACAGGCATTATTTGGGGTAGCCTCTAATCCTGATGTTTTCATTGCACTGCCTGTGGCCGCAGTTTCTCTGTTACTTTCATTGAGTTTTGGCCTTATTCAACTTCGGGCCGGCAAAAGGTTGAATTCACCGGCATTAAATGCTGATGCAAAAGATTATCTTGCAGATTCTCTTTCTACAGGCGTTGTTTTGATAAGCCTGATTGCAGTACCTTTTGGATATAATATTGATCGCTTTGCCGCAGGCATCGTCTCTCTGTTTATCTTTTATGCGGGCGGTCAACTTCTTATCGGAGCGTTGAAAGAGTTACTGGATGCCTCCATTGACAGGGAAACAGAGCGGAAAATTGTTCGTTTTGTGGAAGAGTATCCACGTATCAGTCGTGTTAAAAAATGTTTCAGTAGAAATGCGGGCGGAAGATATCTTGTGGATATGGATGTGGAGCTGCATACTCCCTCACACAAAATTGCTGACCTTGTAGCCGATCGTCTTGAGGAAGAGCTGCTTGTTGAGTTTCCGGGTCTTGTCCTGGCACGTATCAGACCTCATTTTGCTCCTAGCGAATTCACACGCAGAGTGATTCCTGTGAAAAGCCCCGATGGCGAATTCAGTATCCAGCACCTTGCTTCAGCGCCATGGTTTCTTGTGGAAACCCATAACCGCGAATCAAAGGAAGTTAAAAAACGACAATTTATTGAAAATCGCTACAGGGATGCAAAAAAGAAGAAAGGATTGCTGGTAGGGCGCTGGTTGTTGAGACTGAAACCGGATGAAATAGTATCTGAAGATAGTGAGAGTGTGGCGCTGGCCTTACTGAAAGAAGCAGGTGTGGAGGTTGTTCAGCCTTCTTCTGTTACTTCAACCATGATGTGATCGGCTTCATGGTTGCGCAGAGTAAGCGTTCCACCCATTACCCGTAAAGCAACGGGATCATATAAAGGAGCGCGACCCTGGATGGTGATTTCAGTGCCGGGAACCAGGCCCATTTCCCTGATTCTTCTACCCAGCTCTCCACCAACCTTTACGGCTTTTATTGTTCCTGTCTGGTTCTTTGCCATATCTCTGAGATTGATTTCTGCCATGGTTGTACTCCTGTATTTCTCTGCAAAAAAACAAAGAAGGCACTTAGAAAAATATTCTAAGTGCCTGGAAATTCATGGTGACCCCAAGGGGAATCGAACCCCTGTTTACGGCGTGAGAGGCCGTCGTCCTAACCGCTAGACGATGGGGCCATGATTGCGAGTCTTTTTTACTTGAATGTATGTTCCTTGTCAAGGTTTTGTTCCCGCCAGTCATTTTTTTAAAGAAATTCATGAAAGGCGGTGGCTCGTGGCAATTTCAACTCCATATTGTTTGCATTTTGCCATCTCTTCAGGAAGGTTCTGAAGATCCTTGCGTGATTCAAGGTTTCTGAGCAGCAGTGGTTTTCCATACTCAAGATCGAGTGTGTCGCAGAGACATTTAATGACAAGAATAGGACCATCGAATAATTTTTTTCCATTAGTACTGGCACAGGACAGGAGATAACCTCCACGTTTTTCATCTGCTCTGAATCTTTCACCAAGGAGATATTTGCGTGCCCACCTGGCCTGACAGCGATCAATATAAGATTTTAGCTGTGCGCTGAGCCCATAAAAATAGATAGGACTGACAAAAAACAGGCGATCAGCTTCGTCTGTTTTCAGGTACAGTTCCTCCATGTCATCCAGGATTACACAATTACCGCTTGGAGTGCAGCCTCCACATGCCTGACATGGTCTCAGTTGAAGGTCGTTTAAGTGGATAAATTCCACACTGTTCCCGGCTGTCTGTAACAATCCTTCGGCCACTGCTTTTGCCATGGTTTCAGAATTACCGTTTTTATGCGGACTGCCAAGTAGAAAGAGATTACGCATCGGTTTTCTCCTTTTCGTTATTTTTATTGTCTGGTTGTGTTTGTTGCGGCAGGCGTCCAAACAGTTCGCACTGATTATAAAGCCAGCCTGATATGTCATCTGTTAGAAAGCGGGGCGCACAGCGCCATGCCCAGTTGCCTTTTTTGCTGCCCGGACTGTTCATCTTGCAGTCGTTTCCAAAGCCGAGGATATCCTGGAGTGGGAATATTGCATAACGGCTGATTGAAGAGAGTGCGAGATGAATGAGATCTTTGTGGATTTCAGAGTCTTCATTGAGCCTGTGGTTGCAGTATTGTAAGAGTGTCTTTCTTGTCTCATCTGTTAGTTGGTTACTTAAATACCAGCCAACAGTTGTGTCATTATCATGTGTGCCTGTGTATATAACGCTATTGGGGCTGGTAAAGTTAAACGGGAGAAAGCTGTTTTTCACATTGCCATCAAAGGCAAATTGTAAAACTTTCATACCGGGAAAATTCAAAGCATCACGAAGAGCAGTTACTTCAGGTGTTATCTCTCCAAGATCTTCTGCAATTATCTGAAGTGGACCAAGTTGCCTGTAGATCTCCTGGAAAAAGTGAATGCCAGGTCCTTTGACCCATTTTCCATTTATTGCGGTTTTATGTGTTGATGGAATGGACCAGTAAGCCTCAAAACCTCTGAAATGATCAATCCTTGCTATATCAACAAGGGTGAAGATTGTCCGGAATCGTTCAGTCCACCAGGAATAAAGTTTCGTAACAATACGCTGGTCAGAGCTGCCCCATTGGTAGAGGGGGTTGCCCCATCGCTGACCTGTTTTGGAAAAGTAGTCTGGTGGGACTCCGGCGACATTAACGGGCGCATGGGTTTTTTTGTCGAGTGCAAAAATAGATTGATTTGCCCATACATCAACACTGTCCCATCCAACATAGATGGGGATATCGCCAATGAGCCTAATGTGTTTTTCCTTGGCTTTCTTTCGAAGTTCCTGCCATTGACTGAAAAAGATGAACTGTTCAAAGGCAAAATACTCCATTTGGGAAGAGTGTGTTTTTTCTTTATGCTCAAGAGCTGCATGATTACGGCAGGCCAGCTCTTTGGGCCAGTCAAACCATCCTTTCTGGTTGTACTCCTCTTTCAAAACCTTAAAAAGACAATAATCTCGTAGCCAGACAGTCCGTTTTTTGAACTGAAGGAATGAATCTTTTGTCGTGTCAAAGCGTTTGAATGCAAGCCTGAGGTGTTGAGTTTTGAAGCTGATAACTTCTTTAAATCTGGTCTGGTACTCAGAAAATTGAGGTACGTTGAGATCCTGTTCTTTGAGAAGTCCGTTTTTCACAAGCAGATCTAGGGAGATAAGAAGGGGGGAGCCGGCAAAGGCTGATGTGCTCATATACGGTGAGTTGTCAAAAATAGGATTTGTCGGCCCTGTGGGCAGAAATTGCCAGAGCGATTGACCTGAGCCTTCAAGGAAATCAAGAAAACCATATGCAGAGTAGCCTATGTCCCCAATTCCATGGGGAGAGGGGAGTGAGGAGATATGAGCAAGAATGCCACTTGCCCGTTTGCATGTCGGTGTTGTCATGATGTTTTCAATATGTTGATATTCATTAACAATATTATTGATAAAGTATTATCTTCAGGCGCACCTGGCGATTTCGGCAGGCAGACACAATTAGGAATGCCTAATAAAAATGGGTACATGAACATTTGTCGCGATTTGGAGACGATATTTATTTGCCTTTTGTTGTTTTGTGTATTACTTTTTAAAATTCGAGAACTTTGCATCCGGGCAGCATTTTGGCTGCCATTTTTTATTTGTGGCACTGTAATCTTCTCGTTTCAACATTGACGACAATTTACTGTATTAAAGAAGAAAAAACTCTTTTTTTAATATTTATATTGGCATTTTCAAGTTAAGTAAAGGAGCGTTCTCCCTGTGCAGGCCGAACTCAAAGATAATCTCCTCAAGGCAGGAAAGAATGAAGGATGTATCAGCTTTACAGAGCTTAACAAAATTCTTCCTGACGAAATCAAAGACCCCGCCGCAATTGAGAAAGTGTTTAACTTTCTTGGTGACAACAATATTGAAATCGTTACCCAAGAGGGTAAGACCGGCGAGAAACGGACTCTGTCCGGTGAAGTATGGGAACAACATTCAGATTCTGCTGAAGGCGTAGCCCTTGACGAATCTGGAGTAACCACCCCGGAAGATGAAGCCCATGACGGTGAAGAAACCACTACTACCTACCTGAGAGAAATGGGTCGTTTTGATCTTCTGACTCCTGAAGAAGAGGCAAAATATTCCAAGACCATCAGGCAGGGTTTCGAATCCATCATTGAAGCCATCAGGATTGACCAGTCCGGAGTTAAAGATCTCGATCTTTTGCGGTCCCGCATTGCACTCTGGGAAAAAAGAGATCCCACTTTAAAGCCTAAAAAGCAGCAGCTTAATTTTATGCGTTACAGTGTGACAAGCGCTGCAAAAAAATATGATAAGTGCCGGGATCTCATTGAACTTCAGACCATGCTCGAGGCATATTCCCGTTCCATTGAGATCGCCAAAGACTGTATGATTCGTGCGAATCTGCGTCTGGTCGTCTCCATTGCCAAAAGATATATGCATCAGGGACTGACCCTTGCAGATCTGATTCAGGAAGGAAATCTTGGGCTCATGCGTGCCGTCTTCCGTTTTGATTATACAAAGGGCAATAAGTTTTCCACTTATGCCTCATGGTGGATCCGACAGGCCATAACCCGTGCTATCCTTGATAAGACAAGGACCATCAGGTTACCTGTTCATTTTCTGGAACTGAGAAGCCAGTTTTTCAAAGCTTTTTATGCTCTCTATAAAGAACTTGGCAGAGAACCGACACCACTTGAGATTTCCAAGAATACTGATCTTCCAATGGATAAGATTCTGGCTATTCTTGAGGCATCAAGAGAGCCGATTTCTCTGGAGACTCCGGTTGGTGATGATGATTCCACCCTGGGTGATTTCCTTGAAAATCAGGAATCCCAGTCGCCATATGAAGCGGTGCAGAATCGTGAGCTTTCCGGTAGGGTGGAGGAAATTCTTTCCACCTTAAGTGAAAGGGAAGAAAAAATTATCCGTCTTCGTTTCGGGATTGGTGAAAAAGCCGAATATACTCTTGAGGAAATCGGAAAACGCTTCAATGTTTCCCGTGAGCGTATTCGACAGATTGAAAAGAAGGCCCTGAATCGCCTTCGTCACTCAAGCCGCCGTGATAAACTGAAATTCTTCTTAGATTAAATTAAATTTATAATAGGAACCGGCCGGGAGACTCTCCCGGCTTTTTTTTTATGACCATGAAAACTTTTATTGAAAATAGTGGTTTTGGTGACATTCTTGAAAAAGTTGAGGCTGGTGAAAGGCTTTCCTGTGATGACGGGTTAAGGCTTTATAATTCCAACGATATCCTTGCACTCGGTTACATGGCTAATCTGGTGCGAAATCGGATTAACGGGGATAAGACCTATTACATTTACAATCAGCACATCAATTATTCCAACATCTGTACAAATCTCTGTAAGTTTTGCGCTTTTGGCAAAGATAAAGAGCATGAGCAGGCATATGAGATGGATCTTGAGACTGTTAAACAAAAAGTCCGGGATCGCCTTGATGAACCCATAACAGAGATTCATATGGTTGGGGGGATTCACCCTGATCTTCCTTTCTCTTATTATACCGACCTGTTGCAGGGAATTAAGGAAGTTCGCCCTGATGTGCATATTCAGGCCTTTACCTGTGTTGAGATTGCCCATCTGGCAGGGCTTGCCGGAAAACCGGTTGGTGAAACACTTGAGTTATTGAAACAGGCAGGGCTTGGTTCAATTCCTGGTGGCGGTGCTGAAGTTTTTGCTCCAAGAATCCGTGAGATTACCTGTGAGAAAAAACTTCCTGGCAAGGAATGGCTTGAAGTTGCCAAAACTGCTCATAAACATGACCTGCATACCAACGCCACCATGCTCTATGGTCATATTGAGACTATGGAAGAGAGGATTGAACACCTTGATGCACTCCGTCTGGCCCAGGATGAAACCAAAGGCTTCCTTGCATTTATTCCCCTTGCTTTTCACCCGAAAAATACTGAAATGTCCAGTCTTTCCAGGACAACAGGTATGGACGATCTGAAAATGATCGCTGTTGCCAGACTCATGCTTGATAATTTTCCTCACATCAAAGCATATTGGGTAATGATTGGTCCAAAAGTCGCACAGATCGCTCTATCATTTGGCGCTGACGACATGGATGGAACAGTGAAGGAAGAGGTTATCACCCATATGGCCGGTGCGGAAACAGAGCAGGCGATTGGCTCCACCACTCTTGTGAAATTAATAAAAGAGGCTGGACGAGTGGCCATCGAAAGGGATACGCTGTACAACGCCATACAGACTCACGAGTAAAGAAACAGGTTGATGTCCATGCAGGAAAAGGTATTCAAAGATATAAGTGATAAGGTTTTGTCCGGTGGTAGAATCGGTGATGAAGAGTTTCTTGATCTCCATGAAAATGGCGATTTGTATCAACTCGGTTTTCTTGCCAATGCAGTGAGAGAAAAGCTGCATCCGGAAAAGCTTGTCACATATGTAATAGACCGAAATATCAACTATACTGATATTTGCACGTCAGCCTGTAAGTTTTGTGCTTTTTTTAAAGCACCTGAAGACAAAGACGGGTATCTGCTGACCAAAGATGAGCTGGCCCAAAAGATTCGGGAAACCCAGGATCTTGGCGGAACACAGATTCTTTTACAGGGAGGCCTGCATCCAGATTTGTCTCTTGAATACTATGAGGATATGCTCCGTTTCATGAAGGAGACCGGTATTCATATTCACGGTTTTTCCCCTCCCGAAGTATGTCACTTTGCTGAACTCTCTAAACTTTCAATTGCTGAAGTTATTAAACGATTGATTGCGGCAGGGCTTGATTCCATACCCGGTGGAGGTGCCGAAATCCTCTCTGATCGTGTGCGTCAATCAACCGCTCCCAGAAAATGCAATGCAGACCAGTGGATTGAAGTGATGGAAGTGGCACACAACCAGGGGCTCCGTACAACTGCAACCATGATGTTTGGCCACATTGAAACCGTTGAGGAACGACTGGAACATTTACACCGTTTACGTGAACTTCAGGATCGTTCAAAAGGGTTTACCGCTTTTATTCCCTGGCCTTTTCAACCTGACAACACAGCTCTTGTGGAACAGAGTGAAATTGAGAAAACCACCGGATACGGTTATTTGCGAATGCTTTCCCTATCTCGTATTTATCTTGATAATTTTGATAATGTCCAGGCATCCTGGGTAACTCAAGGACCTAAAATTGCCCAGCTATCCCTCTATTTTGGCGCCAATGATTTTGGATCCACCATGATAGAGGAAAATGTGGTGGCAGCAGCCGGAGTTAGTTTCAGGCTCACTGAGCAGGAGATCAAAAGACTGGTCACTGATGCAGGATTTGAACCCAGGCAGCGTCTGATGGACTATACCTTAGTTGGCTGACTGATCTTGTGGCTCTTGATTCCAATTTTTCCCGTAAAATTTTCAGGGCTCCCTGGGTAGTTCCTGTTTCAAAACCGGTCATTGGTGATGGTGCAGTCGTTGTTGACCAAAATTCCATTGTTGCCGTTGGAAGTTTCTCCGATATCTCCCGTGAATTTCCCGACCTGCCGTTGAGCAATTGCTCCGGCGTTCTTTTGCCTGCCCTTGTTAATGCTCATATTCATTTGGATCTTTCTGCCTATGGGACTGTCTGCCAGGATTCAGAAGACAGCACCATGTGCGACTGGATAGCCAGTCTTTTACACAGACGCCAGCATTCACATTTTTCTGAACAGGATCTAAAAGCTGCTGCAGAAAAGATTGTGCAGGATCAGTATAATTCAGGTGTTGGACTGCTGCTGGATATCAATAACAGTAGCTTAGGAGTATTTGATTCTCTTCCTGTTGAAATACTCTCACTTTTTGAAATGCTAGGGCCTTCAAGATCTGCAGCGCAGGCTGCCATTTCAGCCATCCAGAATCTCCCCCATGATCAACCGGTCACTGGACATGCTCCATATTCCACTTCACCTGAATTATTGCAGTATATAAAAAAACGTTGTCAAAAACAGGGTCAGCTTTTTTCCCTGCATCTTGCGGAAAATTCTGACGAAGCCTTGCTTCTCATAAAAGGACAGGGTTGTTTTTCTCAGTTTTTAAAGGAACGTGGCGGTTGGGATGATACTTTTCCTATCCATGGAATTGACAGCAGAGGTGTGGTGGGGTACTTACATGAACTGGGTATTATGGATGATAGAACTCTCTGTGTTCACTGTGTCCAGCTGTCAGAGGAGGAAATCAGTATTGTAGCTGATTCTCGGGCCCATATCTGTCTCTGTCCGGAAAGTAACAGGTTTCTTTCAGTTGGTACCGCTCCAGTTGAACAATTCTTGAAATACAGGATATTGCCGGCTCTTGGGACTGATTCCATAGCTTCCAATCCAAAGCTTGACCTGTGGAGAGAAATGGTTCTTCTACGAAAGCTGCATCCTGATGTTTCTCCGGAAGTGATTTTCAGTATGGCAACCCTTGGAGGAGCACAGGCAATGAATCGCGACACGGATTTCGGCAGTCTTGCTCCCGGGAGAAAACCCTGCATTCTTCAGGTGCAGGATTCCTGCTATGAAGAGCTAAGCAACCCGGAGCAGCTTTTTGATAAATTGACATCCTGTGGTCGGCCGGATTCGCTCACCTGGCTGTCTATCTAATAGAACCTGCTTATTTTACGGTGTAAGGTTTTGGGAACAAAAAAAAATAGAAATAGAACACGTATCGGAATGGTGAATTTTATAAACACTGCTCCGATTTATGAAACGTGGAAAACCCGGGAACATCCACAGGATTGGCATGTTTTTGAGGCTCCGCCGTCAACTCTGAATCAGATGCTGGCAAACGGTGAACTGGATCTGGGATTCGTATCTTCCTATGAATATTGTGTTCGCCCGGAAGAGTATAAGCTTCTTGCTGATCTTTCCATCAGTGCTAATGGTTCAGTTGGTTCTGTTTTCCTGTTTTCCAGAGTAGAACCAAAGTTGCTCGGTGATCACACTGTGCTTTTAAGTGGGCAGTCCGAGACTTCCATCAGCCTTGTGAAGATAATTCTTGAAGAGTTTTTTCATGTCCATCCACAATATGTTGTGGGTAACGTAAATGGACGAAAAGCTGAGGAAGCTCAAGGGATTCTTGCCATTGGTGACGAGGCTTTGCGTCTTTCTGCTGGTGATGAATTTCCGTATAAACTTGATCTGGCTGAGGTCTGGTGTCAATTTACAAATCTTCCCTTTGTCTTTGCGGTTTGTGCTGTACGTCAGGAATTCTGTAGGAAAAACCCTGAAACTGTTATTGCTATCCACAATGAGTTTCTGTACTGTCGTGGTGAGGGTAGGGCAAGACTGGAGTCCATTTGTGCAGATGTGGCTCCGCGTATCCCTATGCATCCGGATGAGTGTTATGTCTACCTGCGAGCCATTGAATATGATCTTGGTGAGCGTAAACAAAAAGCATTGGAGACATTTTTCCAATATTTGATTGATCGGGGTGAAGCATCACCTCTGTCTGTCCCACTGAAAATATTCAACCGCTGAAAATCAGCATCCGTGAAATCCAAATGAAAAAAATTCTTGTGGCGATAACAGGCGCATCAGCCATGCTTTATCTGCAATCATTTTTGGAAATGCTTGCGGGTGCTGATATTATTGTCCATGGTATCTGTTCGGATGCCGGTGAAAAAGTACTTGAGATTGAGCACAGCTGCGGTTCCAGTGAGCTTCCAGCAGTGAGCCGATGGTTTGACTGCAGGGATTTTGCAGCTCCCCCGGCATCAGGGTCTGCTGGATATGATGCCATGATTGTGATTCCCTGTTCCATGGGAACCCTTGCTGCAGTGGCATCAGGAATTACTTCCAACCTTATTCACAGGTCAGCTGATGTCATGCTGAAAGAAGGGAAAAAACTAATCCTTGTCACCAGGGAAACCCCGTTAAACCGGACACATCTGAAAAATATGCTGGCAGCACATGATGCCGGAGCCACAATCTGCCCTCCGCATCCCGGATTTTATCTTCGACCTGAAACTTTAAAGGATGCTGCCATGACTTTTTCCTGGAGGCTTGGTGATCAGCTTGGTCTGGATACGAAAGATCGGAAACGGTGGGGAGAAGAGACGTAATGTTTCAAAAAATTGCTGTTCTTCTGGAGATGATCAAATTTAAACTGACCATCTTTGCCATGCCCTTTGCCTTTATGGGTGCATTCCTCGGAGCACGTGGATTGCCAGATGGACTCACCATATTGCTGGTAATTCTCGCCATGGTTGGTGCAAGAACCTGTGCCATGGGTTTTAACCGCATCGTCGATGCTCGTTTTGATAAGGCTAATCCACGCACTGCTGAACGTGCTATTCCAGCAGGAGCTGTCAGTATGATCGAAGCATGGAGTCTGGTGATCGGAGCTGGTGTTCTTTTTTTTCTTGCAGCCTGGTTGTTGAATCCGCTTACTTTTAAACTTGCCCCTTTTGCATTGAGCCTGACCCTGTTTTATTCACTCACCAAACGTTTTACCTCCTTTTGCCATTTGATTCTAGGTGTTGCTCTTGCTTTTTCTCCCCTAGGTGGATGGGTGGCTGTGCAGGGAAGTCTTTCATCTTATCCGTGGGCCCTTTCTGTTGGTGTACTCTTCTGGGTGGCCGGGTTCGACACTGTGTATGCCTGCCTTGATGCGGATTTTGACAGAAAATCAGGTTTGCACTCACTTCCTTCATTGCTTGGCCAGCGCACAGCCTTCCGGCTTGCTGCAGGTTTTCATGTGATTGCTCTTTCTTTATTTGCTTTTACCGGAATTCAGGCAAATATGAATTTTGTCTATTTTATTGGAGTAGGCATGGCGGCCGCTGCACTTTTTTACCAGCACCGGCTTGTTAACCCTGACGACCTGTCAAAGATTCAAGGTTCTTTTTTTTCAATGAACGGTTTTATCAGCCTGGCTCTGTTTGGTGCAACCTGGCTGGCACTGGTCACTGAAAAACTATGAAGTTTTCCTCCCGCTTTTTTCTTCCCCTCTTATTAATGCTGACTGCGTCATCGCCATTACGTGGCGGAGCAATATATCCTCTGGGGATTGCTGATGATAAGATTATGGCAAAAGCATATCAGGGAGACGAAAAGCTCATTTTCAGGGTTTCATGGAGCGGAGGGATAAAGATTGGTGAACTCTTCATGGAAATTAACAGACTTGAAGATAAGACAGAACGTTTTGAAATCAAGGTAAGTGTGAAGGATTCTGGGATGTTTCATTTTTTCTATCCTGTCTCTGATACATTTGTGACAATAGTGGAAGGCGCGCAACGTCTGCCTGTTTCCTATGAAGTTAACCAGAAAGAAGGAAGAAGTTATAGGGCCAGAAGATATAGCGAATATGATCAGGAGAAAGGAGAAGTAAGGTACCGAAAAAATGATCAGGAACCGGTTGTGTATCAAACAGAAGGTGGCGTTCACAATGAATTTTCTTCTTTCTTCTTCACCCGTATTCTGAAGCTGGATAGTGGCGATTCTGTAATAGTGCCCACTTTTGCTGATGGTAAACGTCATCAGGTTGTTGTGAGAACAGGTGAACTCACTCGACTAAAAGGTACTGTTCGTGGAGACGTGAACGTTATTCCTGTAACTCCCATTATGAAGTTCAAAGGTCTTTACAATAAAGATGGAGATACAGTGATTTGGTTTACGGATGATGATTGTCGTGTTCCTGTGCGTATCAACTCCAAGATTCTTATTGGTTCACTCACTGCTGAACTTGTTTCCTACGAAAATCCTCTCTGTCCGGATTTACCTGAATACCATTCAAAAAATCTTGAAAGTGTTTTGCAGCAGCCGGAGTTCGAACTCGGTGACTAAGGGGCTGTGCAAAAATATGTGTAACATCTCGCTTGCCATTCTGTCCATTTTCTGCGTTGCACCAAGAATCACATAACACTGCTATGCTTCTCTTTGTACGCCTTTGTAAATGAACAAAATTTAGGCGCAATATTGCCGCACTTATTTCCTTACAGCCCCTAAATTTGAACTCCTCCCGTCTCTGGTGTTGATTATATGATAAAAGTGTTTATATTCAGCCACGCAAACTGTGTAGTTATAGAAAACCCCTAATTCAATACATTAATAAGGAGAAGTACATGAAACTTATTCTTTTAGGTGCCCCCGGGGCCGGTAAAGGAACTGTCGCTAAATTACTCACCGCCATTGACGGCTCTGTCCAGATTTCAACTGGCGATATTCTTCGTGGTGCTGTGCAGGCTGGAACGGATCTCGGTAAAGAGGCAGACGCCTATATGAAACGTGGCGATCTTGTTCCTGATTCTCTTATCATGGGAATCATGGAGAAACGTCTTCAGGAACCTGATTGCGAGAAAGGTTTTCTCCTAGACGGTTTTCCCCGTACCATTCCTCAGGCTGAAGAACTCACTGCTCTCCTTGAAAAACTTGGCATTAAGCTTGACATGGCGGTTGATATTGATGTTCCTAAAGATATTATTTTGGACAGACTCTGTACACGCCGTACCTGTGAGAATCCCGATTGCCAGGCGATTTACAATGTTAAATCCAATCCTCCCAAGGTTGAAGGGATTTGTGATAAATGCGGTTCCAAAGCCATTCAGCGTGAAGATGAGACTGAAGAGGCTATCAGCCATCGACTTGAAACCTATAATGAGAAGACAGCTCCTCTTATTGGCTTTTATGATAAAGCCGGTCTTCTCATGAGTGTTCCTGCAACTTCCAGTGATGCTGTAATAGACGCTGTGAAAGCAAAACTGAATCTGTAAAAGATTTTGTGAAGTTCCGGGAGAAATGTGCCAAGCTGGTGTGTTTCTCCCTTTCTTTTTTTGAGGGGGATAAAATGAGTGAAGCCGTAAGAGAAACGGATTATGCAGGGCTGGACCTGATGCATCGAGGAAAAGTGCGTGATATGTACGCCATTCCCGGGCATGATGATAAGCTGTTGATGGTGGCGACTGACAGAATTTCCGCTTTTGATGTGGTGATTGATGCCATCCCGGGAAAGGGAAAAGTTTTAACTCAACTTTCTCTGTTCTGGTTTGACCTGCTTGGTGATGTGGTTGACAATCATCTTATTACCGCGGATGTGAGTGAATACCCGGAGGCGTGTAAACCATACGCTAAAGAGCTTGACGGGCGTTCAATGCTTGTTCATAAAACTGAACCTTTGAGTGTCGAGTGCATCGTAAGAGGCTATATTTCCGGTTCTTTCTGGAAGGCATATCTGGACAATCCGGTTGTCTGCGGGTTCGAGTTCCCTGATAATATGCAGGAATCGGATAAGCTTCCGGAAGCAATATTTACTCCTTCAACAAAGGCTGATCTTGGCGATCATGATGAAAATATTTCAGTGAGTGCCATGGAGAAACTGCTTGGAAAAGAGCAAACTCAAAAGATTGCTGATATCAGTCTTGAACTGTATACAAGGGCTGCTGACTATGCCCTTTCCAAAGGAATAATTATTGCGGATACCAAGTTTGAGCTTGGCCTGCTGGGTAAGGAAAAGAAACTGATTCTTATTGATGAAGTGCTGACACCGGATTCCTCACGCTTCTGGCCGCTTGATCAGTATGCACCGGGAAAAGGCCAACCAAGTTTTGATAAGCAGTTTTTGCGTGATTATCTTTTGACACTTGACTGGGATAAAAATCCACCGTCTCCAAAAGTTCCGCAGGATATTATCGATAAGACAAAAGCCCGCTACGAAGAAGCACTTGAGAAAATCACCAAAGCCTGATCATACTTTTCCAACCAGATTACAGACAATCTCAACAAGCCTGTCGAATGGGATGGGCTTGGTGAGATAATCATCCATTCCGGCATTTTTACATTTCTCTTCAAAATCGGTGGTGGCCTGTGCGGTCAGAGCAACAATGGGAATGGGAAGGTGGGCGGAATTCTTTTCCAGCTCTCGTATTATCTTGGTAGTTTTCAGCCCGTCAAGAACAGGCATCCTAATATCCATGAGAATGATGTCTGCAATTTCATCCTTCATGGTATCCAGAAGTTCCTGACCGTTTGAGCAAACCGTAACCAGCCCGCCCTGTTCTTCAAGGTAGGCTGAAATGATTCGCTGATTGATATATTCATCTTCTGCAAGGAAAATGCGAATACCGGAAAGTCTTTTTTCAGGTATTGCTTTTTTTATGAATTCCCTGTCCTGTTTGAACTCTTCAGTTGCCAAACCGCATTGGATGGTGAAGCAGAAAGTGGTCCCTTTTTCATCAGTTTTTTCCAGCCATAATTTCCCCTTCATGGCCTGTACGAATTCAGCACTGATAGCAAGCCCAAGTCCCGTACCCTCAACAACTTTGTCAGTATCAAGGCTGCCACGCGCAAATGAATCAAAGATCGCATGTTGTGCCTCATCCGGAATGCCTGAACCACTGTCGGTTACGCTAAAGAGAAGTTCGACAGTTTCATCATCGGGTTTTGATTTTAATTCAACAGTCAGATGAATAGATCCTTTTTCGCTGAATTTAATACTGTTGTTCAATAGGTTAATCAAAATCTGTCTTATGCGGCCGCTGTCTCCAACAAGGGAATCAGGGATGTCTGAAGTCTGTTCGGAGCTTATCGTTATATCTTTCTCCTGGTTTTTAACCTGCACCTGCATAAATTCAACGACTTCAGTGAACAGTTCCGAGAGAGAGAAGGGTGATTGATGCAGTTGAAATTTCCCGGATTCAATCTGTGACAGGTCCAGAATGGAGTTGACCATTGTATGAAGGCGTTGTGCCGAAACAGACATCATTGTGAGAAGTTGTTCCTGTTCTTCGTTTAGGGGGTTTTTCCCCAGCATTTCCAGCATACCGATTATGCCATGGAGTGGGGTTCGGATTTCATGGCTCATATTGGCTAGGAAAATTGATTTTGCCTGGTTAGCTTTTTCCGCATCAATTTTAGCCATATTAGCTGTCTTTTCTTCACGGCGCCGACGCAGTATTTCTGTCTCCAGAGACAGGTTGGACTCTTTAAGTTGATGATTCAGGGTGTTCATGGCATTTGCCAGATCCTGAAACTCAGTATCAGAGGCCTCAGAAATATTCACATCCTTTCCCTGGACGATTATGGCTGTGTTATCGGCAAGGTGTCTCAGCGGTGCAATGATCTTTTTATTTATTGTCCACGCAACGAAAGCGGAAAGTAGAAGAAGGAGGATGATTATCAGAGTGAGCAGCATGAAAGATCTGGCGGTTGGAGCCCAGGATTTACTGGCATCTATGCTTGCAATAATCATAAAATGCTGGCCATGGAATTCAAAGGGGGATGAAGAAGTTAAATATCTGATATGATTAATTACCAGTTCTCCGTTCCACTCCTGTTCTGGAGGGAAATCTGTGAATTTTTCACCATTTTGTGATTTTTGGGCAAGGACCTGTCCCTCAATGTCAAGAATCAGGAGATTCTGGTTCGGAGGAAGGATGAACTTATCTACAATACTCTGAAGAGAATTATAGGGAACAATGGCAGCAATTACGCCTATAACATATGAGTTATCCAGAAAATTGACAGGTTGACTCATCCCAATTGCCGGTTGGTCATTTTCAGAAGTTAATCTCGTAATGTACGGGCTGCCGGAGTTGAACGGGAAAGTAAACAGTGCATTATTTTCAGTAAAAAATGTGGGAATTGCATCATCTTTCAAATTAGAAACGGAACTTCTGATAATTCCATTAATATCGTAAAAGGCAAGGGCTGAAAAGGCAGGGCTGTTTTTCTTTAATGTTTTAAGGAGATTATACTGCTGGTAATCTTTTTGAGCCATCCGTTCAACCTGATGACTGGCCATCTCAAGTTCATGGAGAGCTGTATCTAAAAACATGGATAATTGCGATTGAGCATTGCTGCTTGTAGTGCGGAGTTGCTCGGTCACTTGATTGCTTAGTGACTGGTTATGAAGGTGCAACAAGAAGGTACTCATCAGCAGTGCCTGAATGAAGAAGACACCAATGAAAATTAATAGTATGCGAATACGAATGGTGGTGCGCATGAATAGTATCAGAAAGTATGATGGTTGTGAGATAGTAATGTCTTAAATTGAATATAATATCCATACATTATAACTAAACAAGAAGGAATGTCTAATGAAAACAACTTTCAGGAACAGTGGGTTCCAGCATCTGCTTGATTGAAAAAAAGGACTTTCGTATCTGAGAGTGTCGAATCAGTGAATAGTTATTTTTTTATGTTTTGCTGATTTTTGTACCTGTAATTAAAAGTATTATCACATTTTCTGTTCTCCTAGATGTCTGTATTGGTTATTTCTGGTAATTTATAGTCTACATAAAACTATCTTATAGTGTTCGCCTGCCTTTTGAGGTAGTCATGAAGCTGCCTGGATAAATGATCTACAGGAGTGTGAGCAAGAGATGATATTTGAATCGTGAACCGCCCTTTGGGAACGGGAACGCGACTGTTGCTTGATTATGAAATTACTAAGTCAGAGGTTGCAGCCGGGAGTATCAACGGATACGATACTGAAGTCTCACGCCACCTGGATGCCGGGTTGGAAGTCCTTTCTGGACTTGTAGATGCAGCGCCTGCAATTCGGGCAGTTGCAGGCGCTGCCTAAATATTGATTTCATCCCATTTCGCTTGGAGCGTTTTGATTTACTGATCAGTAGGGAGCGTTTTTTTGAAAAAGGTGTTCAAAGTTTTATCAGCCTCCTACATGAAAAGGAATTCAGGCAACTTGCAGATTCTTTTCAGGGCTATGATATCTCTCTGTGTGGGAAAATGCTTTTTCCAAACAATTTTAAGGATGATTAACAAAAATGATAACACGAATGACTGTTGCACTCGGGCTGTTTGTCTTTCTTGCAACCGTAACGACAAAAGGATGGTGTGAAGAAAAAGTTTTACGAATGTCTACCACAACCAGCACCCAGTCTTCAGGTCTGCTTGATATCCTTTTGCCTGAATTTGAACGTGACAGTGGTATCAGGATAAAAGTTATTGCAAAAGGCACTGGAGCTGCAATCAGGGACGGCCAGGATGGGAACGTTGATGTTATTTTTGTTCATGCAAGAGATCGCGAGGAAGATTTTGTCAGGAATGGTTTTGGCACAGAACGTTTCCCGGTAATGCACAATGATTTTGTTTTGTTAGGGCCTGCTGAAGATCATGCCGGTATAAAAGGGAAGAAAAATGCTGCCACTGCTCTTGGTTTCATTGCCAAAGAAAGAGCCATGTTTATTTCCCGGGGAGACGACAGCGGAACCCATACAAAAGAACAGGCTCTGTGGGGGGCAAGTGGTGTTGAGCTGGTGGAGACAAGCCGGAAAATAGTAAAAAAAAGAACAGAAAAAATTATTACTTTAAAACGCCCGGCAGCATCTGAAAGCTGGTATATTTCAATAGGGCAGGGAATGGGTAAGGTTATAACCTATGCCGATGAAAAACGTGCTTACACACTTGCTGATCGTGGGACCTATATAAAATATAAGTTTGGCAAAAGTCCTGCTGTTGAACTCGACGTTCTTGTTGAAGGTGATGCCAGCATGGCAAATCCCTACGGTATTATACCGGTTAATCCCAAGAAGCATCCCCATGTTCAGTATGAAATGGCCATGCAGTTTGTTCACTGGTTAACAGGTTCACGAGGTCAGAATCTGATTGCAGGTTACAGACTGGAGGGGAAACAGCTCTTCTATCCCGATGCGCAGTGAAACTGAAGATATAAAATTTCTTTAAATGTATATAGGTTAAGAATGGATCTTCTTCTGGACAGTCTTAAATCCGCTTTTTTTCTGTTAATTTCCTGTGATCCGGAACTGCTGAATATTGTCGGTGTATCGCTTAAGGTGAGTGTTGTATCGACTTTGATCGCCTCTGTTGCCGGCATTCCATGCGGGTTCGTGATTGCCTACTCAAGTTTTTATGGCAAACGCCTGGTTCTCACATGTTTGAACACATTACTTGCTTTGCCTACTGTGGTTATTGGGCTTCTGGTGTACTCTTTTATATCCAGACGCGGACTGTTCGGGCCACTTGAACTCCTGTACACCCAGAAAGCTATCATTATCGGACAGGTCATTCTGATCGTTCCTCTGGTCATTTCTTTAACTATTGCTGCGGTCAGTAAAATCGACTGCCGGTATCGTAAAACTGCATTGACCCTTGGTGCAACACAGCTGCAAATGGCCCAGGTGATAGTTAAAGAGGCACGTTACGGTATTGGTGCTGCAGTAATTGCGGCGTTTGGCAGAGTTATCGCCGAGGTGGGAATCAGCATGATGCTTGGCGGCAATGCCAGAGGATTTACACGTACCATGACCACAGCCATGGCACTTGAGTATGATAAGGGGGAGTTTGTGCTGGCTGTGGCTCTCGGCTTGACTTTGATGACAATCGCTTTTGGTGTGAATATGCTGTTTCATTTTTTTCAAGGTAGGACAGAAATTGATGCTGTATGAAGCAGATTCCCTGACAAAAGTGTTCAAGGGACGTCAGGTGTTGAACCTTGAACACCTTGCACTAGAAAAGCATAAAATATATGCACTTGTCGGTCCAAATGGTGCCGGAAAGACAACACTTCTTAATATCCTCGCATTCCTTGATCAACCAACATTGGGCAAACTCAGTTTTTGCGACACTGAAGTTAAATATGAACTCCAACATCTTCTGGCTGTGCGACGCCGGGTTGTACTGGTTGATCAGTATCCTATTCTTTTCACCGGATCTGTCAGGAAAAATGTTGAGTTTGGACTCAAGGTTCGAGGTGTTTCCAGGAACCTCCGTGAAAGACGGGTGGATGAGGTCCTGGAACTGGTGCAGATGAGGGATTTTTTACTGGCTGATGCCCATAAACTATCTGGTGGTGAAAGTAAGCGGATCGCCATGGCAAGAGCCCTTGCCATAGAACCCGAAGTACTGCTATGCGATGAACCAACTGCAAATGTTGATGTGGAAAATCAAAAGATTATCTTGAATATTCTCGCGCAAATCAATTCAGAACAAAAGACATCAATCATAATGTCCACACATTATCTTTCCCAGAGCAGGAATCTCGCACATCATACACTCATGCTGGATCATGGAAAACTTGCCATGACTGAGTGAGCTGATGCACGATAAATGATGGGTAGCTTTTCAGGCTATTTGATGTTTACACAGCATGAAAGCCCCAAACCCTTCGGCT
>DQTH01000264.1 GCA_015662865.1 Desulfocapsa sulfexigens
AAATTGCGGGAAATAGCCTTGTATCATACGCTTGGTAATTTACCTGTCCCTGAAATCACCCACAGATTTGTTTGAAGAGGCTAAAGAATTTCAGCTCCGTACCAATATATGGAGCCGAAGAGACTGGACAGAGAAAGACCTGAGAAAAGCGGTCTTCTGGATGCAGATTGATGAAATAGGTTTCTGCACAAATAATGGCGGCCTGCTCATTGCTCCTGATGGACAACAGGTGGGCATCTGGTATTCAAGGAGAGGGTTTAGCCGTGTGACAAATCCGGAACCTGGAATTGTACAGGTTTTTTCTTTTGAGTTTGTTCCCGGTTCTCACTGTCATCGCCATGCTTTGAGAGATGACTTATAAGCAGTTTTGTCAGTAAGCCATATGGCCCAGTGATTTCATGATAAGTGCCAGACCCATGGCAAACATGCCTGTGAGTCCCATACCGCAGGAAAAACCGGCCAGAAGCACAGGGGCATATTGTCGCCACATGGAACCATAGCGTTTATAAAAATAGTAACGGCCGAGAAACGCACCCAGTACTTCCAGAATCAGACCATGCGGGGTGGATTGCCCAAGCCCTCTGACCACTCCATAAATGAGCAGTATGGGAAGTCCAAAGAGATTCAGCACAAAATACATGACCAGGCCGAATCCAAGCCCTGAGAATACAGTTCCACCATTTAAGGCCTGGTAAAACATGGAGTTGCCTTCAAGGGTGGAGGTCTGCATGAGCAGCGTGTTCAATGCCTGTAGATGCCATAGCTCCTGGGCATAAGGGTAGGCACTCGATGGTATGGGAGCCAGTCGCCAGATAAACTGGGAGAAGAAAAGGCTTGCCACCATGACAATGGGAAATACAACAATTTCCGCCTTGATAATCCCGCGGATGGAGGTTCCGGTGAGTTCGATCTGTCTGAACTGCACTGTGGCTTCTCCGTAGTTGTGAATGGGGATTGGTGCGTACCAGATTTCAATTCCCTGATAGCCGAAAAAACGCGCTCCTGCGATAAAACTCGCCTCACGAACTAGGGGCAGACTGACAAATTGCCCGGCAATTCCCTCCATTCTGGCGGTGATGTAGGAGATTATAGGCGTGTAGATAAATCCGTAGCCGAGGAAAAATATCCACGGAAAATTAGGAACAAGCCAGACGCAGAGTCCGACATAGGCAAGTGTTGAGAAAAAATAGATTGCTATGGCTATCCAGAAGTTGAAATCTCCTCGTCCTGCAGGTGGTTGAAAAAGATCGTGCAGAGTTCCCATATGTTCTCTGGTACTCCGGTATGATCGTATCACAGACCATATGCCGATGACCCCGATGGCAAGTCCCAGGCCGATTCCAAAACTCATATAAAAATCAAAATTGTTGGCAAAGACAGTGTCCACTGTGGCCATACCGGGATGCCAGCGCTGGAGAATTCCCTGCGCATAAAGAATGGGATTCAGGATAATGGTAATGATGAGTCCGATGAGCCCGCCAATCACTGCCCAGAACGGCAGTACCATACCGATGAACACAAGTCCCAGGTCAAGCTGTATGCCCGTGGCCACTGCAGGAAGAATATCTTCAGTGTGGTTGGTGAGTTCAATCCAGGGGATGGGAATAAGACGGATTGGTTCGGTAAAGATAAGTCCTGAGGCAATGGGCAGCAGAACATAAAATGAACCAAAGACGAGACCTATCATACCGCCAATGGAAAAGACCCGCCATTTCCAGCTTTTTTTCTTCTCTTCCGTTGATTCAGCAAGAGCCATGGTACCGAGCGCGCCAACCGGAGCCATGGGGAAAGGCAGTTTTTCAACGTCTGATGTGATACGGTACAGGGCATAGCCGAGGCCAAAATGATCAATTCGCTGAATGATCTGTGAGCCGACAAGAAGCAGGATGGGAATCATCCAGTCACGGTGGAAAAAAGTCCGTTCCACCATGGACAGGGAGTCCGGACCCGGCGCAATCCATGTGGGGATAAATTCGGTCAGGCCGAGCATTCTTGCTGCATCCGACTGCACTAGGTACTGGTTCCAGAGAAGTCCTGAAAAGGGGGAGGCTAGGGCCGCACCCGCCATATAGTAAAGAAGAAAGATCTCCTGTTGTTTGAGCTCAGAATGGGCTCTTTTGGCAATTTCCGCAAAGAGAATGATAGTCACCCAGCGGGCAGCAGGGCCGATTCCTTGTCCGATGACAAGCTGCAGGTACATGGAACCCGGCATCATCAAAAAACCGATGAAGACAGCACCGACTATGGTCTTCCAGTCAAAACCCTCTTCAAAATGATCAGGAGGCTTGAGAAGATCCCTATATTCTTTTAGTTCCTTGTCGTCATACATTCTGTGCTTTCTATGCTGTTTTGCCTTTATTCTAATATAGTTATGCTAACAAGTATCAATCCGGCAACACCTGGTAACCCGAATCCGTGAATAGTCCCACAATTGCCCAGCCACCTCCCATCAGAAAATCACCGATGATGAGACCGATAAAGAAAAACTGAACTTTTTTTAACAGAGATACACCGCCATAACGCATGCAGACAGCATTACAGGCCCAGCCAATGAAAAAACTCACCCAGAGAATACGCATGGCCGAGCTGTAGGCCGTCAGATAGCCCAACGGGTGGATAGGCCACCAGTAAAATCTGTGATAACAGACCACCAGGATAAGCATGATTATTGCCCCTGCTATGGCAAAGATGGTGATCCAGCTTCCTGTCTCCACCGGGGCTGTGATGAGTCTGTGTACATTTTCAAAAACTGTCACTGTTGTTCTGCTTGCCCACTCCAATTGCAATTCTCTTGTGCCATAGCGGTAATAGAGAGTCATAATAGCAAGGAGTGAGGCAAATAGACTGGCAAGAATGGTGAAGAAAAATCCTGAGAAAATAAGAATTCCCGGGATTCTGCCGTGACTCAGTTTTCTGGAATGGAGCAGTGAGGGCATGAGGGATTCACGAAGATCCACAAATAATACCTTCTGGCTCATTCCGGCAAGCAGTCCGTTTACACCACTGAACAGTTTAATTCCGCCAAGCGCTATGAGGCCGTCCATGGGTGCTGCAGTGAGGGTGAAATAAGCAAGGCCTCCCTGGCAGATGATTCTCGTGGACACCAGCATGATCATGAAGGCAGCGCTGAAGAAAAGAAAAGCAGTGAGAAGATTCATTCCAAGGGAGACGGCCCAGTAGAGAAGTCCGCAAAAGCATAACGCTGCACCCCAGAAAGAGAGACGTACATCAAACCATTCTGTTCGTGAACTTTGAGGTTTGGCCAGAAAAAGAGATTCTTTCGTCACCTCAATGAGGTGGGTCCTGGCAAGCCATACAAGGAAGACAAAAAAGACACCATAGGCGCCGATCATTTGTGTCTCTTCCGGTCTTGCCAGGGTCGGGCCAAAGGTTATTCCAAGCTCAGATGAGGGAATACTGTAGCCAAGAAGATGAAGTATGCCAAACAGGAAACCGCCAAGCACAAAGAAGAACCAGAAACTGAAAGAGATCTGTCGGGAAGTAAGAAAGGCAAAGCCGATAAATGCAGGATAAATATAGATTTTAAGCTTATGGAATCCTGAAAAAATACCATGATCCGGAAAGTAGGGACCTGCCAGAATAAGTGTGGAGATCTGCGGAACCGAAGGATAGTAAAAATGCAGCCCGTTAAGGAGGTGGAGAGTGATCGGAATCAGGAGTCCTCCCAGGAGATAACGATTGGAGAAAAATGCACCGATCTTCCCTTCATCCAATGATTTACTCATCATTTCCGGAACACGCAGCAGGGGGAAATTTATCCTTTCATTATGAATCCACTGTCGTGAGAGAATATTGATGAGAAAGAGCATAAAACAGTAGGACAGGAGAATAAAAGCTCCCCAGAGTAAAAGCGGAGTAGACCATGCCTGCCAGGGAATAGACCTGGCAACCTCTAGCCAGTCCATATTCCTGCCGCCGGGCAGACCCGTATAGAGCATTTCTATGGCACTGGTGTCTGTGGGGGTTATCCCCTGAGGCAGAACAGAGAGCAGGCTTTCCTGCCACTGGTTACCGACAGAGGCGTAATGAATGGGGGTGGTCAGATTGAGAAGCAGGGTACGGACAAGACCTGTGTAGGCAATTCCCGAGCCAATGACCATCTCAATCCAGATAATAAGCAGTTCATTACCGGTGAAAAGCATTGATCTGTTGCGCAGAAATTTTGCAAGAACCCCGGTAATGATGGTGAGGAGGAGGAAGGTGAAAAAAGGTGCAAGCGGGAAATGACCGCCGCCAAGGGGGGTCGCCTGGTTGTAGACATTATTAAATGGAGTGAGAAGACAGATTCCCACGGCCAGCAAGAGACCTGTTATGATTCCACGCAGGCGGATAACATTGTTTTCTTTATTCATACCTGCCTGCTCAACCATGACTGATATCTCCTGCTGTTTCAGCGAGATGGTTTTCCTCGGCAATTTTATGGAATTTTTCTGCAAAGTGGACGTGACTACTGCGATCAATTGAGCGCCAGACAAGCAGTTGTTTACGCAGGTCATGAAGAAAGTTGGTGTTGATGCGCTGCCAGACCTGTTTTTCTCCGGAACGACGTTCCAGGGTAACCTTTATTTCCAGATAATCAGTGCTTCCTGCCACCGGACAGAACTGGATGTCCACCCACTGCATGATACCAAAATCAAAAGGGGCGAGCCACACTTTTGAGCGGATATAGGTGCAGTATAATTCATGTGGCTTCTCTTCCTTGTTTACGATTGCCCGCATTTCGTCAATGGTGCAGCAACTGCTCACCAGATCTACAGGGCCGGTTGAAAAAAGTCCGTGGGAAACATCCTGGTGGGATGTGAAGTAGTTGAAGATGAATCCACCGATGGAATCATGTTCATCATACTTCAGGAAAAATGGCAGAATAACCGTAATGCGGTTATCCACAGCCTTTGGCAGACTGAAACTTGCATTAACATCAGGAATAGCGATGCGGGCTGCCATTCGAGATGGATAGATCACCGAAAGCAGAACCACTCCGATAACCATGAGCATGGCGCTGACTCCTGCCATGGAAGAGTAGTTCACCGTGAGCCCTGCCCACAGGCTTGTGTCGGCAAAAAGTGAGGCTGATACCTGGGCAAGCAGGTAGCCGAGTACCACGGAAATAACGGCAAGAGCCAGTGCTTCAGCCACAAAAAGAAAAGAAACATGGGACGGTGCTAATCCCACTGAAGTGTAGATTGCTATTTCATTCTTTCGCTCATACACTGAACTGATCATTGTATTTAAAACAATGAGAATGGAGATCAGCAGCGGAATTATGATATTGGGCACACCGCTGTACTTTATGGAATCGCTCTGGTTATAGAGCCATACACCATCTTTTTCTCCTGCAAAAATAGCCATTGAAAAGCGGTCAACCATGGATTCGGCAATGTCACTGATTGATCTCTCAGAGTTGCCTGGAAGAACGGCCAGGTTTTTCAGCTTTCCGCCAAGGGTCAGCAGGGTTGATGCCGGGATAATGCCGACCTGGGATGCCGGTATATGATGGTAGCGGCTCTGGTAGGAGCGGATATCATCGCCTGATTCCAATGCTTCCTGTTCAACTTCAGTGATTTCAGCGCCCGATTCTTCCGGGAATGTGACAGGTGTCAGCGGGTCACCGTCCAGATCAACTGCCTTGTCAAAAACAGTACCTTCAAAACTTCCGATAACAGTAAAGTCATAGCCCCACACCTTTATCGATTCCGTGCCGTCTGTTTTTACCCCAAGTTCATTTGCCATGCCCTGGTCAAGAATGATGGCCAGCTGATCTTTTGTTGTGAACCATCTTCCTGAAACAAGCAGTTTAGCAAGACCGGTTACCTCCGCTTCAGCAGGAGAAAGCCCGATCAGCCCCTGGAGCTCTGCACTGTTTTCTTTGTGTTGCAGTGGCACATGCACGGCCTGGGTGGGATTTCGGGCTTCAAGCCAGATACGGGGGGCGATTCCTCTGGCATTTTGAAAACCATCCACAAGGTTATCCACGGCCTCCACCGGCAGGCTGCGAAAGTCAACCCGTTTCAGGAGCAGGCCCTGGTACGGGGCAGTATCATGGAAAAACAGTCTGCTCTGTCTTTCTCCTGATTTTACCGTGGTAAAACTCATGATGGTGAAAGTGAGGATGATCAGGGTCATACAGGTAAGCACCGTACGCATTCGTCTTCGCCTGAGATTGGAAACACCGAGAAAAAATGCGGCTGTAAAGGCTTTCCAGTGGCTGATTTCAGCCGGACGTTTGTGGCTGGCGCGCCGCTGCAGGAGAATCATTTCTTCTTCAAAGCGGAAAAAGATGATGAGACTCACCATCAGTGACAAACCAAGGATGAAAAAGGCCAGAATTACCACGGTCGGGCTGTAGGCGAGTTGAAAGGCCGGGTGGACCTGGTAGATGATAGCAATGAGAATGAGCAGAATTGCAGTGAATGCGATAATTCGCTTGTAAATGTTTGCAAAACTGAAAAGAAAACGCTCCATGCAGAAGGCAAAAGGAACAAACAGGGCAATGTAGAAAAGCACGCCAAAGAGCACATCTTTCTGGGTTTTTTCCACCTGCACATATACCCTGTTGGCAAGTGCCATTGATTCAGATGCCGCACTGCTGAAGGTCTCGTAATCCATTGCGGCAAGACTGGTCTCAGCTTTTGAGAGGGCTGTTATTCCCCTTTCTTTAAGTTGATTGATTTTTTCATCAAATATACCGTGATCCTCAAGATTTTTGATTCTGGGTGAGAGAAGGGTCCAGATATCCCGGGCACCACGATAGATCGTATTATGAATCGCTCTGTATTGATTCACAGAATATCCAAAACCCATGGGGTTATCCTGATCACCGTTTGTGAGGATCAGCTTGTGGGTAAGTACATTATCAGAGAGAGTGGCCTTGAGCCATGTTCCGGGCTCTGTGTAAATGGAGGCCATGGTTGATTTACGCGTATCAATACGGCTGTACCAGTAGTGCTGGGGCGGTGCATCTCTCCGTCCGTCCAACAGCTTGACTTTGGTGAGATAGTTGAAATTACGCGGTTCGAGCAGGCCGTATATCGTTGTTTCCCGGCAGCTGAACATGATAAGGTCAGTTTTCATGTCATGCCTGCGCATTTTAACACGGTAATTCTTCTTTCCAGTTTGTTTTTTGTCAATAGCCCAGAGAACCCGACCGTTTTTGTCATCAAAGCGATAGCCTTCGATGATCACCTTGTCCAGCACATGCTTTTTATCCGCCACACCCTTGATGCGGAACGTTCCGGAGGAATCAACAAAGTTATAATATTTTCGAATACCCTGATAGGAGAGAAGCAAGGTGTTGGCTGCAGGGTAGTTGGCAAAAAGCTCACCCTGGAGCAGAAGATTCGCCCGACCGCTGACAGTGGAAAAACCGTTTCGAGGAAGTTTTCCGGATTGGAGAGGAGCTTTGCCGGCCATGGCAGTGACCATGTCCCCAACCAGTATTGTCTGGTTTTCAAGATTCTCCCAGTTAATGTTTTCCAGGGTGTCTTCAGGTGTTCCCCACATGGCCCTGGCGTCACCGGTGCTTACAAGGGTTATGCCAAGATACCCTGCAAGGGATGCGACTTCTCCTCCGAGAGGTGGCTGATCAAGAAACCAGGAATCCCATGAACGGAGGCGACTGGGACGAAGGGTGTTGACATATGAAGTGGTGCTTGAGCTTGCTGCAGCTGTTTTATCAAGGAGGTCAGCGATGACGGAAAAAATTCCGGTCCGGTTAACCCTGGCCTTCAGTGTGTAAAGAAAACCCTGATGAAATGCACCCAGACCGTTACCGTGGCTTGAAAGATGCAGTGAGACAATGGCTGCCACTTCATATTCGGCAAGCAGTCTTTTAAATGAATAGGAACTCTTCAGGCACATGAGGTGTCTCTTGAGTTCTTTTTGACGGATTTTGTTACTTTGAATGGCCTCAGGGATGGCTTTTTGGAAAAGTGCTGACTCTTCCTCTGTCATATCATGATAGGTGTTTCGCCATCCTATACGTTTGTAGAGAAGGCGGGTTCTTGATAATTCCTTGATTGCAGCTTTTGTGTCAGAGCTTTTATCCTGAATAAGACGGAGCGTACCCAGCTCACGGGAAACAGAATCCACCGAAAGTTTAAGATGGTCGGCCATGGCTTCGTGAATGACAAGATCACGTTCCGGGTTTTCCTGTAGAGGCCAGTTAAGATTTCCAAGAATTGCAAGGTTACTTTTTGTCTTTTTTAGATCAGATTTCAGGCGTTTTCTGTATTTTCTTAAGATTCTTGATTTGCTGCTGATGCTCCATAGAAGCTCACGCATGCCGGCCAGAGCTTCATTGTGGCCGCTGGTGGCAACAAACATTACGGATCTTGCCGGTGGATTGCTTTTCAGGCGTTGGGCCGTCTGCAGCATAGTGGCGATGGATGAAGCTTCGTCTGCTCCCGGCGCACGTCCTGCAACGTATCCTGAACTGTCATAAAAGGCCTCCACGACAAGAAGCTCTTTGTTCAGGTCCGGGTCAGAACCCGGAATGAGTCCATAGATCGTTTCTGATATGATTTCCTGCCAGCGTACTTTAGAGGAAAGTTCTGCAGTTGCTGCAAGCTGTCCGGGTTTGTCAAAAGAATCTGCAGGAAAAATTTTAAGGAGCTCATTCTTTTCCATCCAGAAACAGGGCAGCTGGATTGGGGTGAGTTCCTCTTTTTCCATGAAGAGATATTTGGATGGTTTGGCAGATGAGTTGACATAAATAATGGCGCGGGCACCAAGGGATGCAAGCTGCTGCCAGTTCTCACCGGAAGTCGCGTCAAGGAAAATTATGGCGTCTTTGATCTGCAGTCCTTCCATTTCCGACCATTTCCCGGACCCGACATAAGAGAGCGCCCCCTTTAATATGCCGTCGGTTGCTTCCGGGGTGACTGCGTTATAACGAAGAATATTGAGATTGATTGTTTTGTCGCCAACTGTGAGACTCGCTCCTTCTATCTGGCGGACAGGGATGGGAAAACTATAGGTTTCAGGCGTGATACCAAGGGATTCAAATTGTTCTCTGATAAAATTTGCTGCAGTTTTGCATCCTTTGCTGCCTGTGGTTCTTTCCTCGGAGCTGCTTAGAATCTTGATCTGTTCCTGCAAAGAGAGCTGCGGTGCAGCAAAGGACAGGGAAAAGCTGCCAAGGATTAGAAACAGGACAGAAAAAAGTGGGAGTCGGAGAAATAACATGGCGATATTAGCTGCTCATTCCTCCGGTGTTGATTTCCAGTTCATCTCGTTCCTGAATTTTTTCCACTTGGCCGTCACGTATCCATATCACCTGGTCTGAAACATTGAGCATTTTGAAATCATGGGTGGCGGAGATAACCGTTACACCTCGTTCTTCGCTCATTTCTTTTAAAAGATCTATGATTTCAGCACCTGTGGTGAGGTCAAGGTTTCCAGTGGGTTCATCAGCGAGGATGATGGCTGGTGAGTTGGCAAGTGCTCTTGCCACAGCCACACGCTGTTGCTGACCACCGGAGAGTTCTGAAGGTTTATGGCCATGCCGTCCTGTTAGGCCTACTTTTTTCAGAAGACCCATGCCCCGTTCTGTGGCTGCCTCACCCGGTGTCCCTGCAAAGATCATTGGCAGGGTTACGTTTTCAAGGGCTGTCATGACAGGAATCAGGTTGAATGTCTGAAAAATATATCCGATCTTCCGGCAGCGTAACCAGGCAAGTTCATATGCATCAAGTTGGGCAATGTCCACTTCATCGATGAAAACCTTCCCGGCAGTTGGTTTGTCGAGCCCGCCGATCATGTTGAAAAGGGTGGACTTGCCTGAACCGGATGGACCCATGATGGAGATATACTTTCCGGTTTCGATCTCAAGATTGATTCCTTTCAGCACCTTGACCACAATTTTGCCGAGATCAAAATCCTTGGTGACATCTGTTACGCGAACAATATTTTTTTTCATTGTGTCTTTAATGTATCAATCGAAGATTGATGTATATTTCTTTTTATTTCGAAAGCTTACTGCTCCACACGCATAGCTTCCACCGGCTGCATACGCGCCGCCATGATCGCAGGATACAATACGCCGAGCAGGCTCAGGCCAAGGCCAGTTACTACGGAAAGAGACGTGGAAGAGAGAATAGCCTGCCAGGGCAGAAATGTGAATATGTCGGATCCAAAACGGATAAGCGTTGCAAGAAAAGCAGTTATTCCACCTAGTAGGGCACCTGTCAGGGACCCGGCAAATCCCTGCATGGCTGCTTCCATGACAAAGATTCGCACAATGAAGCTGTCCAGCGCTCCCAGACATTTCATGGTACCTATTTCTCTGAACCGTTCAGTGACGGACATGAGCTGGGCATTGATGATTCCCACAACACAGACAAGCAGGGAGAGGACAACAATCCAGCGCTGCTTGGGGGATGCGGCAAGACTTGTGTCTCCCGGGCGAATATCATAACCGCATTGTATGAGTGTCTGGCAATGACCGGAGTCCCCTGTTGCCAGGATCTGGTCGGCAATATCAATGGTTATCTGACTGAAGGCAAGAAAAGAAACCGCAAGTACCAGAGTGATGGTTGTGACCAGTGAACGAAAGAAGCGTGCCCGGATGGATTTGTATGAAATCTCGACAGATTTTTTCCATGGCAACACTACAAGACGACTCATTGGTCTGATCCTTTACAGTCCGGGAAGTGGAGAAGGACATGATGTTTAATGGGGAATTATTCTCAACGCACTCTTATTTTACTGTTTAACAACTACTTTTTCAATGCTTTCTCAGCTAGTGCCTGTTCATAAATGGTTTTTTTTCCTAACTTTTCGTTGTATGGAAAATGTAATCCTCAGAATATCAAATATATGTACCAAGGGCATTACCTGCGGGGCATCTGCTGTAAAATTTATCCTGCGCCTCGATTTAGAAGAAAAAATCCCATTTCTGGACAGACACCAGTAAAACTTCATTCAAAGAGTGTTTTCTACGGTTTTAGTTGACGTTCCAGGGTCAGCAGCATGCGTGAAAAATCAAGAGGTTTACTTATATAATCATCCATTCCTGCATTAATGCATTTTTCCCTGTCACCCTGCATTGCATGTGCTGTCATTGCAATGATGGGAATATGTCCACCGTGTGATTTCTCATATTCTCGAATGGCTATCGCAGACTGGTACCCGTCCAGAACCGGCATCTGGATATCCATGAGAATGGCATGAAACTGTTCATTTTTAAAATACTCCAGAGCTTCCCTGCCATTGGCGGCGGTAGTGACCAGAAACCCTTCCCTCCTGAGCAGGGTGAGTGCCAGTACCTGATTAATCATTTCATCTTCAACCAGAAGAATTTTTTTATCCTGAAACAGTTTCCCACGACTCAGTTCATCTGGAACATAAGACTCGGGCATAATGCTCTCAGGGATAGATTCGTCCTGTGGAAGTTTAAAACGACATGTGAACCAGAAGGTGGATCCCTTGTTCTCCTCGCTTTGCATACCTATTTTTCCTCCCATCAAACGGCAGAGTTGAGAGGATATGGATAGCCCAAGTCCTGTGCCGCCATATTTTCGCGTGTGAGAGGTGTCGGCCTGGGAAAAAGATTCAAATATCAGGGCTTGTTTATCTTTCGGGACACCTATTCCGGTATCCTCTATGGCGAAAAAAAGCAGACATTCTTCCTGGCATAATTCTTCACAGTGAATTTTTATAGTTACTGATCCGGAGTCAGTGAATTTCAGTGCATTGTTGATGAGAT
The DNA here is from genome assembly GCA_015662865.1 of Desulfocapsa sulfexigens. Lineage (GTDB taxonomy): Bacteria > Desulfobacterota > Desulfobulbia > Desulfobulbales > Desulfocapsaceae > Desulfocapsa > Desulfocapsa sulfexigens_B. Next base: position 11,726 of record DQTH01000264.1, read on the forward strand.
TAATGAGGATCTGCTTGAGGCGACTGGGATCTCCGATAAGACGATGAGGAATGGGATCACTTATTTCCTTTTTCAGAAGAACATTCTGTATATTAGCCTTGGAAGTCATGAGAGTCAGTAGTTCATCAACCTGTTCTTCCAGGGAAAATTCAACTTCTTCAAGGGTGAGTTTTCCCGCCTCGATTTTGGAGAAGTCAAGAATATCATTGAGAATGCTTAGTAGCCTTTTTGATTCGGACTCCACAATAAGCAGATGATTTTTCTGTTCCGGATTAAGAGGTCCTTCGAGAGCCAGCCGGGTCATGCCCATGATACCATTCATGGGAGTACGGATCTCATGGCTCATGTTGGCCAGGAATTCACTCTTTGCCATACTGGCTGCTTCTGCATCTTCTTTAGCCTGGACGATTGATGCAGCTGCTATCAGGTTTCTCATGAGAAGGTAAGTGAAGAAAAGTGAGAAGACTGTTATGGCTGCTCCAACCGGAATAAGTGAAGGTTTTTGCGTGAAAGTGATGAGTTGCCAGCCAGGCAGGTCAAGGGGAACAGAAACCAGTCGATAGTTGATATGATCGAGGGAAATATGTGATTCTTTGAGGTCCACAGGCAGTTGTGTAAGAGAACTGTTGCCAAATTGCTTGGACTCAATGATTGCCTGCTTCTGCGCCGGCTGCAGGTGAGTACCGGCATGAAACAGCCATTTTTCTTTCCCTCCGGACGCAGCAAATACAATCATATTTTCAGAAACAAGGATGGATGACTCCAGGGCTGTTTCATTGAGGATGGATGTGATCTGCCCCAGTCCGGTTTTGATCACGGCAACACCGACTATCTCTTCATTGGCAGCCCTGACTGGTGAGCTGAAATAGATGCCTCGTTTGTTGGTGGTGATTCCAAGGGCAGGATAACAAAAGTTTTTTCCTGCAATGGCTTCGGTGAAATAGGGGCGGAACCGGTAGTTGTTGCCGGTGAGGTTTATTCCGTTTTTACCTGTTTTTGTGGAAGCTGTTACTTCACCATCTTTATCCATGACATAGACAATGGATGCGGAAAGAACATCGCGAACAGCAACCAGTTCGGCAATGAGGGGGGGGTGATCAGCCTCTGTTTTGTGAAGCACACTTGGTAGAACATCCGGTTGTCCGGCGAGTTGTGTTGATGCGATTGTGAACTTTCTGGTCAGAAATGAATTGATATGGTTCGCTGCCAGGCTGCTGTGCTGCTTCTGGGTGTTCAATAAATAGAGTTCCTGACCTTTTACTGCAAGAAAAAGAAGAGCCAGGCAGGCAATGGTACAGCATAGGAGAAGCAAGGTTGTTTTTTTGCGAATTACCATGTTTCTGTTTAAGGAAGCGGAAGTTTCCATAGATTGTTTTCTGTGAAATTCCTTGGTTGGAGACTCAGGGGGTCAATTAAGGCAACCGGCTACCTTGGAAAATTGTCTTTGCGCTCCAACTCATCGCTGAGAGAAAAATTTGTCCTCGAATATCAAATATATGCACCAAGGGCATTACCTGCGGGGAAACTGTGGTAAATTTTTCTCGCGCCTCTCGATTTAGAACGAAAATGCTAATTTTTCAAGGCACCCTACCATTTGTAATCTATAAAGGGTGTTGAAAAGTAACTGACCAAAGCCGCTTTTCAACTATGCTTTGATTGTCATTTTTGTTTTTTTCATCTTCCCGCA
>DQTH01000054.1 GCA_015662865.1 Desulfocapsa sulfexigens
ACTCATCAGATGGCCGGTACGAAAAAGATGGCCCACTGCAATCACATCCGGATAGCCGATATACCAGACTGTTTTTTTGGGGTGTACCGGGTCTAAAAAATGAATATGGGTGGATGGAAGGCCTGCCGGATGGGCACCGTGGAATTCGCTGTAAATAATACCACCAACATCGCGTCCGGGTATATCGGGATTACCGTCGGAGCAGAGGTAGGTGGTTGGTGCCAACCTCTGCACCAATTTTAGTCCCAGGAGGAAATCTTCCTTGTACTCGCCAATGATTACCGCAGGGTCTGCTGCAAGTGGCCGCGTATCCATGGCTGTGATGAACAGGGAGTTGGGCCAGCTGTCTATGGGCGGAATCTTGTCATAAGGCCTTGTACGCAGTCCGGTCCAGAGCCCTGATTGAACAAGGACATCACGGACATCGTCTCCTGACAATCCTCCCGGTCCCTGTTCGGCTGGAATCTGAAAGATTCTTTCCTCGTCGCCGGCAAGCCTGAGAATAATGGCCTCAAATTTTCGTTTAGCCCCGCGCTGGATTTTGATCACTTCACCGGCACCAGGGGAAGTGAATCGTACTCCGGGATTTTTCTTGTCAATGAAAAGGCACTGGCCCAGAGCGACATGATCACCTTCCTGAACGGTAAACCTGGGTCTGAGATCCACATAATCATCACCGAGAAGCGCGATATGGTGTACAGGTGTTGCCTCGGTGATAATCTGTTCCGGGGCACCATCCAGTGGCAGGTTCAAGCCCCTTTTTAGATGAAAGATACTCATGTTAAACTGAAAAACCGTCGCTTTGGAAGTGGTTGAGCTGCTTATCGATAAAGTATCCCTCGCAGCCGGATATGGTCTTCAGCATGGAAATGGTTTTTTCGTGTCCCATGACCATGGCTGCTGTGGCAAATGCATCAGCCAGGGCCACTGTCGGGGCCGTGATGGTTGCGCTGGCAAGCTCAGGCGGGGAATAACCGGTCTTCGGGTTGACGATATGATGCTGATCAAAATCGGCATCATAGGCCTGCATGTAATCGCCGGATGTGGCAACAGCGTGATTTTCCGTCTGCAGAACAACCATATGTTGCGTGCCTGTTGTCCTGGGATCTCTAATGCCGATCCGCCATGGTTTTTCACCCGGTTTCCTGCCGGTGACCATCAGGTCTCCTCCGGCTTCCACATAAGCTCTGTTAAATCCGCTTTGGCGCAGGGACTCGACCCCCTGGTCCACGATATAGCCTTTGCCGATACCGTCCAGAGTGATACCCATACCGGGATGGGCAAGGGTGATTTTTTTGCGATTAATATGCAGGTGCTGGAATCCGGTCAGCTCGAGTGCTTTTTCAATGGCTTTTTTGTCCCCGGTCCGTCCATTCTGCTGCAGTTTGACCAGCGGTAATACCGTGACGTCAAAGGCGCCATTGGTCTTTTCACTGATGCTCTGTGCCATTTCAAGAACGGTAAGTACATCTTTATCCGGATTGAGGAGAGTGCCGGTTCTGTTCAGGTCTGCTATTTCGCTCTTTGTGCTATGCCTGCTGAGATGTTTTTCAAGGTCAAGCATACGTTCAATGGTTGCCTGGGCAGCTGATTCCAAACCACTCTGTTCCGGGCCATAAAGGGTAAGATTCACCACAGTACCCATCATGGGCTGGCTTTTTTGAACAACTTTAAAACGGGAACTGCTCCGACGCAGGCCAAGAGTCCAGCCCGCACCCACTGCTCCAGCCACTGCAACGATCTGCAGAAATTTACGGCGATCCAGTTTTGTCTGATTATTTATGCCTTTTTTCATAATGGCTTACATTAAAAGAGAAGAGTTTCGTTAAGGATGCCTCCCTGTTTCGGTGGTACCGAAACCTCGCCGGCAAAAGTCAACAATACAATCTGAACAGATAGTGAAAGTACAGCCAAGTCCTGGCAGCAGAGGGAAGTACGAATTAAATATCGAAAGTAATACTACATTTTGTTCCCTGTGAACAAGTTTTTTTTCGCTGTGATGGGCTGTAAACACTGGTCTGGACCACTTGATAACAGGGAAATCTTTCCGGTTGATAAGTTTTTTTGAGAGTCTGAATTCCAGACAGCGACTGCTGGTTTTTACATTTCGTGGTATTTACTTAACTGATATTAGTACGTATTCTTCAGTAGATGTGGCGGCCGTGCCGGGGAAGAGTCTGACATGCTGTTCTTAGAGGAAAGAACTCTGATGTTTTCTTTTGCTGCAATGGAAGCTGGATCTGATAAAAAACGAGAAAGTGGTGAAAAAATGTTTTTTGTCCTGATATGGATGGTGCATAAATCAGCTTGGATGCAGCTTTGTCTTGTTAGGTATTTTCTTGAATACTTACGGGCGGATGATAATTGTCGGATAAACTCCTTCTTTCTCTCCTTCAGAATATGGCTGGATTATATTGAAGGAGATGTTTTGATTCTTTTGTGCGTGCCCTTTGTGATCTTTTCCGTTGTAAAAGGCTCCGTTTGCTTCAAGGATATGCTGGATACGATTTTGAAATGCGGAGACAAATTTCTTGCCGTTCCCCTCAAAAACAAGATTCTTTCTGGAAAAGCCATCTTCTAGTTTTTCTAGTGTTTTAAGGGGAATTGAATTTGTTTCCAGGTCAGCCTGACAGGTTACTGAACCCCAGACAAGGCATCCGGCAGGTATGAGCAGTGATTCCTGAATATCAATTATGGTATGGGGCATGATAATACAATCTCTACCGATCCCCAGGCGGCAGCTGTTGCCTCGAAGGAAACTGTTAAAACCCACAAAAACCATTTCTTCGAGGTCCACGTTGATAAGTTTTGCTCCGTGAGCGGTAACATTAAAACCCTTCAGAAACGAGTTGATTATAAAACAGTTTTCCTGGGCATTTGCCCCCCTGCCAAGATGGGAGTTCTGCAGAAAAGATCGTTGAGCTACCAGGACATTGTCTTCAATGGAGAGTTTTGGCTGAACTACAGCGAAACGGTCCAGAGATGCATTTGGTGGAACAGCAATGGAGGATTTAATGTTTACAGTTTCAAATATTCGCTCAAATGCGTTTTTATGATCGTTTACAAAATCAATTAATATTCCATCAGGTTGTGAACCGGGGCGGAATTGGATATACCGGCCTAAAATGTCAGCAGGATAACGAAAGAGAAAGTTGAAATCACCTGGGCTGCGTACCCATACAGTACCTGGATCAATATGGAAATGGTTGATTTCTCCTGCTTGAACATAGGAAAAAGCACCGATAACACAATCGTTGATCGTACTGAGATCCACAGTTGCAAAAGGTCCTAAAAAACTGCCGTCTGTCGGAGAGCCATGAATATTTGCATAGTGGGTGGAAACGGTGTTACTGATGGAAAATCTTTCCGGACTTTCAGGGTCATGTGAGTAATTGTGGACTAGGGTTTTAATGAGGAAACTGTTTTCAATACGAATGCCCTCTTCTTTGGTGAGGGGAATCTTGAAATTATCGCAGTGAAAAATACTTCCTTTCTTTTTCAGCTCGTCTCCCCGGATGTCACTTTTGTAAAGAATGGAATTTGTTGTCCGGCATTTTCCAAGTAGATAGCTGCCTGCGAGATTGGAGTGGCGGAATTGGAAATCAAGCGGATGTTGTGCCGTAACAGCATAGAAACCATGGACTTTTGCGAGTTGATCAAACGGAACAAGATTATGGATAAATGGTTCGACATCAAAATTGAATTCCCGCAGGTTTATATTCACCCGCTGGATGATTCGATTGTAGAGCTCACTCAGTGCTTTCATGATAATTCAGGGTTGCTGGCCATGGTGTGATATACAGCAGAAAAAAGATCTGTAAGCCTTAATATTCCGGTAATTTTTCCCTGTCTTGTGACCAGAAGCGAACGAAGATTTTCCTGAACCAGCTGGTGGATGGCTGTTGTCAGATTAGACTGGTAATCAATACATTCATTTTCTTCAGGAGCACACATATAATCTTCCACCTTGGATTCTCCGGCATTGCTGCAGAGTTGTTTAAGAGGTATGGCCTGTTGCCGGTGATGTTGATGGAGCTTTCTGATAAAGCTGTTGCTGAAACCAAAACGGTTGAGCTCATCTGTTCCGTAGGTCCCGTTATGCTCAGGAATGAGCGCCCGAAGTGCATCCAGATGGCTCAACTTGCCAATGACCTCCCCGTCTTCATTCAGAATCAGAATAGCACGATGTTTATACATGGAATGATCAAATTTTTCCTGTGCTTTTTCAAGGGCCTGTACCGCCTTGCGCAAGGTGCATCCCACAGAGACTGTTGCGTATTCCGATAGTGGTACCATCAGATCTTCCACACTGTATTTTTCCATAAATAATCTCCGTGATGCTGGTGTTGGTCTGGCGGTCTGATTAAGAACCGGAGAGTGTTTTGGAGATCTCTTTTAAATAGGAAATCCAGGAGTCCATTCCAAGTCCGGCAGGGGCTGCAGTTTTCATAATATTCATATCAGGATTAAGGCGCAGAGCTTCTTTTTCAGCCTCTTCAACGAAAAAGTCAAAATAGGGCAGGAGGTCAGTCTTGGTCATCATAAACATATCCGCACCATTGAAAGTAGTGGGATATTTTGCTGGCTTGTCGGAGCCTTCCGGTACTGAAACCAGAATAATGCGAATATGCTTCCCAAGATCAAAAGTTGCAGGGCAGACCAGGTTGCCCATATTTTCGATGAAAATCAGGTCGAATTTTCCGTTTTTGCTTTGATGCTCAAGGGCGTGCAATCCCTTATGGACAAGGGGCGCGTCCAGATGACAGGCGCCGTCAGTGGCTAACTGAACCACTGGAACACCATTTTTTCGTATCCGTTTTGCATCACGTTCTGTTTCAATGTCACCTTCCATGACACCAATCTTTAGTGTATCGCCTATCCTGTCTAGAGTGTGTTCAAGAAGGGTGGTTTTCCCGGAACCCGGACTTGAAATCATATTAATGGCAACGGGCCCCATGGATTCAATGTGCTGGCGGTTTTTATCAGCCTGTTTCGTAAGTGCAATCTCAGTTTTGATGGCGTCAAAACCAAAAGTAAAAGAGTCAATAACAACACCGACATCTTTGCCGATATCCACCCGAACAATGAGTATTGTTGTGGCGTTGTTATCTGCTGCCAGTTGTTCAAGCTGGGAGAGCAGTGCCTGGGCAAGGGACAGTTCATGTATGGCCGGACAGTTCCTTTTAAAAGATAAAAAAAGATTTTGCAGGCAACTCAATCAACAAGAGTTACTTTTTTCAGGGGACAGGGGCTTTCATCCGATGCCTTGTGGGCAATTGGCCAGATCACCTCCATGGCAGT
>DQTH01000090.1 GCA_015662865.1 Desulfocapsa sulfexigens
AACCTGAGGCGCAGCCGAAGGGTTTGGGGCTTTCATGCTGTGTAAACATCAAATAGCCTGAAAAGCTACCCATCATTTATCGTGCATCAGCTCAGACAGATGGTTTTATTTCCTTGTTCAGGTAGGATCGAAATATTTCAAGACCAGGGTTGTTGCTTGGATAGATTCGACCAATTTCCTGCAGCTTTTTTGTGTTTGATGGCACTGGAGTCAGTGTCAATGTAATGGCCATGCCTGTTTCAGCTGCAATCTTGACTGTGATCATGTTGTGCTGGCCAAATGGCCAGACCATAACCCGTGGACGCACACCAACATGTTGCAGGATCTGATCACTGCTTGCCTGCAGGTCTTTTCTGATACGTTCCGTGTATTTTTTATCTGTTTCGTATGTGGCTGTTGCCGGATCAAATATGTGGGAGATTGCAGCTGGCTGTTTTCCACCTGAAGAATTGGCTAGGACAGTTGAGTGCAGGTTGTTTGAGTGGCTGGCAATTTCAACAAGCCCGGAAGACGCTGTTTCCCTTACCTGCGCCCAGGTCATGAATTTAGCCCGTTTTACAAGCTTGTTGCCGTATTTGACGAGTTCCTTAGGGCCGGGTTCCATCCAGCTGCCAACAAGAGCAAGTACTGCCGGATAATGATATGCTTTAAGCAGAGGAAGGACATGGGTATAGAAGCTGACATATGCATCATCCCAACAGAGGAGAACAGCCTTGTCCGGCAATAGTTTAGTTCCGTTTTGAGCTGCGGCCAGTTCCCCGATTGAGACAGGATGGTAACCATTGACTTTTAGCCATTCAAAATGATCTATGAGAGTATCCAGAGTGACACCATCAGGCGTCAGCTCATCGCGTTTATCTACAACATCATGATAGGCTATTGCTATGAATTCACTTTCGGCCAGAACCGGTGTGCTTAACAGGCAGAGCAATAGACCTGCTAAGAGTAGTACGCCGCAAGGGGGTATAAGTACCTTATGAAAATCATCTCTATGAAAAAAACAGGAAAAAATTCTGTAAGGTGTTAATCTTGAAATGAGTTTAGTTTTATTCACTTTAAAAACGTCCTGTTATCATAAACCGCACCAGACGGTACGGCTCTGCTTCACCGTCGTAGACATTTCTGCCTATTTCAATACCTGCCAGCATTTCGACCCAGGGAGTAAACTTATATCTCTGTTCGTAGCGAATGTGTCCAATCCAGTCTGTGCCGAATCCCTTTTGTTCGTAAAATCCATAACCCACGTCAATCTGCTGGGCGAGCAGCTTGTCATAGTATCTGTAATAAACATGGTCAAGATGGAGTGCCCCCTGCAGACTGAAGTCCCGTTCAGGATTGTAGTAAGGCGTATTCCTGATGCTGTTGGTGGACGCATACGCCTCAATCCGACCATCAAGGTCGATATGGGGAATGTCGATGAGACGCTGGTTCAGAACTGCTGTTCCTGCAAGTCTTTTGTTATCGTCAGTAAATGTACTTCCCTGAACATTTAGAGAGAGAAAACGTTGTTCACTCCATCGATAGTTGGTGGTGACAGTCAGCGCATCAGAACGAATTTTATGGTAGAGAGCCCGAAGTGGAGTGGAAACAGAGAAGCGTTCACCTTTCAGTGAGAAGCGCCAGAAATCATCGGGATCCCAGCTTACCATTGCCATGCCTCCAACTTCATCCAGGTTGGAAGTGTTGTAGGTAACATGGCCGAGGAATTCCCAGTCAATGAGATGGTAATTCAGGCCTAGGGCATAGCGGTGATAGGTTTCTTCGCCTTCTCTGATCTCGTTCCAGGCATACCGATGTAGTGCATTAATGTAGAGGGTGTCGCTAATGGGGCTGGAGAGCAGTTCAGCCGTCGCCACCACACCATTACCGTCCAGATCGGGACCGGAAGAATTTGAAAAAGTAATGTCAGCCAAATATTGTGGTTTTCTGCTGAATTTCCAATCTTTGGTCAGGACTTTTGTTGAATGCTCATCGGGAAAATGTTCCTGGATGTCTTGAAGAATTGGTCGTGCCTGGCCATACCTTCGGAGTGCGATCAGGCTGGAAACCTCACTCACTTCTGCGGCCAGGCTGGTCGGTTCCAGTAGCAGCGCGTAATGATAGTCATAGAGTGCCTGCCGATACCATTCCCGTGCATTGCTGACTTGAGCTCTTATTTCAAAAAGCCAGTGGTTTGCCGGTGCGTTTCGGACAAGATCGTCTATTTTCGTCCAGGCTTCCTCCAGCTGGTCTCCATAAAAACGGGCCAGAATGGCAAGTACGCCAAAATTCAGATATTTTTCATTTGGGAGTCGATATTTTTTGTCGCTGAAAGATTGAAAGACAGGTTCATTTTTAAATAGATCATCGATGAAATCATAAGCACTGTCAAAATCTTCCTCTTCAATATAAGAATAAAACAGGCCTATCTGAGCTTGATAATCATGAGGATTGTATTTTAGGATTTGCTTGTATATCTCATGAGACTTGTCGGGGTGGCGATTGGCAAGCATGGCACCGGCTGCCGCATGTTTTACATAGTCGGGAACTTCATTTTTTTCAGTGAGCAGCTGATGAAGAGCTTCAACGTCATCCATCTGCCTGAGGTATCTCAATGTGATCATGAGATCATATAATAGTAACCTGATCTGTTGTTCATTGTCTGGAATGTCTTCCAAAAGCTCCCACGCATTAATCTGTTTAGCGAGTGCCTGCATGGAAAGCATTTTGATTTCATTGAAATTTCTGGCAGCACTGTCATTCCAGCGCAGTCTCTCAGCCGCCTGGTTGATGAGAAATGTTGCCTGATCGTGATCGGAAAAAAACTGCTCGTGTTCTGTAATGATAGGTTTTCCTGCCTCCACAGCACGAAGATACTGGAGGGATAGGCATTGTTCTCGTAACAGTGGATGATCAGCAGAGAGCAATTTGTTTAATTCATGGTAATCGGCCAGCCCTGCCAGCCAGTTTTGTTCCACTGTATGGATATAGACAGACAGACGATAATATTCGACACTTTTTCCTGTTGTTTTGAGCAATGTTTCAAGAACATCCCTTGCAGACTGTATTTCTCGTTTGTCAACAGATAGCAGCCCTTTATACAGCAGGATATCAATTGCCTGAGGGGATTCTTTTAAGATCTTTTCAGCTAACTCAAGGGCCTGGTCAAATTGCTGTAAATTTCGGCAGGCGCTCAACATAGCCGTTTGTACATATCTTGGATAAAAATCGCTGTTATGCTCATTAAACAGAGCATATGCCCGTCCGTATTGTCCGCCCCAGCTGTAAGAAACAATCAGGTCATTTGTAACCTGCTTATTCTCCGGATCTTTTTGATGCAAAACTTCCAACAGGCTTATCGCTTCATTATATTTTCCTGATCTTACAAGTGTGATAGCCTGACTGTGGAGGGCTGGATCTGCTTGAGAGTGGGTGGGGCTAAAAATCAATAATAAAATGACTGGAATCCAATGGAAAACATTCAGCGAGAGACTTGAAAAATACCTCCTGGCAGGAGATTGAGCTGTGGCCTTTGCTGAATATTTAAAGTTGTAGGTATTTGTGTTGCCAGTTGTAATCATCGATCAATCACTTCAGCTCAGAATGCCTCACATAATGTGTATTTGTTTACAAGAAGTTATCCTTGATAAACTACTCCTGCCAGCTCATTCTTCTTTGTTGTTGTCAGTGTATTGTAAATGTTTTCAAAGAGTTTACGTTAGCCGGTTGCTGACTTTACACATGTCTTTATGTAGACTCTATCGAAAATGAGAAAAAAATGGAAATTTTATTACAGGTTGTGAGTTACCGCCTGTCAGGCAGCGAGGAGGAAGGATTTGACTATATGAGCAACCTGTTGCTCACTGCCAAGAAAGAAATGATCACTGTTAGAAATTTCATGGATGCTTGCATGTGGTGGTAAACCGGCTTTTTTCTTGCCGATAAGATTGTCATTTTCAGCAAAAAGCAGCAGGAGTTTGCAGGAAAGCCAAGTTAAACGAGAAAAATCATGCTCAGTGAGAGGAGGAGTGATTCCACAGAAGCTGAGAGCTGGTTCTGAAAGTGCTGAAAGTCCGATAAAGCTGCCAAAAGAGTAACCAAGCAGATGGAAATTTTTGAAAAAACGTTTACTCCAGTGAATGAGCTCTTTAGTGTCAGCAATGATTGCTGAAAAATCATTGTTCTGATCCAGCCGGTTCCAGTACTCAAACAGAGGGAGGTCAGGTTCTGCTTTGAAGCTTTTTCCAACTCCCCGATAGTTGAATGAAAGTACCGGAAAGTGGTCTGCCAGGGTCTCAGCCAGAGCAGTCACAACATTGTTGTCCATGTTCCCGGCAAGGAGTGGATGAGGAGGGTAGATAATTACGCCTGCTTGTTCTTTGTTCTCTTCTTTGTATGTGAGCCTTCCTTCAAGGTTTCCATGTGAGCAGGGAATGAGAATATCTTGGCAGAAATGGGCAGTCATCAATACACTCCGCCATTATTTTTCTGTTGAAAACTTAAATCTCCTATCTCTGTCAGACCCTGCCTGCCATCTTTCATGACACGGATGGCCGTATCCCTTTCAAGCATATTTATGAGCAGAAACGATTTGTCAAAACGGTGGAACATCACCCGGCCGCGCTCACCTTCTGTGACTGTTTTCGTCAGGTCCGGTGTATCATTTTCGTTGTCAGGTAAAGGAATAAGCTGCAGGTGGAGGGCGGAATCATGGACAAAAAAGACAGAAGGTTTGTTTGCAGCCTGCTCTTTTTCAAAGGCAACACCAAAGAGACTATTGCCGTAGCCGGGCAGGATTACAGCCGAAGGAAAGAAAAGGGCAAGTTTTTTTCCTGTTTCCGTATCCTGGGCCATGCCGCCGGTGTGGATACCCAGTATCCGTTGGCGTTGTTCTGTGCTCATCCGCTCAGCCAGGGCCAGGAGCAGCGGGGGTGTGGTGAAAAGTACTGTGATCTCCTGTTGATTGATAATGTTCATCGCCTGGTTCAGGAGGTGATCCATATAGAGCATATGGCCCATTGAATCAGGTTGCTGCTGTTTAATCCAGCGTGTATCACAGTCAATGGAGAACGGTTCAAGGCTTTCGGTTGCCCTGGCAAAGGCCCTTGCTGCCTGGGCAATGATATGGGGGCCGGAAGGGCCGATAAAAAGCCAGCTCTGATTCGTTGGAAAATGAAAAGTATTAACGGCCTCAAGCCAGGGAGCCACAAAGGCTGCGTGGAATTCTTCCGGTAAATACACTCTTCGGCATGGATCTCCTGTGGTACCACCGGTTTCTGCAAGGATCATATCCTTCATGTGGGGAAGAAGTGAAGCTGGGATAAAATCAGTGATTGGTCTGCTGCGCAATGCTTCTACATCCATTGGGCCGAGGAGGTGCAGGTCGGAGACAGTACGAAAATCATGACGGCAAAAACCGGTTTTTTGTAAGACATCAAGCCAGTAGGGTGTGCCGCTGTCTGGATCAAAATGAAAGTCAAGAATTGTCTCAAGCATCCTTGGTTCCTCCCAGAAGCAAAACAGGCAACACGGTAAGATCACACAGGAGCGCCATCCACAGGGCAAGACTGATCAACAGGCCGAAATAACCAAGGGGAATAAAGGGAGAGGCCAAAAAAGCAAGAAAGCCGGTTCCGGTGACAAGGGTTGTTGTGATGATTGGCGCTCCCACCTGCTGAAATACATGGTCAAGGCGCTGCTGTGGCGTCAGGCTCTGACTCTGGCGGTGATAGCCATAGAGAAAATGGATGGTATCATCCACAATGATGCCGAAAATAATTGAGGCCACAGTGACTGTGGCAACAGACAGGGGAATACCAGCCCAGCACATGATTGAAACCACAAGGAACACGGGAAGAATGTTGGGCACCATGGCAATCAGCCCCATTCTCACTGAGCGCAGCAGCACACCAATGAGCAGGGAAATTGCCAGAAAAGCCGCGCTGAAACTCTGGAGCATTGATGAGAAAAGCTTTTTCTGTCCTCGTGTGTAGAGGGGGACAGATCCTGTCACATAGGGCGTTGTTGATATTCCCAAACGGCTTTGAAAAAAGTTTTCAAAATCATCAGCAATGGCCAGGGTTGCTTCTGAGGAAATTGTTCGGATGAGGATGGTTATACGCTCAACGTCTCGAGCAGAACCGGGGAAATCAGGTATCGCCATCTTTGCTCCAAGGCTGACAACCTGTCTCGATTGATCGGTCATGGTAAAGAGGTAATGAGTGATCATGGGATAGTCGGCGGAGAGGTCCTGCAGGTGGGTATCAAGGACAGTCCTTGATACCGGCTTATGAAAAAAGTCGATCTCGATTGGTGTGAGTCCGACTCCTGCATCTTCAATGGTCTGATAATTCAGGTGTACCTGGGAATCATCGGTGAAAAAATCAAGGATCAGAGAGCCCTTCTGCAATCTTCCAATTCCAGTTCCGGCAAAAATCAGGGTCAACGCAAGGATAGTGAAAATAATTCCTCTGTTTCCTGCAAGGAAAGCGGTCGTTTTTTGAGGCAGAATAAGTTTTTTTGAAAACCTGCCCGGTTTTAAGAACACAGGCACAAGAATGAAAGTGACAAGCAGGGACAGGAGAGTGCCTGCAGCCCCCCAGAAGCCAAGTTCCCGAACCGGCTGGTAGGTTGAAAAAAGAAGTGAGGCAAAACCCGTTGCCGTGGTTATTCCGGAAAGGGCGCAAGGCGGTGCAACCCTGCAAAATAGTGTGATGGGGGTGTCATCAGGCTGCCATTTTTTTATGCTGAAATGGATGGCATGGGACATGCCAAGGATAAGCGTCAGTGGCGGCAGTGCCAATAGAACCATGTTCATCTTCACCCCGCACAAACCTATTATACCAACAAGCAGGACAGTGGAGATCAGGCCGCAGCTTAAGATCAGAATGGTTTGGTCTCTGCATAAAAAAAATACCACTATGGTCACAACCAGCAGAACAACCGGAAACAGAATAGTCGTGGAAATACTGGAAAGGGAATCCAGTTCCTCTGTGAGGTACCAGACACCGCCCATATGAAATTTGTCTATCTGGAGCTTTGCAAAAACCTGCGTCACCTTGGTAAGTATCTCAGCGAGTTGTGGAGGAGTGGCGTCAGGTATTGGTATGAGGGTCAGCAGGTTCCCTCTTGTTTCTTGGACTGTTTCAATTTCTACGCTTTCGGTGGACCTGACATCCGGGATTTCATTTAAGGCTTCCAGCAGTTCTTCAAGCGTGAGGATATCAACCTGTCCGGGAATAAAAATAATCAGTGGGTCAGCAAGAGTGGTTCGTTTTAAAAACTGCTGATACGCCAGCCAGTCCGGCGAATCTGCCGACTGCCACACTTCAAGGGAGTTATCCACATGGCTTTTTGACGAACCATAGCCGCCGATCAGGGCAAGAAGAAGCATGAGCGCCATAACCCATTTAGGGTGCTTGCTCAGGCCTGTTCCAAATTTGAAAAGCGGTGTCTGCTCCACGTTTTTTGAATAGTTTTGTTGAAAGCCATTTGTTGAGATAGATTTGTAAAAAACTTCAGATGCGAGGCGCGCAAATTTTGTATTATTTCGGCGTACTGAGGTACGTTGAAATAATACAAAATTTGCAGCAACGAAGCAGGTGAAGAATTTTTACAGATCTATCATTTCTTAATGAAAGAAACGGCCCAGGACCCGATAAATTTCAAGCCGGAATTCCCCACAGCATGGCTCACCCGGTTTTTCACGAGATCCTTTGGGCCCTGGCTCAAAATATCATCCAGTGCTTTTAGGAAATAATCGATCTGTTCCTCTGTTGTGATAAGAGGCGGATACACCCGCAATACTGCACGATTATTGAGCATGAGCGTGCCAAGTATGCCATGCTGTTTTAAAAGAGCTGCCGCCACCATGCCTGGCAGATGCTCCCGAAGCACTGATTTCAGGCCCGGCAGTTTAAGCGGCAGATATTTTGCCTGATCAATCACGTCAATGTCAAACTCAATGCCAGCCATCAGGCCGCGCCCACGAACTTCACTGATCCATTCAGGATATTTTTTCTGTAAATGTTTCAGCCCGGTCAATAACTGTTTTCCACGCTCTCTGGCATTGCCCGGCAGGTCTTCTTCCAGCAGAACCTCAAGAGCTGCCATGGCAGCCGCGCAGGAAGAAGACCTTCCGCCAAAGGTGGATGTCTGCACCAGGCAGTCATGGGGGTTTTCGTAGGCTGTTTTAAACACTTTGGCGGTGGCAATGGTGGCACCAATGGTGGCCACACCACCGCCCAGGGATTTGGCCATGGCCACAATGTCAGGCACAATATTTTCCTGTTCACAGGCAAGAAAACTGCCTGTACGGCCCATTCCGGTCTGGATTTCATCAAGGATCAGTAACACACCAAAACGATCACAGAGCTCACGTACTTCACGAAGATAACCATCCGGTGGAATTATGACTCCGGCCTCGCCCTGAATGGGCTCCAGGATTACCGCTGCCACCTGCTGCTCGCCATTTTTCAGATTTTTTTCAAGCAACTGCTCAAGCTCGTCACTCCGGCCAAAACGCATGCTCTGGGCCGGGAGGGTTGGGAAAAATTCCCGCAGGCGCCTGCTGCCGGTAACGGATAACGCGCCAATGGTTTTGCCGTGCAGGGAATTTTCCGCATGGATAAACACAGGCCGCTCTCCTTTAAAACAGCGGGAGGCCAGTTTTAACGCAGCTTCTACAGCCTCTGTACCGGAATTACAAAAGTAAACCTTGGAAAGATCACCGGGCAGCAATAACGAGAGGTTGTGGGCCAGAAAAGCGGTGTATGGAGAGAGAAGCTCCTTGGAAAGATCCACTTGCTGCCGGTTCTGAATATCCTGTACAGCCTGGATAATCTGCGGATGATTATGGCCAAAGTTCAGGGCACCATAGGAGGAAACAAAGTCAAGTATCTCCTTGCCGTCGGTTGAAGTAATCACTGCTCCCTGTGCACTTCGTGGGTTGATGGCAGTGTATTCGCCAATTTCAAGCAGGGCTACCAGACCGGGGTTGATGTGCTCACGAAACATTTCCACGGTTTGCGTGTATGGTCGCTCTGTCACCTCTTTAATCGGGATCCAGTTTTTATGTATTTTTTTCATATGGTTATAGTTGAAAGTGATAGGGATATTCACGAAAAAATTCTTCCAGAGCAGTTGCGGTGCGCAGCGCCTCTTTGGGATTGGCTTCAATCTGGATGGCTCCCTGGAAGAAACCCTGCTGGGGAGATATTTTACCGGATGCAACCTGCAGGAATGTTTTTCCATCGGTTGTGTAGCCAAAATTGCCTGATGATCCTTTTTCCACCCTGGTCAACACTCCTTTGTCAATGGTGATTGTCCAGCTGTCATAACCCGTTATTTTAACATGCAGACAGGCTGACAGGGATGCCAGGTTTTTTATCAGCGGTTTTCCTCGGTGTTCTGCCAGAAACTGACCAAAGTAACGATCAAGATGATATTCTTCATTGGGGCTGACCACTTTATTCAGATCTTTTTTTGTACTCAGAAAGATGGAAAAGGCAGCAAGTAGTTCCTCTTCTCCAATGGCCGGCAGAACATCTTTCCCCATGGCATCTTCCAGGTTATTTCTGGCAAATTCTGTTTTTAGATCCAGATAGGGCGTGTACATCTTTGTCTTTTTGGCAAGGATCTTTTCCGCTGTGTCTGGAGGAGTTTTTGTGAAATCTGCGCCATTCACCAAGGCTACAACCTGTCTGGAAAATGCCTGATTAAATACCTGTCCCAACGTGTTATTGGCAAGGGGCGTGGATGGAACAAGGTTGTAGGTTTTTCCATGTTCTCTTTTGTTTGCCGCAAGGTAACTCAGGGCCAGCGTTACCTGGTCGTCAAAAACAAAGGGAAGTTGAGCCTCTGTGTTTCCCTGCACACGAATCGTTTTCAGATGTTCCTCTTTTTTTCGCTTGATGGTTCCCAGGCAGAGGCGAAAGACTCCGTCTAAAAACACAAAAGGGCCAAAAACCGAGGTGCTGCCTGCAGTGGGTTTACGCTCCAGTATGATGGCCGGCCGGTAAACCGTATACCTGGGAGTTGGCTCTTCTCTTAAGAGGCACTCACCCCGGCACTTGGATTCTTCATAATAGTTACGAAATTTCTGGCCCTCTTTCAGCTGTTCTTCCCGGAATTCTCCGGCCCAGTCACCGCTGACAAAGGCCGTTGAAACATGATGGAGCCAGGCATTGGCAGCCAGAGCAAGATCTTTGATATGGCCTACCCCATCAATATTTATCGGCGCATAATCCTCAAGGCTTTTTCCCTTGAAATCCGTACGGGCCGCCAGATGAAAAATGGTATCTATCTCTTCGCAGAGTTGCTGCCATATTTTTCTGCTTTGGCCCAGCCTGGGCTTACTTACGTCTCCTGCAAGCCATTGCAAATGTGGGGTGTCTGTTTTTTCAGGGTGGCGACACAAGCCAATGACCTCATGCCCATCGGCTAGAAGGCGCTCAACAAGGGGCCGTCCGACTATGCCGCTTGCTCCGGTTACCAGAATTTTCATAATGACAAATCCTGGCTGACAGCAGCATTGTTCCAGCGTTCCTGCATTTTTAACGTTTCATCTTCTGTGGGAACACTTCTCACCAGCTTCTGAATATTTGCCTGCATGGTGGCAATGTAACCTTTCAACAGCTGGGGATCATTGGTCCTGATATGTTTTGCCGCCCATTTGTCACAATGTCCGCAACCTCCACAACCCATTCGACAATCCGGCTCTTTATCATGGAAAAAGTCGAGGAAACCACTGAGCTTTTCATTGTCAAGAAAGATGTCCAGAGGTTCAAGAACTCCTCCTTCTTCAGTCTTACGAAATTGCAGCCAGTGTGGCCAGCCGAGCAGGGCCAGCAGGTTTCCCTTGAATTCCCCCTGCAGATAAAACCGGGCCCTGCTCAGTAATTCCTCACCGGTAAGTCCACGCCCGGCGATTTTAAAATGATGCAGACCAAAATTTTCATAGAGATGCAGGTCCTCAGGCCGTACCCATGGGCTGCGCATGAACTCACCAGGAGTTTTCAGCTTCTCCAGATAACACCAGTTAAGATAGTACTGGTTGTAAGGATGACCACAGCCACCTTTGTGTATGTGTCCACCGAAAGCAGCTGTGCAATAGTGGTTGAATTTGAAATGGCACTGGTAAAGACAGACAGGATTAACGACTATCTCAAGCTCCACATCTGTTTTCGGGACGACATGGCGTAAAAAGCGAAAATCGCGGTTCACCTCCACATCGAGCACAATCCGACTGGCACCAATCTCTTCAAACTGAGTGATTCCACGCTGCGCTCCCACATACCCAATGGTTGAAACTACAACTTCCAGTTCCGGAAATCGATTTTTTATAATATCCACCAGATAAGGTGCTGTTACTGTGATGGAGGCAACACCGCAGTCACATAAGAAATGCAGTAATTCCTCCAGCTCCCGGCGACCTTCATGGGTGTACTCAAAGTTGGCATAACTGGGAGCATTGAGCAGGTAATTAAAACGAATATGCTTGTCCAGTGCCTGCTGAACATGTTTTTTGAATTTATCTCTGCTGATAAGAGGCAGATATTTGGCAGGTCTTGCAGAATGAAAAGAACCGTGCTGAAAAGAACCATACAGTTCAAAAACTTTACCAGATTCCGCGAACCGGTTGTTCAGTTCTGCCAGATCAGAAATAAAACCATCTGCAAAGCTGGTGGGTAAAGTGATCAGTCTGGGCTGTGGCTGGTGATTATTATTTTTTCTTGTCATGGGGTGTGGATGGTTGAGCAGGGGCAATGATCAGAGGATATGAACGAATCAGGGTGTCTTCTTCAGTTGACTCATGAAAACGGAACAGATCAACTGATAATCCCTTTCGGTAACCTTCTTTCGGCAATTTTGTTGTGAAGACCTTCGTCTCGCCGGGAGCAATCACTGAAGGGATGATGATAATTTTTTTCCTTGCCGCTGTCTCATCCGTTGGCAGCCAGCTCAGTACTAAAAAGAGTTCTTTTTCCCCAAAACTTCCTGTGGGTAGATCATGGGGAAGGCTGTTGGTGAGAGAAAATTGAATGGTATCATTTTCAATTTCAGCAAGCTGCAGATCCGGACCGATTCCCTGGCCCGGTTGATCAGGTATGATAAGGTAATGGCTTCTTACTTTGTGTTCTGGTTCAAAAGCCACCAGCATGTTTGAGAAAAAGCCTGTGCCTTTGGTGTGGGTGCGCGTGGTGGAGACTCCATGGCAGCCGTGACAGGTGGGGAACTGTTTTTTCAGGCGCTGGCTCTGCCACTGCTCATAGGTTTCTTCGTGGCAGGTTCCGCAAAGCTGTGATGAGTCGATTCTGGAGTTGAGCTTATCATTCTGGGCGATGGCATGGGGGCTGAATAATGCTCCTGATTTGTGAGGACCGTTCATGGCCCCATTATGTAAATGGCAGGCAACACAGGTGACACCCTCGTTCCTATTGAAACTACGGGCCTCTCTGTCAGGGTTTTGAACATCTCCCGGAGAGTGGCAGAAAAGACAGTCCTGGTCCTGGTACTGGTTGGACTGAAGTTTGAATTCAGGGCTGATAAATGCACGGGCATGAGCTGTCTTCTGCCATTCCGAATATTGTTCTACATGACAGGAACCGCATTCTTTGGCTGTTGGTGCGCTGGTGTCCAGATTTTGCACTTCTGTCAGGTGCTTGAAGCTGCATGAAGTAATATTAAGGCAGAGAATGACCAGAAAGAGATGGCACAGAGAGGAGCCTTGTACAGGTTTTATTTCCATGATTTTTCCTGAATGGGATTGGACTGGTGTTGTTTTCCGGAGTTTAAAAGTGAAATCACGATAATTCATTGATTTTTCTTGTATTTTTTTTTAAAAATATCAGTGCTCTGTTCGGTAAAATTTATTTTTTTTTATCTAATAATCATGATATAATATTCTTTCTCTATAAGGGTGTTGCAAAGAATAGTGTAAAATTCAATTAAAACAATAGAATAAAGCATAAAAGCCACTATAATAGCGGGTGTCCCTACAAAAAGACCCC
>DQTH01000215.1 GCA_015662865.1 Desulfocapsa sulfexigens
CAACTACCTCAACTTCAGCTCTTGGCACTACTACAACTGTAGATTCCTCACAGATTGCAAAATACTCAGTTGGTGGTGGTTTGTCAGAAGGGGCAAGTAACCTGAGTGATTTTTATCTTACTCTGGCAAAGCAGGCTACCCCGATTATTGAAGTTAGGGCAGCTAAACAAATCACCGTTATTATTTCCGAAGGAAAGGAACTTGAAATCAGGGAGCTTGAAAACGATGACGCACTATAAATTACTGTTATTGCTTAGTGGTATTGCCTTACTTTCCAATGGGTGCGCTCCCCTGGAAAATGCAATCAATCCATATGAAGAGAATTTCAAGTGCAGGGCAGCAGAAGATACAGGCGAATGTATTGATACTCCAACAGCGTATGAAAAAGCCCGTTATCCTGAGCCGGAAGTAGATAAGTATATTGAGGAAAAACCCAATACACAAAACGAATCGCACATAAAAAAACTTACGGTTCAGGATCAGCGATACAAAACATTGACCAGGTTGCTTGAAAAACCCAAAAAACCGCTTCTCCAACCGCCAAAAATTCTCCGAGTGCTTTTACTTCCATATAAGGGAGAAGACGAGGAATTGTTTATGACAAGATATGTCTATGTCAAAATTGAGAATTCCAAGTGGATCCTCACTGACCTGGTGGAGAAATAAATTATGTTTGCTCAATACCTGCAACGAGCTGTTCTTGGCCCTCGATCCAATGACTGCATGAAATACAGTGATTTGAAAAAAATGACCAAACGACAACCGTTTTCCGCATTTTTGAATTACCTCTCCTATGATCCTGATTTGGAAGTTTATCTAAATCAGGACGGTAGTCTCGGTATGTTGTGGGAATGCACTCCTGTTGTTTTTGCAGGGCCGAAAACCATTACTTCACTGGAAGGGCTATTTCGGGCAGGTCTCCCCAAAAACAGTGTTATTCAATTTATTTTTCATGCAGACTCTCATATCGAACCGATACTGGACGAATACAAAAGAAGAAGAACAAGGAAATCGACCATTATCCAGACAGCAACAGATTCAGTTGTGGATTTTCTTCGTGATGGAACAAAAGGGCTGAAAGCATGTTCCAACATCCCTGTACGGAATTTTCGGTTGTTTGTGGCAATTACAATACCTGGTGATAGTCCTGATCTGCCGAATCCGGAAGAGTTGGGAGAAGAGAGAAAAGTAACGCCACTTTTGGACATTAAGCGACAAATTAGAGAATCACTGAAAGCTGCACAACTTTCCCCTGTCCACATGAAACCTGAAGAGTTGCTGGAGTGGAACAGGAGATTTTTCAACAACTATCCTGAAAATTACCCTGAGCATAACTTTAATACCTATGATACTGCTGTGCCTATTCGTAAGCAGATCATTAACAGTGATACTGTGATCAGAGAAGAATCGGATCATATGCGGATTGGCAACAAGTATGTCTGTTTCACAACTCCTAAAACCATTCCCAGGGAAATTGATTCCCTGCAAACCAACTCTCTTTTTGGCGGCATATGGGGCGTGATCTCCGATGCCGACCAGATCAAGACGGATTTCCTCTACACATTTAACATTATTTTTGAAAAGGGTCTTGAAACTCAAATTCATGCTAAATGCAATCTTTTGCTCAATCAGCAGGCAGTAGGCTCCCTCTCACCATCACTTAGACGTAAGCAGGCAGAGTATATGACAGCCACCGATGATCTTGAAAGAGGTGTCAAGTTTGTCAAGATCATTCCCATTGTAATGACCTGGAATGAAGAGCTGGAAAAAGCAAAAGACTCCTGTATGCGAGTACGAAGGCTATGGGAGAACAACGGCTATATCATGCAGCAGGACAGCATGATAATCAAGATCCTGTTCCTCTCTGCTCTTCCTTTTGGCCTGTACACCACAGGTAAGAACATTGAAAATCTGGAACGTGATTTTATTGCACCTGTTCATGCAGTCACCCCATTGATTCCCATCCAAGGTGATTTTGAAGGAACCCAGGAGCCGGCTTTGCCGTTTGTGGGACGTAAAGGGGAACTGGTTGCCATTGATTTTTTTGGTAAAGGGTCTGCCAATCAAAACATATATTGCTGTGCTACTTCCGGTTCTGGTAAGTCATTTTTTGTGAACTTTGTAGCCTTCAACTACTTTGCCAGAAATGCCCTCATACGGATCATTGATATTGGTGGCTCGTATAAAAAAATTGCCAATATGCTCGGCGCAAAATATCTGGATTTTGACGAAGACACAGATGTCTGCCTGAATCCGTTTACCCATATTCAGGAGCCGGAAAAAGAGCTGAAGGGTGTTATTCCTATATTTGCACAGATGGCCCATGCAAATACTACTGTTTCCGGTGATGATACTGAAATCAACCTGATCCGAAATGCTGTGCAATGGGCATGGGATCAAAAGGGTAATGATGCTGATTCCAATGATGTTTATACATTTCTCCTGACATTTCCCAATGCAGAAGGGGCAGGGCTGGAAGAAATGGCAGACAATAAAAACCTTGTAGCTAAAGCCAGGGATCTGGCATTTAACATCCGGGCATTTACCACCAACGGCCCACATGGTCAGTTTTTTGTGGGTCAAAGTACATTTGATATCCGTAATGATGAATTTGTCGTGCTTGAGCTTGAAAACCTGAAAGCTCAACCGGATCTGTACCGTGTTGTTACCCTGTTGATCATTAACGCAGTTACCCAGGATCTCTATCTGTCTGATCGCAGCAGGGAGAGAATGATCATTTTTGATGAAGCACATCAGTTTCTGAACAAAGGAGGGATGATTGCTCCCACCATTGATGAAGGATATCGCAGGGCAAGAAAATATAACGGCAGTTTTATGATCATTACGCAGTCCATCCTTGATCTGGAATTGTTCGGTGATGTGGGTACGGTAATCAAAGGCAATTCAGCATTTAAAATCTACCTGGAATCATCAGATTTTGAGCAGGCACAGAAGAAGGGGCTAATTGATTACGATAAATTCACTATAAAACTTCTGAAATCCGTAAAAACAAATCCACCCAATTATTCAGAACTCTTTTTTGATACACCATTTGGTGTTGGTGTTGCCCGGTTAATTGTCAACGACTATGCCTACTTTATCTATACATCCAAGGCCAGTGAAATTGCCATGATTGAACAGATGGTAGCTGAAGGTAAAACCTACCATGAGGCAATTCTGGAAATGGTTCATTTGAGGAACAAAGGTGAATTGTAAATCTTTTTTAATTCTCACTACAATCGCTGGTTGTCTGGTTGTAAATCCAGCATTTGGAGTAATTAAAAATCTTGGCACGGTTGGAGAAACGTATCCGATCATAGAGCCAGATATCATCGCTGAGTTAAAAGAAAATGCAGTCCAGCATCAACTGAGCAGGGAAGAGATTGTTCAACGGATAAGGACATACCGGCCC
>DQTH01000182.1 GCA_015662865.1 Desulfocapsa sulfexigens
TTGTTAAAATTCACAAATGTTTACGAAACCAAAATTAGGAGTTGCCGCTATTGGTGCGATTCAGGCTGGTTCGGGAACCGCTGTATGAGTTGTAAAAATCTTGTTATTCTCATTTTTTTCTATGAGATAATCCATCAGACGTCGATCCAGTTTTCCAAAAACTACATCTTCCAGCAGTTCGAATACCAACACCAGCCACTGGCTGAGCTGATTGAAAACAAAGGAGCGTACAAATGCATAATCATCCACAAGCTCACCGAAGATTTCAGCAGGAATCATCAGCGCCCTGACACCGGTCAGCGTGGTGGCTTCTGCAGGATATTTCATGCCTGCAAGGAAGCTCGATGCGTTGAGAATGCAGGTTTCACCGGGACCAATTTCATACAAGGTTATTTCCCGCCCTGTATCACTGCATTTAAAAACCCGGATTTCTCCCTCAAAAATAAATCCGATTACGTGCAAAACTCAGCCTTTTTGTTTGTCATTCCCGCGGAGGCGGGAGGTAAGCGAAGACTCCGATCCAGAGGGTGGCACGAAACTGGATCCCCGCCTCCGCGGGGATGACACCACCACAATCACTTGTAATTCTTTCGTTTTACCAATTCCTTATGGCTTCACCATATGAAGTTGGCTGAGTTTCATACGAAATCAGAAAAATAAAAGCGATGTGAGTACAGCTATCCCCTTTCCAGTAAATTCTCGTATTCGGTTCAAAAGTACGAACAACTCCAAATGTAGAAAGTTTGTCCAGAATTGTTGACGGAGCGTGCTTGAGAAAAGAAAAGTGATTAACAAGCGTGTCTATGGAGCGGGACATTGGGATTTTCCTCTCTTTGGCATATGGCACCCGATTTTGCCCATCATACAAAGCAGGAAAGGAACTATTTTTATCCTATCATACCAGTAGATCATGGGCAAACAAGGCGTATTAACAGCCAGCAAATCCGAATAAATAACAATAGGATAAGAACGACAAAACGGCATGTTCGAAGTCAATGGCTTTTTTGTCAGACTGCAGCAAAAATCTTGACCAAAACCTCACGACGTGTCACATTGTGATATGTGGTTAATTTTTTGCTAAAGTTGTCGGACACATTTTCTAAAAATAATGTTCAACAAATACTATAGGGTACCTTACAAAATTGCTATTTCAGGAGACTACCAATGAAACAACTATTTGTCGGAATGATTTGTGTTCTCGCTCTTGCGGCAACAGCAGTCACCGTTTCGGCCACCCCCAAAAAACGTTTTGACAAAACAACAGGAACCTGCCGAATACTTGACAGCGGCCCTCTGGAATGGGAGAGCCTGCCGTGGGGAAAGGGAGGGAAAGCTTTTAAGCAGGTATGTAAAAGCTGCCATACCCGGAACAACAACCAGCAGGCACCGTTTCTCTGGGAAGAATCGAAAACTTCCAAGGGATGGAATCGAGTATTTGCCACCATGCGGGTGAAATGCGCAAAAGACGGTTCCTGGTCAAAACTTTCCGGAGATCAGCTGTTGATGGTCAATGATTATCTGTATCGCTGGTCCTCCAACAGTCTAGACAGACACGACAGCGCCTGACGCTGATATTTCTCTTCCGGTTCGGAAGAACATAACGACAGATAAACCCTGCCTGTCTTCAGTGCCCTTTGACCGTGGTAATTTCGTGCGTTGCCACGGTCATCTTGTAAGATCTGCTGTCCCTAAAGTTTCTTGAAAAAATCTTTACTGCATGGAACGCCACCAATATAAATTCCCTCAAGATAGGAAAGCTTTCTGCGAAGCATTGCAGGGGTAGCCCGGGCAACAATAAAATTTGCAGGTTTTCCCACCGCAAGGTGGCCCATGATGTCAGTGATTCCAAGAAGCTGTGCTCCGTTGGCAGTGGCACATTCCAGCGCTTCAGCAAGTGAATAACCGGCCTTCATGAAAAATTTCAGCTCTTCAACCATGGATTCGCCATGAATAACGCCCCAACTTCCTGAATCTGTGCCCACAGCAACTTTTGCACCATATTCTCTGGCAAATTCCAGCTGCTTCAGTTGATGCTCCAAGGTCTTTTCAACAACGTTTCTATCTACCACGGGCCCACTTAAACCTCCTCCTTCGCCAAGAACTTTCATGGCAACAATTGTTGGTACCCAGACAGTTTCAGACTCTGCCATACGCCTGAGGTTTTCCCTGCCCATGAAAAATCCGTGCTCAATGGAATCGCATCCGGCCTCCAGGGCCATCTGCACAGGAAGTCGCCCATTTGCATGGACCATCACTTTTTGACCTCTCTGATGAGCCTCATTGACAATATTCTTCAGCTCATCCAGGCTAAACTGAGGATCACTTTCTTTCCCGAATTCAACAAGACTGTTGATACCGGAATTGATTATTTTAACATGATCAATGGAATCATTATTCTGTGAAAAAGCTTCGAGAAGAGTCTCATCACCTTGAGGATGCGTTCCGATTACCCTGCCATAACGATCTTTCTGATGCCAGGCTTTTCCGGCAATTTTCATAACAACAGGATCTCTTGCGGTTTCGGTCTGCTCCTCCCTGAAACGATTAGTATATCCTTCTGAGTCACCGCCATCCCGTACAGCTAGGACACCATGGGCAAAATGATAATGAAGATGCTCTGATATGCGGGGAAAAATTTCACTGTATGGGGCAGTTAACTGATCTTTTCTGGTCTGTGGATCAGTTGATGCGGACATACTCAGGTGCACATGACAGTCGACAAAGGGCGGCAGAACAGTACAGCAGGAAAGATCCGTCAGAGTTCCAGGCACCGGTGAATTATCGTTGGTACAACTTTCGATGGCTGTAAAAACACCTTGCTTCACTGTAAGAAGCATATTCCTTCTAATTTGGCGATTACTGCCATCAAACAGCCAGCCTGCCTTGATGTGGTGTGTTGTAATGTTCATAAAATTAATCATTAGAAAGTGATAATAGGTAAAAAGCACTCTATTTTCAGACTATCACAATAAATTCGATGAATATGTAATTATCGGAAAATATCCTGCCACCTGAGCCTCAGCAAATCAGTTACCTTACAGTGTGAAGAGAAAAAACCTTTTCCCCAAAAAAACATAAAAAAAAATTATATTTTAAAATATAATTTTTGGCCTTTTTAGGATAAAATTTTCTGATACTTTCCCCTTTAACTGGTTTTTCCTCCGAAATAATCTACCCTCCTCAGCATTACGTGACCATCGGAGAATGCAGTATACCAGGCTTTTCAAAGCAATTATTCTCTTGATTCTTGGTCAGATTATGTTATTTGATCATGTTTTCTAATAATCATATGTTTATAAACTTCTCTTACAACACATGTACCTAACTTAAAAAATATTACCATTTTTTAAATATGGCCGGATAATCGGTCCAAATTTTTATAGGAGAAAGGTATGAAAAAATTTTCAATGTTAATGGCGGTTGTACTTGCATGCACGGTGTTTGCAAGTACCAACGCCCTGGCTGTTGAAGGGACGCTGAGTGCAAACAAAATCACAGCGGGAGCTTCCATTGGGGTGGAAGGAAGCATAGACCCAGGTCAGGAGCTTTTTGTAGTTGTCTGCACCGATAAGCTGTTTTCTGCAAAGGATGCTCCAGGCCCCAAAGAGAAAAAGCGGTTAATGGAAGGGAAAAAAGGTAAGAATATTTTTGGTGACACAGCTATTCCACCATCATATTACGTCGTGACCAGCACCCCTGATGCCCTTGCCACAGCAAAGATTTCCCCTAAAGGACAGACAGAAGGTATCTTTTCCTTTCCTCCCTTCAAGTACAACGTAAAAGTAAACAAAATCAAAAAATGGGATGATATTGATGCGGCTGTTAAAGGGATGCTCGGTCCCATTAATAGCGATAAGCAATGGGAAATGCTGACGTTTGCTCACGAAAAGAAATTCGGCATGAATACCATCGTTAAAGAAAAACCAAGCACCGGTGGTAATGCACGTATGATCATGAATGATTACAGTGCACAGCCGGAGCAGTGGAACGAAGGTGTATCCGTTTCCCTTGACAAGGCCACCGGAAAATTTTCCGTGACTATGTCCCCCTACAAAAATCTTTATCCAGACACTGTCATGGCCGTTTATGTAAACGGTAAAAAACTGGATACCTTCAGTATTGAGAAATCAGGTTTTTTCTTTAAAACCGGTAACGTATACATGAATCCACTTATTGTTTTCGGTGGCGCGTTCGTCATCGGGATTCTTTTCGTTATCATGGGAGCTGCCGGTGGACTCTTCACAGCAGCATTTCAGATCACTGCAATTGGAACCAACGGACCCATTGGTATCAATGCCGGTAATACCATTAAGCCTACAAACCTTTTCCTTACACTTTGCTCACCCATCAGTGGACTGCTCAGTTATCTCAAGGAAAAGCGCTTTGCATATCCTGTGGCCATACCCTTTGCCATTGGTATCGTAATCGGTGCCTTTTTTATTGGACCCCCACTTTCTGCAAAATATCTGAACCTCGCAGCATTCAAATTCTATCTCGGTATTATTTGCCTTGTGATCGGTATAAAGCTTTATATTGAATCCCTGGCCAGCTCCATCGAGAAAAAGAAGGCGATGAAAGCCATTGTTGACAAATTCAATGCTGCTGTAAAAGAAGCAAAAGAGTCCGGAAAAGCCCTTGAGCTTGGTTCCATTGAATTTGATAAATTTAATCCGATCAAATTTGAAATGCGTTTCTGGGGTGAGACATTTGTTGCCAAACCTCTGCTGATGCTCCTTGGCGGTGTTGTAATGGGAATTGTTGCCTCTTCCTTTGGTGTTGGTGGTGGCTTCATGTTTATGCCCTTCATGACAACCCTTGTTGGATATCCAATGTATCTTGCAGTACCCATCGCACTCGCCGGTGCATTCTCCACCTCTATTGGTGGTATCGCAAAATACGTAATGATGGGATATCAGCCGGACTGGATCATGGCAGCTCTCATTGCGGCAGGCGCCATGTGTGGTGGTGTTGTCGGGCCGAAACTTCAGAAGAAAATGCCTGAAATTCTGCTCAAACGACTGCTTGCAGGTGCTCTGATTCTGACCTGTCTGAAATACACAGGACTCATCTGGTTCATGCGTTAAAAGAAAATTCTCACAAGTGTAAATATCCTTGTGGGAATGCAGGCACTCTCCTACAATGGGGTGGAGGTAACTCCGCCCCATTGTTATTTGAAACGAATACCATTCTTTTCAACGCGGCCATATGCAGACACTGAACACACTCCTTGATACTGTCTTCTACAATATCATCAGTCCAGCCATAATTGTTATTCGCAATCTCCTCGACCTGATATTTCTCACCACCTTATCATCCCTCCATATTCCACTCTCCGGACAGGTGCTGATTGTATCTATCTGTACTGTATTGTTTGCGTTTTTCCTACGCCGGCTACTGAAAGTTGACGAAAAAAACAGAAAATTCAAGAAACAATTCATGGCCCAGAAGGAGAAGAGAGACACCATTAAAATAGTGGAAGACGAAAAGGCAAGGGATGCCATGCTGCAATCTGCAGATCAGTCCATTGATGAAGATTTTAACACCTACCTTGCCCAGCACTACTTTCGTTATGTACTGGTTTACATGTTGCCTGTTTTTCTTGTCATGGCGTGGTTGAACAGCAGTCTTGATAAGACTGTTCTGCCCATGGCAGAGGGACAGACTTACCTCTTCCTCCTGCCGTCAAAACCTCTGGGAATGCATGGTGTTTCTGTTACTCTGCTCTTTTTAAGCAGCTATGTCCTGTTTCTGATCATAGGTTTTCGAGTGAAGAAATGGTATGGCGATAAAAGCTAACCTTCAGATAAGTATCCTCCGGCTCAGAAATAAAAACCTGTTACACGTTTATTACCAGCTCTTTGGTGAAGACGAACTGCGCTTTTACCTTTTAGAAAGCTGATCACAAAAACAATGCTATTGTTCAGTGGAACTCGCATTCGGTTATTCTTTTTGATTCACCAGGCGCAGATTTTGACCGGTTGCAGAGAACAGGCGCTGCCTGGCAAGCTGATAACTGACCAGGGCCTGGGCCAGACGACCATAGGTAGTCGAGCCTGAGAAAAAGCTAAATTCGATTAAGCCTTTTACGCCAGGCAGTTATTATTCGTAAAAATGCAATTCAAGACTGCTGCCCAAAAA
>DQTH01000029.1 GCA_015662865.1 Desulfocapsa sulfexigens
GGACACCCGCTATTATAGTGGCTTTTATGCTTTATTCTATTGTTTTAATTGAATTTTACACTATTCTTTGCAACACCCTTTAATGAGGTTAAAAATGAAGTTTCTGCGTAAAGAAGTTATATTTTTCTGTTCCTGTATCTTTCTGCTTTCTCTTACGGCCTGTTCCAGCACCTATTATGGAGCCATGGAAAAAGTTGGCATTCATAAACGGGATATCCTTGTTGATAGAGTTGAAGCTGGTCGTGATTCCCAGGAAGATGCCCAGAAGCAGTTTCAATCCGCTCTGGAGCAGTTTGATTCCATTGTTAAACTAGAAGAGACTGATCTGAAAAAAGCGTATGATAAACTCAACGGGGAATATGAAAAAAGTAAGGATGCAGCTGATGACGTCTCTTTACGTATTGAAAAAATAGAGTCAGTTGCTGATGACCTGTTTAAAGAGTGGAAATCTGAGTTGAAGGAATATGAAAATAAAACTTTGAGACGTTCCAGTGAAAAACAGATGCTGGCAACAAAAAAACGTTATTTGGATATGCTGGCAAGTATGAAAAACGCAGAAGAAAGTATGGATCCGGTTCTAAGGATTTTTCATGATAATGTACTGTTTTTAAAACATAATCTCAATGCTCAGGCCATCGGTTCTTTGCAGTCGGAGTTTGCCAATCTTGAAGGCCAGATCGATGAACTGGTCAAATCCATGAATGTTGCTATTGCTTCATCCAATAAATTTATTGCGGACATCAAAAAGTAAATCATGGCCATTCAAACACACTCAATTGTAGCCCTCGTTGGTCGCCCCAATGTTGGCAAATCAACACTTTTTAATCGTATTACCCGGTCAAGAAAAGCTCTGGTTGATCCCACGCCAGGTGTGACCCGTGATCGTCACTATGAAAAAGTCATGTGGAACAATAAGCTTTTCATGCTTGTTGACACTGGCGGCATTGAAGATGCCAGTGGTGATGCGATGGGTGGACATATTCGAGACCAGGCCCTTGCTGCCATAGAAGAGGCGGATATTATTCTTTTTATCCTTGACGGCAGGGAAGGGGTCACTCCGGCGGACAAGGAAGTCGCAAATCTTCTCCGTCGAACGGACAAAACTATTTTTTATGTGGTCAACAAGATTGATGGACCGGAGCAGGAACTGGAGCAGCTCTCCCAGTTTTATGAACTTGGTGTGGATCCGTTTTGGGCCCTGTCTGCCGAACATAAATATGGATTTGCCACATTAATGGATGCCCTGGAAGAAAGTCTGCTGGACAGCGATGATGATCTTGATCTCCCTGAAGGCACCATTAAGATCGCATTTTTTGGACGTCCCAATGTTGGCAAATCATCAATGATTAATCAGATTCTCGGCCAGGACAGAATGGTTGTCTCCTCTGTTTCCGGCACAACCAGAGATTCTGTTGATACTCTGCTCAGTCACGGGAAGTACAACTATCTGCTCATCGATACAGCCGGCATCAGAAGAAAGGGGAAAACCAAGGAAAAACTGGAAAAGTTTTCAATCTTGAAGGCGCTTGCCGCCCTTGAAAAATGTGATATTGCAGTTGTTCTTATTGATGCAGGAGAAGGCATCACAGAACAGGATACCAAAGTGATCGGTTATACCCAGGAACAGGGCAGGGGGCTGATCCTTCTTGTCAATAAATGGGACCTGGTAAAGGATGATAAGGAACGTCAGCAGCAGATCATGGCAGAGATTGCACTCGCTGTTCCTTTTGTCGGTTTTGCACCATTACTTACTGCCTCAGCCCTGACCGGTTACGGGATTAAACGTCTTTTTCCTACCATAGGTTCTGTGTATCGCCAGTTTACCTCTGTGTTTCCAACATCCGCTCTGAACAGACTTCTCAAGGATGCTGTGGAGGATCATTCGCCTCCGATTTACAAGAATAAAAGACTTAAATTTTACTATACTTCACAGGTTGGGAGCAGGCCGCCAAAATTTGTTATCATGAGTAACAGTGCAAAAGGCGTCCACTTTTCTTATGAACGATATCTGACAAACAGGTTCCGTGATGGGCTTGGCTTGGATAAGGTTCCCATTCAACTTTATATTCGTGACAAGAATCGGAATAAGAAAAGAAAAAAATAGTTTTTCCAGGGAGATTTATGGAACTATGTATCGCAAGACAACCTATTTTTTCATTGCATAAAAAACTTTATGCCTATGAACTCCTTTTTCGTGGAAATGACGAATTGTCGCTGGAAAAAACTGAAGGCAATAAAGCAACATCCATTCTTCTCTCCAGCACCTTTCTCACCGAAGGTATAGAAAAAGTTACCGGCTCGAAACCCTGTTTCATAAATTTCCCGGAGCAGCTGCTCCTGAAAAATATTCCAGCAGCTTTCCCCAAAAATCGCTTGGTCGTTGAGATCCTGGAAGATGTGGAACCGTCTCCAGAGATAGTTGCAATCTGTAAGCAATTAAAAAGTGATGGCTATACTCTGGCTCTTGATGATTTCGTCTATCATCCCCGCTTTGATCCCCTGCTCGAAATTGCTGATATCGTAAAAGTTGATTTTTTGCTGACGCCGGTGGATGGTGTACATAAAATGCTTTACAAAATGGCCCGGTTTGATCACCTGAAGTTACTGGCCGAAAAAGTTGAAACCTATGACGAGTTTGAAAAGGCAATGAAGCTTGGATTTCATTATTTTCAGGGCTTTTTCTTCAGTAAGCCTGAACTGATAAAAATCGGCGAACTTACTTCAACTAAAGTAAATCTGATTCGGCTTCTTGCTGAAGTAAGTCAGAAAAAGACCACGGTCAAAAGGCTCAAAGAAATTGTTTCTGCTGATGTTGCTCTTACCTATAAATTACTCCGCTATCTGAATTCTGCCCATTTTTACCTGCTCGAAAAAGTGGAGTCTGTTGGACGGGCAATTGCTTTCCTTGGTGGTAAACGATTTCGGCGTTTCGTTCTCCTTGTACTTATCTCTGAACTGGCAACTGATAAACCGGAAGAACTTGTGAAGATTGCGGTTGTGAGAGCAAAGTTTTGTGAACTGCTTTCCGACAAAGGGGCATTAAGGGAGAAATCAGATGAATTCTTTTTACTAGGCCTTTTTTCATTGATTGATGCCATGCTTGACAAGCCGATGAAAGAGCTCTTGAAACAGATACCTTTGAGCCATGAAGTGAAGATAGCTCTTGTTTCCCGGACTGGCCCCTATGCATCTGTCCTGGAAGCAGTAGAATGTTACGAGCGTGCTGAAATGAGAGGATGTCACTGCGCCTTACAAGAGGCCGGCATATCAAAAGATGAGCTGGGAGATCTTTATCTCAATGCCCTGGAATATGGTGATCAGCTTCTGTAGATTCTTTGCAGATTGAAATTTAATTTCGTATGAAGCTCAGCCAACTTCATACTGTATCTGCACAATATCTGGATAAAGCAAAATAATTTTGGGGGTCATCCCCGCAGAGGCGGGGCTCCAGTTTCGTGCCGAAGACCTGGATTTTGGCCTTCGCGGAAATGACGAACAAAAATGGCAGAGTTTTACACGTAATCAGGAATTGAATTGAAATTACATTTCTGTTTCTCTTTCCATATCTGAATCTATTTGTTGGCTCAGATATGGAAAGAAGAGTATTGTTTTAAGACATCTGCGGAGAACGCGGGCGAGGTTGTGCTGGTTTTCGTACAGGAGGCTTGGGTGCCGGTTTTGGTTTTGTCTGTTTCATAGTCGCCATTGCAGCAGTAACCATGGAGGCAACATCTGTCAGGTTGGCCGGGAGAATCATGGTGTTGTTTTCTTTTGCCAGTTTGCCAAATTCCGTAACATAGCTTTTTGCTACTTCCAGATTGGCCGCTTCACTTCCACCCGGCATACTCAGTGCCTCTGCAACTTTACGGATACCCTGGGCAGTGGCTTCAGCAACCATTGTAATCTCTTTGGCCCTTCCTTCCGCCTCATTTATGCGTTTCATCTTTTCGCCTTCTGAAAGGGCAATTGCCTCAGCCCGGTCACCTTCGGCACGGTTGATGGTTGACTGCTTGTCACCTTCAGACCGGGCAATGTCAGCCCGTTTTTCCCGCTCGGCCTTCATCTGTTTTTCCATGGCCTCCAGTACTGTGCGAGGTGGCTGAATATCTTTGATCTCATAACGCAACACTTTGACACCCCAGTTTTCTGCGGCTTCATCAAGTGCCATGACAACCTGGCCGTTCAATGTTTCCCTGGCCTCAAAGGTGCTGTCCAGAGTGATCTTTCCTATGGCGGATCGAAGGCTGGTCTGGGCGAGCTGGGCAGCGGCAAAATGGAAGTTGTCGATACCATAGGCTGATTTTTTGGCGTCAATAACCTGAATATA
>DQTH01000069.1 GCA_015662865.1 Desulfocapsa sulfexigens
TAAGTTGTCGTGCCTGTGGGACAAAAATGGAAAAACTAAAAGGATTTTTTGAGAGACACCCTGAATTGAAATCATAACGAATCCGAAACCTTTGGCCAGCCGTTTAAATAAATGGAATATTCCTGCTTGCGATGTGCATCAAAAATGACGCACTGAAACTTTTTTGTCGCACACTAAAAGCGTAGTTTAATCAAATTTTTCCATATTTTTTGGGGCAATACCACAAAAATTAATTGTCTAACCAGCTATCATTATAGTTAATTTCGTTTTTGTTTTTCGTATTTCATTTTTGGCATTACTTGTGCATTCGTTTTCTCCAACGTGGGCCGGCGTGCAAAATACGTGAAGAAGTCTTTAAATTTGTTCATTTTGTATTGAGCTATCGGGCCAGACGACATTGCTTTTAAGATCAGGTCATCTAGACTGCTTTAAAAATGTTGCACCGGAGTCCAATGATTCATTTAAGAAATTTTAGCAAGATATTCTGCCTGTTCCTCCTTACGGTTTTTCTTGTTTTTCCGAATCAAGCCCAGGCGCTTCAATCCCATGCCGCTCCTGAGGGAATATATGTGCATCAGCTTGCACATGTCTTTTTTCTTGCAGCGCTCTGCTACCTCTTCTGGGATATACGCAGAAGTTCATTCCCAAGTAAGGGCTGGAGGTTTCTTCAGCTGTTCTGTGTGTTCATGATCATATGGAATATCGTTGCATTCACTGGTCACTGGATTGGAGGATCAATTGAATCCAGCGATATTATTTATGACTCCGGCTATCTTACGACCAGGATTGCAGGACCGATTACCACCATTAAACTGCTATACTATCTCACTAAGCTGGATCATATCTTCAGTGTGCCAGCCATGTTCTGTTTGTATCTTTGTCTGCGTTCTCTCTATTCCGCGACCTGCAAAGGAGAGAAACAATGACAGGCCTTCTCATGTTCCCAGCCAATTTTACCGATATGACCGGGTCTCTTGTCATTATTGTTTTTTCTTTTTTATCTCTGCGATACGCCTATCTTTTAACTCAAAATCAACCTGAAAATTTTCTCTGGGGTTTTCTTTTTTATTTTTGTGTAACACTCTCAGCCTTTGCCGTATCCCGCGCAATGGGACATCTTGTTAAACAGGTTTTGCTGATCGGTGGCAATAATGAGCAGTGGAAGAAAATGGCGCCGTTTGCCGGCGGGTTTAACACTCTTCTTATGACATCCCTGGCTGCAGTTACAATTTATTACCATAAGGGAATTGAAGGGTACAGAGCCATTGAAAAAAAGGCCAGAAGTTTGAAGTCCACAAACAATGAACTGCAACAAACAGGTGCCAAGCTTCATGAAATGAATATTCATCTTGAAGAAATGGTTGATAACAGAACAAAGGAACTTTCAGTCTCAGAAAAAAAATTCAGGAATTTTTTTATTAATTCGAAAGATATGATTTTTTTCTGTGACACAAAAAACAGATTGGTCAATATGAATGCTTCCGGACTGGAAATGCTTGGCTATTCATTTGACGAGCAGGCCTCACTGAATCTTTACGATATTTTTTATAATGAGAATGATCTTGATAACTATTTTGAAGAAATTGTAACTCACGGATTTGTAGAAGACCTTGAAGTTGAATTTAAAAAGGCTGATGGGAGTATTATTTATGTGCTGCTCTCTGCCAATGCTATTCACAATGATGAAGGCGTATTTTCCGGAAGTGAGGGAATTGCAAAAGACCTCACCCGGGTCAAAACAATGATGACTCAACTCGCATCCAGTGAAAAGATGGCATCAATAGGCCAAATGGCTGCCGGTGTCGCGCACGAAATTAATACACCCCTGGGAGTTATTCTAGGTTATTCGCAGCTTTTACTTGATGATTTTCCTGTGGACACTGAGGAAGGTGAAAGCCTTGAAGTAATAGAACGTCAAACTAAGGCATGTCGAAAAATTGTTGCTGATCTTCTTAAATTTTCCCGGCAGTCTGAAAGTTCAAGAGAAAATATATCAATA
The DNA here is from genome assembly GCA_015662865.1 of Desulfocapsa sulfexigens. Taxonomy (GTDB): domain Bacteria; phylum Desulfobacterota; class Desulfobulbia; order Desulfobulbales; family Desulfocapsaceae; genus Desulfocapsa; species Desulfocapsa sulfexigens_B. The sequence goes on from DQTH01000069.1 coordinate 2,000, forward strand.
AATGAGATGCTTACCGATGTCCTTGCAATTACAGAGCACTCTTTGAATATGGACCATATTTTTGTTCATCAGGATTTAATACACAATCTTAATACTATTGTTGGAGACACAGAAAAACTGCGTCAGGTTTTTATTAATATTCTCAATAACGCCCATCATGCAATGGAAGGACAAAGTGGTGATATATACATCAGCACTAGAAACAGTGAAGACAGCAAAGAAGTGATAGCCACTGTTCGGGACACGGGAAAGGGTATTCCTGAAGATATTCGCTCAAGTATTTTTGATCCGTTTTTTACTACCAAACCTGTTGGGAAAGGAACAGGACTTGGGCTCTCGGTCTCATATGGAATTATTAAAGAGCACGAAGGAACTATAAAGGTAGAATCTCCTGTTATTGACAACGAAACCGGTGAAAATTTTGGTGGAACGAAATTTATTGTGACTCTTCCCGCTATTTCGAGTGAAGCACAGATCGTTGACACCACAACTTGAAATTATTTAATTATTAAGGAAAACATGGCTGAAATTATTTCTCTAGATGATGTCAAGGATGCAACAGTGCTCATCGGTAAAATCTTACGTAAAAAGGGACATACGGTCCATACTTTTACAGAAGAAGATGATGCCATCAATTTTGCAGAAGAAAATAAAGTTGATCTGGCAATCCTTGATATCAAACTAAAAAAGATGAACGGTGTTGAAGTCCTGGCTATCCTGAAGAAAATTGATCCATCCATTCGGGTGATTATGCTCACAGGGTATCCAACTGTAGAAACAGCAAGGGAGGCTATCAGTTTTGGTGCGGACGAGTACTGCGTCAAACCCATTGATCGCGATGAATTAGAGGAGAAAGTTGAGAAAGTACTCAATCTAACTTAACAAGAGATTGGATAAAAAATATCCATAAACAAAAGGAGGTAATTGCACAAGTAGAAGAGAACCAATAGGAATCAAGAAGAGATTTGACCAACGGAGCCCGATAATAAGGTCTCCATCTTGATTGTATTAACCTGAAATGAGGAGTTGTAAAGATGATGAAAAACAAAAGACTGTCAATTTCGTTGATGGTGATCTCGATCTGGTTGTTGGCCTGGCAAGGCAGTTGCTTTGCCGAGACCACTATTTCCGCAGCTAAATATAAGGCTGGAGATACTGTAACGATTAAGGGACAGATTGAACCAGGGCAGGAACTCTATATCGCGATTGCCCAGCAAAAACAGTTCAAATCATCAGACACTGGTGGTAAGTTTGAGAAAAAGAAACTTCCTAAGAAAGGTAAAAAGGCAGGTTTCTCCAACGATACTTCTATCCCGCCCCTTTACTACATGATTACCACTAATCGTGAAGCTTTTGGTAAAGATGTAGATAAAAAATTTGGTGGTCCTTCTTTTGTCTTCAAAAAAGGCCAGGGACTCTACAACACCACCATGTTTAAGCTGAAAAAGAAATATGATGATGTTGGCGCAAAAGACATGATGGGACCCATCAAAACTGCTGAACAATGGAATATGTTCAAGTGGGGCCATGAAAATAAATACGGTATCAATACCATCGTAAAAGAAGGTAACAAAAAGGGTAAAGTTGTTATTTTTGCCAGATCTGTTATCGGCGATTCCTCAACCGGCAATTACTGGGATAAAGGAACTTCCGTTAAACTTGACAAAGCTACAGGTCAGTTTGAGGCTTCCTTTGCTTCCTTCCGTCATACAGCTCCTGACACCGACTTCGATGTATATGTGAATGGCGTTAAAAGCGGTTCCTACAAAATCGAAGGAAACGGATTCTGGCTTGCCAAAGGTTACCGTTACATGAATCCTATTATCATTGTAATTGGTGCTATTCTTGTTGGTACCTATTTCTCAATGATCGGTGCTGCCGGTGGTATGCTTATGGGTGCTTTCCAGGCTCTGTTTGTTCAGACAGCAGGTCCGGTTGGTATCAATGCTGCCAACGTTCTTCGTCCTTCAAATATCGCACTGACCCTTTTCTCCCCACTTGGCTCATTCTATCGTTTTGCTGTTGTTGAGAAACGTGTTGCATGGCCTGTTGGACTTTCCTTTGGTGCTGGTATCTTCCTCGGCTCTGTTTGGCTCGGTGGTTATGTTACCCAGTATCTCTCAATGAAAGCTTATAAAGAGTGGCTGGGTGTGCTCGTTGTAATCATGGGTGTCAAAACTATTATGGAAATGACCCCTGCGGCCATGAATAAGAGGAAAAACATCAAAGCAATGACCCAGAAATTCAATGCTGCTGTTAAAAAAGCGAAAGAAACTGGCGGCGCTGTTGAAATGGGATCCATTGAGCCTGTTAAATCAGGTCTCACTGATTACCGCTTTAAGTTCTGGGGTGAGGAATTCCGTATTAATCCTCTGCTCTTCTGTTTCCTTGGTATTATTGTAGGTGTTGCATCACGTGCTTTTGGTATCGGTGGTGGATTCCTGCTTGTTCCAATGATGACCACAATCGCTGCTCTTCCAATGTATGTTGCTGTTCCTATTTCACTTATTGGAACATGTTTCTCCAGTATTGGTTCGTTCATCGGTTATGTGATCAACGGTTATCTTCCGGATATGGTCCTTGCCGGATCCATCATTATTGGTGGTTTTGCAGGTGGTATGCTTGGTAGTCGCTGTCAGAAAATGTTCAGTGAGAAAACTCTCAAGATCATCCTTGCCTGTACACTGTTCTTCCTGTTCTTCAGATTCCTGAAAATTGAATACTGGATCTAATACCGTTGAGTCTTATGTAAAACGGTATGAAAGTACCTTGTCAGGATGATTTTTTGTTTAACCAAAAGACTATCCTGACAGGTGCTAACAAGAACAGTTCGGAAACGATGTATTGAAGTGGAAAGTATAATCTGTGAAAGGTTACAGGTTTTACTTTCTACTTCAGCGTTGTTTACAGACTTATTTCTACCAAATGAAATACCATGGAACATTTCTTAGATATAGTTTGGGAATACTTATATGCAGCAATTCTTTCAACAGCAAGTACTGTTAATATATTGCTTTCACCTCTGCAAAGTCTTGTCGGACCAGCTGTAATTTTAATAATGCTGGCCTTTTTCACCGTGGTTTTAACTAAATTTCTCGGTAAAAAGTGCAGGACTAAAAGACATATCAGGCTTGAAGAAGAATTCAATCATTGGCTGGGTGTCAGGGAAGAGGCGATGCGTTGCGAAGATCGTGACGTTGGATCACGGATGGCAAGAAATATAGATCAGGCAAAGTTGAACCGCTGCTATTATGATTACTTTCTGGAAGGATTTTTACTCAGTCTTGCAACCATGTATTTGCCGATTCTTATGGTCATGTCATATGTCAATGCATTTTATCGTCCTGAGAAGCTCATCGATCTCACTGGTAAAGGATACCTTTTCCAGGTCGGTTCAGCAGGCGGCCACCCCTTTTACATTGGTTCTATATTCTTTTATTTTGTATCACTCATCTTTTTTTATGCGGGATGGGCCTACCTGAAAAGAGTTATTGCCCGACGCAGGCAGAAAAATATAATAAATGAGATAAATAAACAACAGACAGTTATTGCCGGATAATTTGAGGAATTTTCTTTAGGAGGGAAATTATCATGAAGAAATCTGTTTACTCCATCTGCGGGATGTGCACGGTGCGCTGTCCTATCAGGGTGGAGTCGGAAAATAATGAAGTAACCTGGATTGAAGGCAACCAGCATATTCTTGGCGGAGCGTTATGTGCCAAAGGATCTGCAGGTCCTGCTCTCATTGCCGACCGTGAGAGACCCAGGCAGCCTCTTATCCGTGAAGGCGGACGTGGCGCAGGGCGCTGGCAGAAAGTCAGCTAGCCTACTGCACTTGATTATATCAGTAAAAAACTTAAAAAAATTAAAACTGAACATGGTCCTGAATCTGTAGTCCTTTCCTCAAGGGGTGGACCTTGGCAGGGTATGTATAAAACCTTTATACATGCCTTTGGCTCTCCAAATTATACCAACCACGATAACACCTGCGGTCGCAATACTCACCATGCCAGTCTTGCCATAAACGGTGTTGGCCGTAAAGGCTTTATCTACGATATCAAGAATGCCAAACACCTGATTCTTTTTGGCCGTAATATGTTTGCATCACTCCGTATTGGTGAAAATCTGCAAACAATGGAAATGCTGGAAAACGGTGGCAAACTGACCTATGTAGACGTGCGCCAGACCATGACAGGATTGAAAGCAGATCGTTTTTTTCAGGTAAGACCAGGCACTGATTATGCCCTGATCCTTGCGATGATTCATGAGATTATCAAAAGAGACGCATACGACAAAGCTTTTATCGAGCAATATGTATCCGGGTTTGACGAACTCTGTACCTTTGTTGAACAGTATTCTCCTGCCTGGGCAGCTAAAGAGTGTGGCGTCAAAGAAAAGGCAATTCTTGGTTTTGTGGATGATATTATTCCGGCCATGCCAAAGGTTATTTTTCATCCTGGCTGGAATCTGTCCCGTTATAAAGATTCGTTTTATGCCAGCCGCGGTCTGCATATATTAAATATTTTGATCAGCAATTCCCGAAGCAAGCCTCGTTGTAGTTTGAAAACGGGTATATAGGCCATTTGATTTAGCAATATACCGTTTTTAACATAATCCGA
>DQTH01000198.1 GCA_015662865.1 Desulfocapsa sulfexigens
ATTTGCAAGGTACGTGAGGGGGCTCCACACCTTTCCATCACTTATCTTGCACATTTTAAGAATTTATTCCATCATTTATCTTGATGCCTCTCACACGAGTGCCCAAGTTGAGTAACTTGCACTCATAACGGGAGTGGCTGTGAAATGGCTGAGCTTTATACGTAATCAGAATTATTTTTCATAATCATTTTGCCTTATGTAGCTGAAAACATTCTTGGGTTCATCATGGAACTTATCTTCCGTGTTATTATCGAGGTATTATTTTTCTATTCCGGAGAAATCATTAGGTCTGTCTTGACTCTTGGCAGGAAGCAAATCCAATGGGGCTATTATTCTGATGCTTCTGTCACAAAATGGATCCTAATTACTGAACTAAGTACATGGGTGGGGTTCGCTTTTTGGTTATCATTGTTTGCGTTTGTTACAAATTGAAAAATAAACATATCTTCTATTTATGAGAAAAGAGCGTAGAAAACATCTTCGACTTCACCTGAATTTCAAAGTGAAACTAGAGCTACCTCGTCGTAAATTGGTACTGGAAGGCCATACCCTGAATCTAAGTTTTGCCGGTGCTTTTATCAAGCTTGATCATATACCGTCAGTGCTGCCTAATGAATATATTAGCCTCACCCTGATGGGGCAGGTTGAATTTACCTGCCGGGTCATTCATTCTAATGCTGACGGGATTGGCTGCCAATTTGATTTTATTCAAATCAGGTACTACGAATTATTCAAAAAAATGATGCTGAGTCACGCTCCTGATCCTGAGAGGCTAGTAAAAGAGCTTGGACGCTGGGCGGAAACAAAGGGACTGTGATTGAATGATAAAGAGGGGGGGGGGGCGAAGGTAGCAAATTTGGCAAATGGGTTTTGGCTAACCCCGCTAACTCCTACGCTAATATTTTCGCATCCAAGATCTGATTGAAATCAAACTGATTTTAGGTTGAAAACCGGATATCCGGTTAGAAAGCAAAAACGAGGGACAGGCGGGGGCAAGTCATCTTTCAAAAAAAAACAGGTACGTACCCAGAAGAACTAGGTAAGGAGCCGTTTATAGCTACACCAGGCGCGATCTGAACATATGACCTATAGGTTAAAGTCTATTGTTACCACACCACTTTGAGTGCAAAATAAGTGCAAAACCAAGAAAACAACAAAAAAGGCACTCACCGAACTAACGATAAGTGCCTAAAATTACTGGTACACTAGGCAGGATTCGAACCTGCGACCCCCTGATTCGTAGTCAGGTACTCTATCCAGCTGAGCTACTAGTGCATATGGAAGGCATTATATAACCCAGTTCAATTATTTCCTCAAGACTGTTTTCGACTTTTATTCTCTTTTTCCTCTTTATGAAAGATAATTTCATGATCTGCAGGTTTGAGAACAGGGTCTGCAACAATCACGATGGAGATTTTATTCCGCGATTCCATTTCGCTGATCTCAAGTCGTTTATTGTTGAGCAGGTACTGTGCAACATCCAGGGGAAAACGACACTCCACCTGAGCGACATTCTTCCTGCTGGCTCCGGTCTGGATGCGCCGGAGGTAGAAGAGAGCCAGGGTCTCAACGGATCGTACAATACCACGCCCTTTGCAATGTTCACAGACCCTGTAATTACTGGTCTCGATGGGTGCACCAAGCTTTTGTCTGGATATCTGCATGAGGCCGAATTTAGAAATCCGGCTGATATCAACCTTGGCCCTGTCTCGCTTCATGGCACTTTTCACCTGACGCTCAACTGCGCGGATATTCTTATTGATGCGCATATCAATGAAATCAACAACAATCAGACCGCCAAGATCTCTCAGACGCAACTGGCGGGCAAGCTCTGTGGCTGCTTCCATGTTGGCCTTGAAGATCGATTCTTCAAAATTCTTTCCCTTTCCGGTTGAGCCCGAGTTTACATCAATGGCAACAAGTGCCTCAGTGGGATCAATCACAATGGAACCACCGGAAGGTAACGGCACCTGCGGTTGATAAATTGATTCAATCTGATCTTCCACATTAAACTGGTTAAAAATGGGGCGTGACCCCTTATGCAGCCTGGCTATGGCGCCTCTCTGTTTTGTCGGCAGAACTTCAAGAAAATCTTTTACCTTTTCAAGGGCCGCCAAGTCATCAACCAGAATCTCCTTCAGATCAGGATCAAAATATTCACGCAGAAAACGCAGCACACAGTCGTGATCCTGATAAACCATGCCCACACCATCAAGATTCTGACCTTTCAGCTTAATCTCTTTCCATAGCCGGGAGAGATACCGGACATCTTTTGTCAGTGCGGTTTTGGTGATATCAACACTCGCGGTACGGACGATCCAGCCGACACCTTCAGGAATATTCAGCGATGCCATAATGTCTCGCAGCTGCGATCGCCTTTCTTCGCCACTGATCTTTCTCGATATACCGGAAGAGTCCGATCCGGGCATCAAGACAACACTACGTCCGGGGATAGAGAGGTAGGTGGTCATATTGGCCCCCTTGTTCCCAACTTCCTCTTTCACAACCTGCACCAGAACTTCCTGCCCCCGTTCAAGTACTTCGGTAATTCTCAGCTTTTTCCACTGATGCTGCTGAATGAGGCGTTTATTCTCCTCGCTTATTTCCTGCTTATAATATTCAGGATGAATTTCATTAAAAGGAAGGAAACCGTTCTTATCCGTACCATAATCAACAAAAGCGGCCTGAAGATTGCTCTCCATAGCCACAATTCTTGCTTTGTAGATATTATTTTTTGTCTGTTTGGAGGAAACAGTGGATACGTGAATGGATTCAAGACGACCGTCAGCGAGTAATGCCAGGCGACACTCCTCTGGTTCTTCAGCGTTGATCAGGAGTTTTAAAACCTGAGGCTTTTCTTTCGGAACAGGTTTTTCTGCAGGCTCTTTTTCCTGTTTCTTTTTGTCAGAGCTCTTTGCTTTTTGTGTTTTTCTGCCGGCGGATCGTGATGTTTTTTTTTCCGGTTCAGCGCTTTTGGCAATTTCAGACTTTTCACTCTCAGCTTTTGTTTTTTTCTGAGATTCGTCGACCAAGGGCGTTGCGTCATCCGGTTCAACGGCTTTTGGGGCTTCTAGGGACTGTTTAGCCTTTTGAGACGCTTTCTTCGGTTTTGCTTTTGCTGCCGGTTTTTTTCTGGGAGCAGGTTTCTTTTTCCTTCCTGCTGTTGGTGTTCTCTTCTTTGCTGGAGTAGTCTCTTTTTTTACGGTGGAGTCTTTTTTTGCAGTTGTACCAGCTGTCTTCTTTTTACTTTTGCCAGATTCCGGCGTTTCTTCCTTTGTTTCTACTTTTGCTGTACTCTTCCACCAGGCACCGGTGGATGCCTTTACTTGTTTTTTCCGCACAGCCTTTTTTTTGGGCTCTGCTTTTTTATCTGCCATATTTTTCCTTTAGCGGAACAGAACCAGCCTGTTCCGTAATCTTTGTGACAAGCCATTTGGCATGGGATGCCGCACTTTTTAAACAGAAACAAAAAGGCTAAGGCCATTGTTTCTGTTCTCTATTTTCGTCATCGCATTTCCTGTGACCGGATTTTCAATCAAACTTTTTCATGGATTTATCTTAAGGAAACCATGAGGCCTGTAAACACGTGACACTTCTTTTTGAAAAAGAAACTCAGCTCAACTTCAGCGGGAACCTCTTCTCCATACATTTTTGGGGAATATCCGTCTTCATGGACTATCCCCTCTTGGTGATACTCAAACCTTAATTGTTACTTCAGATAAATGGAAAGCATGGTGTGCTATTCGCACTCAAGAGCTTTTCATCATCTGACACCCCCCAAAGGGATTTTAATGCCTTATGAAAATATTTTCTTTGAAAAACAAGAAAATGTTCTGTAATGCACTAAAACTTTGAACCACAACCTAACGACCTTTTTTTCAGCAAAAATGACACATCACAGCGGAAAACTGAAATTCTATTTACTGTGAATTCATATGAATGAGCAATCAATGGGATAAGGCCTGCTGCTGAAATGCAGAAAAGGTGGTTTATCTGTCAGTATGAACAATTCCATCTAATGCTTTCCGGCAGAGAGGGAAGAAAAAGCTATTATTCCTGTCTGGAAACCATTACAATGTAGCTTAAAAGTAAAACAATTTCCCCGTATAAGCAAGGCAAATATATGATTTTAAACTTGACACCTTCTGTCCAGCCTCGTACATTTCAACCGTTAATCGAAATATCCTTTGCGAATCAGGGTTATAGCACTTTTGACCTACCCTATGAGGTAACCGCCTCCAAAGGCCCCATACAACTATTTTCTTACTAGGAATCCATGCTCTGTCACACCCACATTTTGACATGGCCGTATACGAACTTTCAAGGAGTTAGCTGTGACCAAGTTTTTTAATCACTGTCCTTCCACAAAACTTTCTCTCTGTCTTGCTTCTCTGCTTACCATGGCAGTTCAGCCCGGTTTTCTTCTGGCTGATACAGTTAAAACTGATGAGTGGCAGATTGAAGCCGACAAAGTTCTTCGCTTTGACAATCCCAAAAGTGTTATTGCGGAAGGCAATGTGGTTCTCACCAAATTGCGCATCCTGCCCCCCAAACAGAAAACAGCAAAACTCAAGACCACTGACTGGTCTACTCTGCTTGAAGAAGCGCCGGCTCCTGCAGAGGATGAAACAGTTACCCAGGAAATAGCACAGGAGACACGTCCCCGCTATAAAACTGAGATGACAATCAAGGCTGACTGGATTGCCTACGATGTTGAAAAAAACAGTATCAAGGCAAAGGGTAATGTTGTAATTGCCAGTGACACTGACAAGCTTCTTGCGCAGGAAGGTGTACTGGACCTGACCACAGAGACAGGAACATTTAAGGAAGCCACCATCCTTCGCGATTCTCATGACCTTCATCTTGAAGGAAAAACCATAAAGAAAACAGGAGTCAACACATACAGAATCCAGGATGGATGGGTTGTTACCTGTAAGTATGAAGAAGAGAAGACCCCACCCTGGAGTTTTGCATCCAGTGACACAAAAGTTACACAGGGAGAATATGCAACTCTGAAACATGCAACATTTCGGATTAAAGACATACCTGTCTTTTACACTCCCTGGCTCATGGTTCCTGTTGGAAATAAACGCCAGACCGGAGTGCTCTTTCCGGAGATTTCCAATTCAGACCGCGGTGGTTTTGGTTTCAATCTCCCACTCTTTATCAACCTTTCAGACTCCACTGACCTTACCCTTTACCCGGAATATTATTCCAATCGCGGCATTATGCCAGGATTGGAATACAGGTACGTTCTGGGTTCCCAGAAAAAAGGTACTTTTATGGCCAGTTATCTCGACGATGATCTCTCCATTCCTTCAGAGACTGAATACTGGGAAGAAACAGGCTTTACCCACACCAACCAGGACAGATACTGGGTTCGCGGCAAAATTGACCATGACTTTGAAAACAATATTTTCACCAGAATGGATCTTGATATCGTTTCTGATCGGGATTACCTGACTGAATTCGATAACGGTGTCACAGGCTTTCAAAAATCCCATGACACATTTCTTGATACATTTGGCCGGGGCTTTCAAAACAAAACAAATGACCAGCGTGAAAATTCTTTCAAACTTCTTAAGACATGGGATGGAATGGCATTTGAAGGAGCATTTCTGGGTATCAATGATGTCAGACAGGACAAAACAAACCCCACCCCCCTGTGGAAATTACCAAGTATGGATTTCACCGGCAGTAAGCTCATAGGTGACACAGATTTCACTCTTGACTGGGATACAGATTACGTCAACTACTACCGGGAAAATGGTGTGGGCGGCCACCGGGTCGATCTTTTCCCCCGTTTAAGTGCACCTCTTCCCCTTGGGCCATACCTTGAATCCCGTGTTGAGGTCGGAGTTCGGGATACATTTTACAATGTCCAGACCTATGGCGACGGTACATGGGATCAAAGTGACACACCGAACCGGCTTCTGGGAAGTTTTCATACAGAGCTGGGCACCACTCTGTTAAGAGACTTTGGGCTAAATTTGGGAGACACCAAAGGAATCACCCACCAGTTTCGACCTTTTATTGAATATGACTATCTTTCTGATGACAACCAGGATGATTTACCGATTTTCGATTCTGTCGATCGCGTGACCGACATAAACAGTCTCACCTATGGTGTGGATAATTTCTTCAACCTCTTTGGAGACGATGGCAGCGAAACTGATTACGGCTACCTGAAAATCATACAGAGCTATGACCTGCGGAGTGAAGAAAGTGAAACACCCTTCTCTCCAGTCAACCTGAGACTGGCCTGGACTCCCATCAGCGAGCTGAAAGTAATCTATAAAACAGATTATGATGTCTATGGCGACGGTGTAATCTTCTATGGCCTGGAGAGTTATTATCACAACAGTCGTGGCGATTTCCTCAACCTTGATTATCGATATGATCGGGCCGCTGATATTCACCAGATCAATGTTGGCGCCAGAGCACAGCTTTTTGATACTGTTTTTGCCGCATATGATATTGAACATTCTCTTTCCGAATCCCAGGTAATTGAACAAAACATTTCACTCATGTACCAGCCAGCCTGCTGGTCTGTTGAACTAAAATCCAGATATACACCGGGTGACCATACCGTAATGGTAATATTTAACCTTGCCAACATCGGAACCCCGCTTGGATTAAGGATGTAGGCTAAAGCAGCCCAACATGTACTATGATGTTTTCAATGGTGACGCAGACGGCATCCTGGCACTTCACCAGTTCCGTCTGCATTACCCCCAACCGGAAGCTGTACTTGTTACCGGAATCAAGCGGGATATCAAACTTCTGAATAAAATTCAGACTGTTCAAGACAGCAGTATCACTGTTTTTGATATTTCACTGGATTCCAACCGTGATGCACTTCTGCAGCTTCTTGGTCAGAATAACGAAATCATCTATTTTGATCACCATTTTGCAGGAACTATTCCTGACACAAAACGCCTGACCCCCCACATAGACCCCTCCCCTGCAGTCTGCACCTCCCTTATAGTGGATACACTCCTTGAAGGAAGATATAGAAGCTGGGCTGTTGCAGCAGCTTTTGGAGACAATCTTCATGATACAGCACAGGAAACTGCCAGAACGATTAATCTGAATAGTGAGCAGATATCCAGACTGCAGGAGCTTGGAGAGTTATTGAACTATAACGGTTATGGGGCGGAAATCAGCGATTTGCATTTTCCTCCCGATGTTTTATATCAGGCGCTTCATCCCTATGAAGATCCCTTTTCTTTTCTGGCAGAATCATCGGATCTGGCCACTCTCAGAACAGGATTTGCCGAAGATATGGCGCTCGCCATGGATCAAAAAGAAACCTGTCCCGGGAAAAACAATCGGATCTATACTTTTCCCAATGCTCCATGGGCCAGACGGGTCGCAGGGGTCTTTTCCAACCTGCGGGCAAGAGAAAAGAAAAACGCTGCTCACACACTCATCATAGAAAATGATGACACCACATTTCGTATCAGCGTAAGAGCACCTCTGAATAACAGAAAAAATGCCGACAGCCTCTGTCTTTCGTTTCCCACAGGAGGTGGAAGAAAAGCTGCAGCAGGCATTAACAACCTTCCAGCCCATATGCTGGATGATTTTCTTGATCGTTTCGAAGCGACCTTTTCAACCTGAACAGAAAAATGGTAAGTGAGCCATCGGTGAAAGTACCAACCGGGGCAAATAGATAACAGGAGCGTCAACATGCCAAAAATTTCTTCTCCTTTCATTCTGTTTTTAGGCCTACTCCTATTCTTAAACGGCTGTGCCCAGTCTCCCCTTGACAGACTGGATGCCAGAGACCTTCCTCAATTCACAGATGATTTACAACTTGAAGGACTGCTCACCGGAGCCGTTCGCCACCTGCATTACTTAAATAAACTGCCCGATAAAACATCATTTACGTTTGGCTCCGACACCTATCCGGTTTCCTGGCTGAGGGAATCCCTCAACTCTTTTATTGATGTCCTGAAACAGGACCCTGACAGTGAGGAACTGGCACGCATCGTCCGGGAAAACTTTACCGTTTATCAGGCAATCGGCAGAAAAGATTATCCCAGAGGCACAATGCTGATCACCGGGTATTATGAACCCTTTTTCAAAGGTAGCCTCACCCGTCAGGCACCGTATCTTTACCCGCTTTATGCACCGCCGGAATCCCTTGTCCAGATAAAAGATCCTCAAAGCGGAAAGACAGAGTTTAAACGTAGAAACAAGAGCAAACAACTTGTGCCCTTTTGGACACGCAGAGAAATAGAGGAGCGGGGGATTGCCAATGGTCATGAACTGGTTTACCTGGACAATCCGGTGGATGCTTTTATTCTACATGTTCAGGGCTCAAGCAAGATCGAGCTGCAGAATGGCTCTGTTCGTTCCATCCATTATGCAGCATCCAATGGCCTTGAATATTTCTCCATTGGCAAGCTCCTGGTTGATCAGGGAAAAATGACACTTGAGGAGGCTTCAACCCCTAGTATTCGCAAGTACCTGCGTGATCATCCGGAAGAGAGGAAGGATATCCTCTATCACAATAAAAAATTCATTTTCTTCAACTGGGCACCGGATGGTGAGCCTGTTGGCAGCCTGGGAGAGCCGCTTGTTGCAGGACGATCCATTGCGATTGACCAGAATGTTCTGCCCGGGACAACACTCGCCTTTCTCCAGAGTCGCAAACCTGTATTGGATGCAAGCGGTAACATTGTAAAATGGGTTCCAATGCATCGTTTTGTTTTTCCACAGGACAGCGGTGCTGCGATCAAAGGCAGCGGACGGGCTGATTTATACTGGGGAAACGGGACTTATGCCAGGCAAGCGGCAGGCAGTATGAAAGAGGAAGGAACACTCTACTTTCTTGTGAAAAATAATTACGAGAAGAATGAAAAATGAATGCAACAGGCCACTTACCGAAAAGCTCTCAAGTTTTTCACGAACGGGCAAAGGAATATGACAGCTGGTTTGAAGACAGTCTGCTTTTTGATATAGAAATTGCCGCTGTTCGTACCCTGGCAATTCCTGTAGAGGCCCCGGCCCTTGAAATCGGTGTAGGCCCAGGGCGTTTTGCTGAAGCACTTGGTTCAGAATTCGGTATTGATCCTGCTCCTGCTGCATTGCAAATTGCCAGTTCCCGTGACATTGCGGTCTGCCAGGCAATTGGCGAGGATCTCCCCTTTTGCAATAACTCAGTTGCCAGAGTTTCGATTTTCTTCACCCTCTGTTTTGTCAAAAATCCTCAGAAAACCATCCGTGAATCTTATCGTGTCCTGCAGAATGGGGCATATTTAATTTTGGGATTTGTTCCTGCAACAAGTAAATGGGGGGAAAACCTGCAACAGAAAAAAGACAACGGGCACCCTTTTTATGAACATGCCCGCTTCTTTACTGTTCAAGAAGTGGAATCACTTTTGAAGGAACAAGGTTTTACACCTGGCAGTTCTGTTTCCACACTCTACCAGACACCCGGAGAGGTTAACCGACTGGAATCACCCAGACCCGGAACAGATGACACGGCTGGTTTTGTAGTATTTTCTGCTGTCAAAAATCAATCCTCATAGAAAAAAGCTAACATACAGATACATTACAGGAGATTTTCCATGAAAATGACAATACTCTTTGCAGCTTTACTTATTCTATCCGTTCTTTCCTTCCAGGCGTCAGCTGATAATTCCTACAAAATTGTTTTTGAAACCATGGACTGCAGTGGTAACACTGGTTTTGCAACGGTAGGACCAGACGAAATTTATAAACTTGGAAATGGAGATTGCAGTAATCCTGAGGACCCCGGGAAAAAGCTTAAACAGCTCCTGGTTCATGACGGAAGTGGAAGCTACAATGCATACACGCTAACCCAGGAAGAGGCAAAAAACGTGATGCTTGACGTGAAAGATTACATGAAATCCCGTAAAGGAGTTCTGGACCGCTCAAATGCAATCATAATCACTCACTGAATAAAAAGTATCTGATTAGGTATGAAACTCAGCCAGATTCACACGGTGTATGGGGAATTTGTTAAAAAGGCTTGATAATCTAAAAGCCAGTGGGCTGTCATCCTCGCGTAGGCGAGGATCTAGTTTCGTGCCATAGATCTGGATTCCCGCCTCCGCGGGAGTGACAGGAGATCAGCTATATGTCATTCCAACGAATGTGGAAATCCATTTTTCACAAGGCTGCCAGTAACAAAAAAAAGCTTTTTTTGCTGAGTTTCATTTAGAGCCACAAAAAACATTCAAAGTGGCCCGAAAACTCTCCATTTAGCCCTGACGCGAAATCAAGGCTCGCACCAGGCCCAAATGGACGAGTTATGGAATGATAATGGATTACTATCGATCCATGGGAAAGATAGCCATCCCTTTGGCCATACCACTTCCGGCAACAGAAGTGCAATAAGATATCTTTTCTTTAGCCTTTGTCACTTTAATAGTTCCAACCTCAGTCATCTCTGAATCGAGAACCTCACCAGTGTCGGGATCAACCAGTTCCTCTACACTGCCGACTTTAAACTGCCGCCCTACAGTTACACCTTCACGGCTACCACGGTTGATGATTATTTTATCACCTTTCACCATAACAACAGAGCCTTCCCATGGAATGCTGTCGAGTTGTTTTATGAGAAAGAGAACAGCCTGGCCCACAGCATCCTCTAGTGCTTTTCCCACATTATCCTTTTCCTGACCGCCCAAATTCCCTCCCAAGCCGCCAAGTGCGCCACCATGATAACCAACGGTGAATCCTCTTTTGCCGGATGTACCAATAACGTCTGTGGAGGCCTTCACCTGTCCGGTTTCTGAGTCGACCAGATAAATAGTAACATTCATCTCAGCCTTACCGGCAGAGCCACCAATACTAAAACCCTGGAAACTAATACCGCCCCCACCGCTTCCAGTATCATCCTGAACATGGGTTATGGATCCGCGAACCAGAAGCTGGGCAGGAGTCATTCTGCCGATTTTAGCTGTTTTCTTTCCCTGGGCAGTACGACCGGAGGCTGCCAGATCCTGTTCCTTCATCGCCTCTTTTCTCATGTCACCGTCACCAAGCACAATGAACCAGCCGGATTCATGAAGAAGATTAGTCATTACTGTCTGCATGCCATCCCCGACATTCCACCTGCCATGCCAGCCAGCTTCATTCTTGAATTTAGTGACACTAATGGAGTATCTGAGGTTTCCGGCAGGTGGTGCCGGAATTGTATTCTCTGCGGATACCCAGCTTGCGGGCATAATAATTACAAAAGCCAGGCACAGGCCTGCTAAAATAGATCTTCTCATTCTTTCTCCTTACTTTTTGTTTACGTGCCCAGCATCAAAAATTCTTTCAGCCAGCTAAATTAATTTATAAAAAGTTTATCGTAGAAAGAATAAGAAATCAAATATTCAAAAAATCAATAATACCAATCAGGCAAGCTTCCCGAATCTCTCCCAGAAGTCTGGAAAAGATTTAGCAACGCATCCCTCTTTGAGAATCTGTACTCCAGGGATCCGTAATCCGGTTACGGCAAAACTCATGGCCATGCGATGATCATTATAGGTCTCGATTTCGGCTCCATGCAAATCATGTCCGCCATTACCGTGAATCACCATGAAATCCTGTCCTTCTTCCACTGTCGCCCCCATTTTTCCAAGCTCGGTGAGAACAGCACTCAAACGATCACACTCTTTTATACGAAGATGGGCAATATTATTAATAACAGTTTTTCCATGGGCAAAAGCCGCCACCACAGCTAGTGTCGGCACCACATCCGGCATATCACCCATATCAACGGTAATTCCCTCAAGACGATCACGGCCGGTGAGAGTAATACCACCACCATCTCGTTTCACTTCACACCCCATACGGGCAAGAAGCGGTACCAGCCCAGCATCACCCTGCAGAGACGGAACCGGCACATTGGATACGGTCACCCGGCCTCCGGTTATTGCAGCTGCAGCCCAGAAGTATGAGGCATTGGAAGCATCTCCTTCGATTTCATATTCCATGGCTCTGTAGTGGCCCTTAGGAATAACAAAAGAAGTAAACTCCTCATTGCATTCCACGCTGACCCCAAAGTCTGACATCACGGATAGAGTCATGGCAACATAGGGTTTGGACAATACTTCACCTCTAACTTCAAGAGTTGCAGATTTTGCCGCATAGGGTGCGACCAGAAGCAGAGAAGAGAGATACTGGCTGGACTTGCCCTCGGGAAGCACTGTGGCACCACCGGATAATCCACTGGAGTTCAATTGCAATGGAGGGCACCCTGTACCTTTCACAGAGGAGATATCAACACCCCATCCCTGCAGCGCTTCCATGAGCGGCCCAATCGGACGCTCACGCATCCGTTCTTCGCCGTCTATGCAAAAACTACCATGCCCAAGGGCTGCAACAGAGGTAAGAAAACGGGTGGCTGTCCCGTTATTACCAAGAAATATATCTTTGTCTGGTGTGCTCAGCTGCCCACCGCTGCCATGTACTGTCCACACATTTTCTCCGCGTTCCACCTTGATTCCCATCTGTTCCAGGGCTTTTGAGGTGTAACTTGTATCTTCACTTGCCAGGGGACCTATGAGTTTACTTGTACCATCACTAAGTGCTGCTGCGATAAGAGCGCGCTGGGTCAGGCTTTTAGAGCCGGGAACAGCAATTGTTGCATCAACAGTTGATACCGATTTTATTTCTATCATTCTTTTCCTTTTCTTTTTCTATTCACACAGTAGATCAGTTAATTCAGAGCTTCTGCAAGCGCCTTGCGCATTACCGCAACCGGTGCAGTTTTTCCCGTCCAGAGTTCAAACTGGGCAACACCCTGATAAAGAAGCATCTCAAGGCCATTGATGACTATGCAGCCACTCTCCTCGGCCTGCTGCAGCAGCCGGGTTTTCAACGGCGCATAAACAATATCCATAACCACCTGAAACCTAGATAATATCAGCTCAGGCACAGGACTGTTTTCGACGTGAGGTTGCATGCCCACGGAAGTTGCATTAATCAGGATATCTCCGGACAGATTGTCAGCTCCAGACAGTGAAATCCAGGGGCAGCCCAGTTCGTCAGCCAGCGCCCGGCCACGGGATTCAGTACGGCTGCAAAGCACAAACTCTGCTTCCCGCTCAAGAAGACCAAAACCTATGGCCCGGGCAGAGCCTCCTGCACCAAGGATAACAGCTTTAGTTCCATGCAGATCAATTTCTTCTTCCAGAGCACGGGTCGCACCCAGCCAGTCAGTGTTGAGCCCTTTCAGTGCTCCCTTGTTGTTAATTACAGTGTTGACTGCCCCTATTTTCTCTGCCACAGGATCAATCTCATCAAGCAGAGCCATCACCTTTTCCTTATGAGGAATCGTAACACTTGTCCCCTGGATACCAAGTCCGCGGATACCACTGACTGCATCATCGATGTCTGGTGCAGGAAAAGGCAAATATACGCCATTAATACCCAATGCTTCAAGGGCAGCGTTATGCATGGCAGGACTGAGTGAATGGCTCACCGGATTGCCGATTATGCCGTACAGTAGAGTTTTTCCATTAATGATCATTCTCTCTGCTCCCCATCAATGAAAAAATTTCTCGTAATGCCTGAACAGACAACTGACCTGGAGCTGTTGCCTCCCTGTCACTGACAGCACAGTATGTCATATAACCACCAAGATCACAGGTGGCAACCCGGCTGACAACACCGGGCCTGCCCATGCAGAATGCGATAAGCGGGAATCCCAGTTCTTCGGCAGTTTCCTGTAATTGCAGGACTCTCATCACATCCTGGTGGCTATGAGCTGTTGTGATAATTTTACCGATATCAGCCCCTTTATCCTGCATCATGGCCATCCGTCCCACGAGCTCTTCACGGCCTGGTGTGTCCTGAAAATTATGCCAGGACAGGATTAATTTCGTCCTGCTCTCACGCAGGGCAGTACGCATTTTCTGATGGGAATCATCAGGCGCCAGTAGTTCCAGGTCAACGTAATCGCTGTTTTCTGCAACAGCTTCCAGCAGGGCGCCCATCCGTTCTTCCTCACTTCCATCAAATTCCCCGCCTTCCCAGGCTGGTCGATTGGTAAACAGTAGAGGAGTTGTGAGAGTATTTAAAAAAGGTGAAACAGCAGGCAATGCCAGATAATCAAGTCGAATCTCCAGAACATCGGCCCGGGAGGCTATGGCATCAGCAGTGGCCAGGGCATCGTCAATGGTTTCACGACCAATGGAGACACAAATACGGGGATTAACATTCATAGTGCTTATTTTTTCTGTTTTTCAGCGATTTTTATGGCCCAGGCAACCAGAAGCGAGACAACGGTGAGGTCATCAAGAAATCCAAACCCCATTATCCAGTCCGGGACAAGGTCAAAAGGAGAGAGAAGGTAGAGAATGGCAAAGGCGAGAATGGCTTTTACCCTGAGTGGCGTATCACGTCTGAAAAGGAGCTTGGCCCAACGTTCTATCCGGGTCCATAAACGGCCCTGTTGAGGAGTGTTTTTCTGGTCCATGGTTATCTCAGGGAATAATAAGGCCACCAATGATTTCACGGATTGATTCCAGTTTCTGCTCGGCAACATAACTGGCAAGTCCCGCCACAGCTTCTTCGCTGGCCCTGGGATTCACAAAATTAGCAGTTCCAATCTGCACGGCAGTTGCCCCGGCCAGCAGAAATTCCAGCACATCTTCAGTGGATTCAATACCGCCGATACCAATGACAGGAATGGAAACCGCCTTAGCTACCTGATACACCATACGCAGGGCCACAGGTTTGATGGCCGGTCCTGACAGACCACCTATTACATTGGCAAGCTGCGGTCGCCTGCTACGATGATCTATGGCCATACCGATGAGGGTATTGATAAGTGAGACCCCATCAGCACCCCCATCTTCTACGGCTCTCGCAATTTCAGTAATATCTGTGACATTGGGTGAAAGCTTCACAATAACCGGCACAGAAGAACTTTCCTTTACTGCAGCAGTGACAGCTGCTGCCATCCCGGGCACAGTACCAAATGCCACCCCACCCTTTTTCACATTGGGACAGGAAATATTTACTTCAATTCCGGCAATACCTTTTACATCAGCCAGACGGGCCGCGATTTCACGATAATCATCCAGAGTATCGCCAAGGATATTCACAATCACCGGAACATTCACTTCCTGCAGGGATACCATTTTCTCAGAGATAAATCGTTCAACCCCAACATTCTCAAGGCCTATGGCATTGAGCATGCCGCAGGATGTTTCAACGATCCTTGGCGGCGGATTTCCCGGACGTGGCTCAAGGGAAATTCCCTTTACCACAACAGCACCAAGATGATGAAGGTTTACATAGGGCTCAAATTCTTTGGCATAGCCAAAGGTACCCGATGCAGTCATCACAGGGTTCTTCAGCTTCAGGGGTCCGATGGAGACCCTGAGATCTGCTGATGTCATTTCACTTCCCATACCAGCTCCTTTGCATCAAATACCGGGCCATCGGTGCAGGCATGCCCATAACCACCCTTTTCCACTGGTACAATACAGCCCAGACATGCACCCATACCACAGGCCATGCTGGTTTCCATGGAGACCTGGCAGGAGTAGTTTCTCTTTTTACAAAAAAGATGCACTGCTGTCATCATGGGATGGGGACCACAGACATAGTTTGTGCAATCAGCTCCAAGATCAAGCGTTTCCAAAACTTCTGTGACCAGGCCATGGTGGCCGAGAGAACCATCATCTGTGGCTGTATACGCTGACAGGCCCAGTTCTGCAAAATCATACACAAGGGTGGTCAGTTCTTCCCGATTTCGTGATCCCAGTACAACAATCGGAGGGGTGTCAGGACATTTCCTGAGCATGGCTTTTGCCAGAAAAAGCAGTGGGGCAATTCCCATTCCACCTCCAACCAGACAGTTACGATTCCTGCAGTCAATGGTAAAACCGTTCCCGAGGGGGCCTAAAACTGAGAGGAATTCACCTTCACGACAATGGGCAAGAATCGATGTTCCCCGTCCTACAACTTTGAAAAGAACCTGAAAATGGAGATTATTGCTTGTCTGGGAAATGGAAAAAGGTCGGCGCAGAAGAGGATCACTGGAATTTCCGGTACGAATCATCACAAACTGGCCCGGCTTTGCAATGGATGCAATTTCCGGGGACTCAAGAGTCAAGCGAAGGATATCTTCAGTAAATCGCTCAATACGGGTTATTTGTGTTTTTTCCTGGAATTGAGACATGGTTAAATGCTATTCTTTGGTTACGTTAAAAAAACAAATAATTATAATCAATACTGAAACTTTGCTTGTTCTGGACACATCTCCTCCATAAAAAGCAACTCTACCAATACGATTAATCTAATGGATATTACAACATTTTTCATAAGCAGTGGCTTCCTGTTTGGTGCTGTTGTCGGAAGTTTTCTCAACGTGGTTATTCTCCGCCTGCCAAACGAAGAGGAATCCATAGTTTTCCCTGCATCTCACTGTACAACCTGCCTTGCCGACCTGCACTGGTATGAAAACATTCCTGTGGTCAGCTTTCTTGTGCTTCGTGGCAAATGTGGTCACTGCAATGCAAAGATATCATTCCAGTATCCGCTGGTCGAGTTAAGTATGGCCCTACTCTCAGCCGCTCTTGTTCAGCGATTTGGTCTCACTGTTACAACAGCCGGGTACTTTTTATTCTGTGCCGCACTCGTTGTAATCATCTGGATCGATATCCACCATCAGATTATTCCAGATGTTATTTCCCTGCCCGGTATTGTTATCGGCCTGCTCTTTTCCCTGATCAACCCGGTTCTTACCTGGAAAGCATCTATTATCGGTATACTTGCAGGTGGCGGAGTGCTGTACGCAATTGCCCTGCTTTATTTCATGTTACGGAAAGTCGATGGCATGGGAGGCGGAGATATTAAACTTCTTGCCATGATTGGCGCCTTCCTTGGCTGGCAATCCCTGCCATTTGTAATCTTTACAAGTGCGCTGACTGGCTCAGTGGTCGGGCTGTTTGCAATGATCAAACAAAAAAAAGGGGGACAGACACGAATTCCTTTTGGTCCGTTCCTCTCTGTATCAGCACTTGCTTATCTCTTTTTTTCAGATAAAGTCAACATGCTTTACCAATGGTACCTGCATATGTCCTTTCCGGCCTGACACACGACTTTGCACAAGCCGGGATAAGCATATTTATTCGGCGGAAGTAACAATCGGGGTTTCGAACTGAAAATCCGCCAACTCCCGACCGGAGATAAAATCCCGTCCAAATTTTCTGCCAAGCAGCAAAGCGGTTTCTCCCTGCTGACGGCTATGACCATACTTGGGATAAACTTTTCGGAACCAGCTTGTTCCGGCTTCAGGAGTCTTCCCTGCAAGCTTTAAAAACACGCCTATGGTGCGCCAGGGTTCTGGAGTAGGGTGTGAAAATACTATGGGCGAAACAACCAGCTTTGCCCCGCACTTTTTCAAAAGAGAGCGAAGTCCCCAAAAATGCATTCGCCAGTATCCTCGGCAGGAAATAAAAGGTAAAACATTCTGATCGGTAAATATCTTCTTCCCATCTCTATCAAGCAATGACAGGACAGGGCCTGAAGGATTATACGACCATGTTGGACCGGCCAGAATAATCAAATCCCATTTTTGGAAGACAACCGGATCAATAGCCTTGATTGGAGTACGTTTTCTAAAAAACGTCTGAAGCATCATCCACACAGTGGATGGAATCGTGCCAATGGGAAAATGAAGTTTCTCCACAGGAACCAGCTTTAACCACGTAATCTCAACATGTTCAGACTCCATACCCGCAACAAATTTCTCAAGCAGGTTCCTCGTCTGGTGACTATATGAGTAAGATATGACTAGTACACGTTGTTCAGCCACAATAATTCACACAAATAATAGTAGATTGACCTTCTCCTCTTTCTGATCACTATACTGTAGAAATAAGCAAAAAAAAGCCCCCGAATAATCGGGGGCTCAAAAAACAGTAATTGAACAGAGCTATTACTATCCTTCTATTTCATGCTCAACTCCAATAGCAGTTTTGTAGAGCAGAGTCACAACCATAAATCCAGTTGCCCAAACACCAATGGTAATTCCAAGTTCATTGGCTGTGGGAATGTACTCGGTGATCTCATGTAGTGGGGTGGGGACAAAACCGGCAAGTACAAAGCCTATTCCCTTATCCAGCCAGAAGGCAAGAAACAGTCCTGTGCAACCAAGTCCCAGAAGAAAATCATTCTTTTTTCTGGCAGCAGGAGTTGCCAAAAGAGCAATGGAACCAAAAGCCAGAATAACAAAGGCCCACATAAACGGCACCAGATTGTTATACATATGGCCGTGATGCTCAAGACCAAAGAACAGATACTCCAGAGCATGCTTATGGCCGGGAATGTTGGAGTAGTATCCAACAAAAAATTCGAGGCCCACAAAAAACATATTCAACAGGGCTGCATAGATAATAATGGTAACAAGCTTATCCATTGCCTTGCGTCCTGCATCAAAACCTGCAACACGTTTTAAAACCAGACATGCTATAACAATGAGCGCTGGTCCTGCTGCAAAAGCTGATGCCAGAAAACGCGGTGCAATGATTGCAGAAAGCCAGAAATGACGTCCGGGCAGACCACAGTAAAGCATCGCTGTTACAGTATGAATTGAGATTGCAAAAGGGATTGACAGATAAACAAAGAAATAAATCCACTTTGGCGGTTTAACCTGTTTTTTCTCAGCAGTAAGAATAACCCAGCCGCAGAGAACATTGAGGAAAAGATAGCCGTTCAATACGATGGCATCGTAAAACAGCATTGAATTAGGTGTGGGATGCAGAATCACATTGAGTGCCCGCATGGGCTGTCCGAGATCCGCCATGATAAACAGCAAACACATGACGATGGCACCAATGGCCAGAAATTCACCAAGAATTGTGATTCTTCCAAACTCTTTATAATTATGAATATAATAGGGGAGCACCAGCATTACACCTCCAGCTGCAACTCCAACCAGAAAAGTAAACTGGGAAATATAGAGTCCCCATGAAACATCACGGCTCATACCGGTCATGCCAAGGCCGAAATTGTACTGCCTTACATAACAGGCAGCACCAATAGCCATGAACATTCCTAAAAATGCAAGCCAGATCCAATACGCTGGTTTGCCTTTGAGTGTTTTTTCAATCATGACTACCTCACACTATGTAAAAGACTGATGGTTTAGTACCCAGTGTTGGCTTTCTCTGGATAGTAAATTCTTTATCAAGTACCTTCCTCACCTCGGAATTCGGATCATTCAGATCACCAAAGGTCATGGCACCTGTTCCTTTGCAGGACTCAACACAGGCAGGTTCCAGCCCAAGAGCGAGCCGCTCGCCACAGAAATTACATTTCTCAACAACACCTCTCATACGTGTGGGGAAGTCTTTATTGTATTTCTTGACGTATGGACGTGGATCCTGCCAGTTAAAAGATCTGGCACCATACGGACAGGCTGCCATGCAGAAACGACAACCGATACAGCGATGGAAATCCATGGCCACAATCCCGTTCAGCTTGTTTCTAAAAGTTGCCTGGGTTGGACATGCACGAACACATGGAGGATCGTCACAGTGGTTACAGAGAGCCACTGCCGGAAAATTCTTTATTTTTCCGGCAGCATGATGTACGGAATGATCGGTAAAAACGCTTTCAAAAGGCGCTTTCCAGATCCATTTAACTTCTTGCTTAATCTTTTCGGCAGGGAATTCTGGAATATTATGCGCAGCAATACATGCAGCAACGGCACCATCGAGCAATTCAGGATTTTCATTCATCCTGCGCAGGTCGATCACCATTCCCAGACGAACACCCTGCGGTGCCTCTTCAGCATGACCGGAAGCCTGCCCGTGTCCGGCAGCCGGAGCTTCTTCATGTTCTGCAGCAGTACCGTGTTCGGAGGCCAAGGCAGAATTGGACGTCAGCCTTATAACTGCCGGCGCTCCTATTCCTGCAACCACTGATGCGCCTGCAATTTTTAAGAATTTTCTTCTTTGCTTATCCATTAGTGAATCGCCTCCTTCGATGCTGTCTCTTTGGGAGTCAGGTGACAATCCCAGCAGTATGGTTTAACTGCGGCATAGGTATGACAGCTGTCACAAAATTTTTCTTTCCGACTATGACACTGCATACATGCTGTCTGCAGACCTTTGGAATATTTCTTTCCATCGATCTCCAAAATCTCGCGATTCCCGTCACGCAGTACGTTATCGCGCCACTCATTGAGCAGCTGCATATGATTGGCTCGCATATATTCAGCAGGCATTACGCACTGTTTTTCTCCGCCTGGCGGTAACTCGGGTTTGGGCAGGTCGCCTGCCGTGGTAAACCCGTTGAACCAGACTGGAAAAGTCACAAATAGGACGAATAAAATCAGTCCCGGTATGATTGTTCCTTTATTATACATGTATATTTCCTCCGTTCCGGTTCCTGTTAAACCATGGTTCTAAGGCCATCAGGGAGTTCAGACTCGGTCCCGTCAGCACCATAACCCATGGCTCGTTTTTCGTTATCCATTATCAGCGCATTTCCAACAAGCTCGGAAATACCACAGACTCCGCAACCTGGATTCCAGTAATCCATCAGCGAAGTCAAGGTTGCACGGTCAATGGCGCAGACACAGGAGAGCATGTTGACATCATGTTTATCAATCACATGTTTGACAGCATTCGCCCTTGGTAAACCGGCACGCATTCGGAGTTCCATAATTTCATCAGTATTGAGCCCTGTTCCGGAACCACAGCAGAAAGTCTGCTCGCGGATCGTATTTTCAGGCATTTCAACCCACTTGGGAACCACGTGATCTAGGATGTAGCGTGGTTCGTCCATAAGGCCCATGGCTCGCGCCGGGTTACAGGAATCATGGTATGTGGGCATTACATTGGCGTTACGGCTTGGATCAAACTTGATCTTACCGTGTCTGATCAGGTCAGCGGTAAACTCACTGATATGGATCATCTTTGTTGATTTGGCATTCTCAAAAACAGTGCCTGTTATGGGAGATTTTGGAACTTCCATAAAATCAGCAGGTCCATTCATGGTATCCATATACTGATGGACAACACGCCACATATGCCCGCACTCGCCACCGATTATGTATTTAACCCCCAGACGCTCGGCTTCGGCATACATCTTGGCATTCAGTTTTTTCATCAACTCGTTGGAAGTGAAAAGTCCGAAGTTACCACCTTCTGATGCATAGGTTGACCATGTGTAATCAAGGCCAATCTGCTCAAACAGGGCCAGATAGCCCATGGCAGTGTAAAGACCGGGTTCAGCAAAAACATCAGCTGATGGAGTGATGAAAAGAACCTCAGCACCTTTGCGATTAAAACTGTGGTTAATCTTCACACCGGTGAGGGTCTCAACATCTTCTGCCAGGAAATCCACGTTATCTTTAAATGTGTGAGGCTGCAGCCCCATATGATTACCGGTACGGTTGGAATTGGAAGCCGGCTCCAGAATCCAGTTGATACCAATACCCACCAGATGAAGAAGTTCCCTGATCATCATGGTAACTTCTGCGGTATCGATACCGTATGGGCAGAAGACTGAACAGCGACGACACTCTGTACACTGATAAGAGTACATGAACCACTCTTTCAGGACTCCAACTGTCATCTCACGTCCCCCTGCCATTTTCCCGAACAGTTTACCCGCCAGGGTAAAATCATTACGGTAAACAGAGCGGAGCAGTTCAGCACGAAGTACCGGCATATTTTTTGGATCACCAGTACCTAAAAAGAAGTGACATTTATCTGAACAGGCGCCGCAACGTACACAGCAATCCATGAAGATCTTTAATGATCTGAATTTGTCCAGACGTTCTTTCAGACCGTTTAATATGATTTCCTGCCAGTTTTCCGGCAGTTTCCAGTCGTCTTCATCCGGAGACCAGATACGGGCGTTTGGAAAATCAATCCCGTCCTGGCTATCCAGATATTCAACCTTTTCCTGTTTAGCAGGGTAGGCAAAGTTTCCCTCTTTAAAGATAGCCGGGGTATCCATCCAGTCCTTGGCTGGTACTGCTCCTGTTGCCAAGGACGGACCCTGCACTACGCTTTTTGATAATTGTTCTAATTTTGCAAGTGCCATTATTCTATATCCTTATAATATTTGGATCATCAATCCTGTTATTCCTCGTCCTTCTTGGGAGGCAATTCCTTCTCAACAGGGATGCCGGCATCAACCATGAACTCTCTGAATTCATCCTCATACCCCGCATAGGAATGCGGTTTGATGGTTGGATCATTCCAGGGATTAATATGTCGCTTTGCACGACTGTTGTTCGGCAAATTCCTGGTGGGGCTCATAAACACACCACCCATATGCATCAACTTACTGAATGGGAAGTAAATCAGAAGAGTTGAAACCAGGAAAACATGGATATAGAAAATAGAACCAAGCTTGGTCGTGATGATTGGCGACAGGGTAACCAGACCAACCAGCAGCTCTTTGATACTGACAATATCTACGTTATTACGAAAAACATAACGCATAAGCATACCGGTAGCAGCGATACCAAATATGAGGAAGAGCGGGAAGTAGTCATTGGCAAGGGAAATGTAACGTACATTGCGGCTCACCAGACGACGCCCAAAAAGGAACAACAGACCGCCAAGAATCGCCATATCAGATGCATAGAGCAATGGAGCTCCGACCTGAAGCATGGCCCCTGCATCCAGAAAATCCAGGAACTGCAGCCATTGCGGTACAGGATTCAGAAACAGACGCATATGTCTGATCACAATCACCAGAAAGGAGTAGTGGAACAGCAGAGCTGCCAGCCAGAGCCATCTGGATGATTCATAGGTGATTTTCGGTCCCTCGTGAAGTTCGGATTTTGTATTCCGAAACAGCGACCTGAAGGCAAAAATTTCCAGGAACATCCTGGCAGCGACTTCTGATGTCTTGGTTGGACAGTCCAGCTTATCCTGTTTGATGAAATCCAGAGATTTTCCCTGACCGCAAGTAGTCGGAATGGAAAACGGCACAGGCGATTTAGCCCATTGCACAACTCTGTAAATAAAGCCACCCAGGAAAATCATGATCGCCAGATAGGGGATTGCAACACCAAAAAGGTACTGCATACCCGGTATCAGGGATCCCAGCCACGCAATAAGAACCAATGCTAAGACTGCCAGGAATGAGAAGGCATACTTCATTTCTTCTAACCTCGCTTCAAATTGAACAGTGTGAGTTCCAACTCCGGAAAATTCCCCCCCCCCGAAGCAGAAACCTGTAAATTACTCCCAGAAGGCTGTCTGAGAATATCCTTTTGCTAAAACCTTAAAAACATTAAAAAAAACCACAGTCGCAGTATCAAACAGTTGACTGAGCTTAAAATTGCCTCTTCAAACAAATCTGTGGGTGATTTCAGGGACAGGTAAATTACCAAGCGTATGATACAAGGCTATTTCCCGCAATTTATCGCTCCGGAA
>DQTH01000028.1 GCA_015662865.1 Desulfocapsa sulfexigens
GTTAAAATTGAAACCATGAAAATCTTCACGAGATTACCTGACTGTAACAGCTTGTAATTTCGTGATTAATTGCTTTTCGGTCAAGCACTATTTAGGCCATGACATGATGCTGGGGCATCCGGTTTTTTTAGGGATGACCAAAGACCTTGAACTACAGGCCAAAGAACGCATGACAAATATGGTCACAGATTATGATGGCAGGGAACAGGGAGTCAGCGGTAAGGTGATTTTGGGTGATGCTGCCCCGGAAATTATTAAGTATGCCCGGTTGCAGCAGGCCGACATGATTATTATCGGTACCCATGGTGTTAAGGGGCTTGAAAAAATCCTTATCGGCTCCACTGCTGATCAGGTAGCAAAAAAGGCTGAATGTCCTGTGTTGCTTTTTAAGCCTTTCGGCTGATACTTTCCGCTTTCAATTGCACACTTTTTTTTCCTGATGACAAAAGCCAGGCTTTAGCCGGGCTTTTGTCTTTTATCATTTTAAGGAATCCTTAAGTCAGGCTGCTATTCCTGGCTGCGTTCATAGGCCAGTTGCTCCTCGCTCATGGTCCAGAAAGGAGTGCCGTCTTTTGTCAGGCGAACTTTGAACTGGTAATGCTCACCTTTTTTGATTTTGGATGCCATGAAAACATCCTCGCCATTTATCTCCGCCCAGCTTCCCTTGATTTTAACCTTGTCGCCCCGTTTTATTCCTGTGTCTTTTGCTGTCGCAAACCAGACAGGACAGATGTGCACGACAATTTTATCGCCACCCTCGTCCAGAATCAGGGCTGTTGCCTTGGACATTCCGGAAAGGGGCTGTACCTTTTTAAACTTTACGACGATCCCTTTAAGCTTATCCAGTTCTTTCGGGTCGTAGAGTTGGTTGTAATCATCTTCAATCCCCCAGCCTTCCATATCCTTTTCTGAAGCGGCAAAAAGAGGCGAACATGCATAAACCAATAAAAAAGAAACACTGGTGAGAAGAAAGAGAGTTTTTTTGAGTTGTGTCTGCATGGGGTGATCCACCAAAAATTTGAGTTGTTTTTTGGTGTTGTGAATCCAACACCTGCCTTTGATGATAGTTATCAGTATAAGAAGCAATGTGAAGCATTGCAAGAAGGGCTATGCTTTTTTATGACGTCTGAAGAGGGTGGCAGCCCCATTCTTAATTGCTCAAGCTTATTCTACGACTATTTTGCATTAATTTGCCGAATGGTCTTGACTATTTGGCAATTTGATGCAAAATAGTCACATGAGACGCAAGCAGCAGGATATAATAGTAAAAGATCTGACCCGTAAGATGGTGTTCATCACAGGACCCAGGCAAGTTGGCAAAACCAGTCTTGCCCTTGCAATCAGCGAAGGTTTCGAAAAATCACTTTATCTGAATTACGATAACCTGGAGCATCGCAGCATTATCCATAAGGCGGAGTGGTTACCTGACACAAAACTGCTGATTCTTAATGAGCTCCATAAGATGGAGAACTGGAAAAATTATCTGAAAGGGATTTATGATACCAAGCCGCCAAGTCAGCAGATTCTTGTCACTGGCAGTGCAAGATTGGAAGCGTTTCGGCAGAGCGGCGATTCACTGGCAGGGCGCTTTTTCAGACATCGGCTCGGGCCGTTTTCCATGGCTGAGATTCTTGATTCAACAGGGAGTGATTTGGATTTGCTTCTTGAGAGGGGTGGCTTTCCGGAGCCATTTCTGGTGAAATCAGGTGATGATGCCAATCGCTGGCGTCTGCAGTATATTGATGGTTTGATTCGAACTGACATCCTTGATTTTGAAAAAATTCATGATTTCAGAGCAATACAACTTACCCTTGAATTGCTGCGGCACAGAGTCGGTTCCCCTGTCTCCTGGTCTTCTGTAGCCAGGGATGTTAAGTGTGCGCCAAATACTATTAAAAAATATGTAACCATTCTTGAGTCCCTGTTCATTGTCTTCCGGGTAACGCCATTTCATCGCAATATCGGAAGATCCCTGTTAAAGGAACCCAAAATATATTTCTATGACACGGGTATGGTATTGGGTGATGAGGGAGCCAGGCTTGAAAATCTTGTGGCTGTCAGCCTGTTGAAACACCTGAACTGGATAGAAGACAGTAAGGGGATCAGCTGTTCTTTAAGAACATTGCGAACAAAAGAAAAGAAAGAAATTGATTTTGTGATGGTGGAAAACGAGGAAGCAAAGCTCATCGTGGAGGTAAAGCTTTCTGATTCATCTATCGCTCCTTCACTGCACTATTTCAATAAGAAATATGATATGGACGCAGTGCAGGTGGTAAAAAATTTAAGGGTTGAACGAATGGTGGATGGTGTACAATTGCGGCAGGCTGAAAAGTTTCTGAAAGATTTGAGCCTTTAACCGGGAGTAAGCATTGTCAGCCTGTTTTTCGCGGTATTTTAATGCTTTATTCCGGTTGAATAAAATCAGCCAGAGCATTGATGGTGGTAACATGGCGCCGAAATTCTTTACTGTCCACAATTCTGGTACCGAACTGGTTCTGCAGGCCCATGGAGATCTGCAGGGCGTCAAGTGAATCAAGGCCGAGTTCGCACTGGTCGGAAAAGAGCATGACATCGTCATCAAATGTTTCAGGTGCAATATCCTCGATATCGCATTCCGTGAAAATCATGGTTTTAAGGCGTTGTTTCAACGCGTCATCAAGTGAGCCTTTCATATTCCATTCCTGGTCCTGCGACCAAATATAATCCATGCAATAAAGAGCAGGACAAAACCAAAGCCAGTGAGAGCCAGTGATTCAGTTAGCACTGCACGTGCGCCGAGGTCGCGCAGAAAAATATCTAAAAAACCTTCCAGACCCCATGACATGGGGGAGATGTTGCTAAGCGTCTGCATGCTTTCGGGCATGAAGAATTTCGGTACCATGACCCCGCCGATGGCACCAAATAAGATATTGATAATTCCGCCAATGGTTGTTGCCTGTTCCACGGTGTTTACTGACACCGCAATTAAGATCGATGTCCCGATTGCCGCTAGGCTGAGTCCAATGGAAACCATAAAAAGTCCAGCCACAGAACTGCCAAGAGTGAGAGCATCAGCCCCCAGGAGTGGCACAATAAAAATCCCCACTGCAATCATCAGCCAGACCTGAATCTGGTTAATAACCATATAGGGTACAATTTTGCCCGTAAAAAGTGCAGGAATGGAGATATTCATGGCATTCATGCGCATCAGGGTGTTTTGTTTGCGTTCATTGATAAAGATGGTGGACATGGGAATAATGATGAAAAACATGCCGAAGACAATCCACGAGGGTACGCTCTGCTGGGTGGATGTGGGATGCTGATCAGGCTTAAATCCGTTGAAATGAACTTCGACTATATTTTTCAGCCCATCCAGTTTTGTCTCTGTTTCAGCCGCAATGCCCGGCAGCATAACCTCGAGTTCCTGAACCATATCCCGGATGCGTAGCTGTATGAGGCTGGCTGTCAGTTCCCCCTGAAACAGGGAGAGCATATTCTGTTTTACATCGCTTGCAACATCAAGGTGCAGGAGTCTTTTTCGTTGTTCCTGATCGCGGCTGAGCCCGGCAGAAAAGCCAGCTGGTATGGTGAGTGCAAAATGGAGACCGCTGTTTAGTCCCTCCAGCAGCTGTTCCTGAGTTGCGATTGTCTGTTCATACTTTTTAAGTGTTTTGTTTTTCGTAAGAGATGCTGCAATATCTGCACTGAGTCCTGTCTGATCCTGATCGATTATTGCGTAGTTAATGAAAGCACGCTCATTGTCAAAGGTGTCTTTCAGGGCCATGGACATGATCAGGATAAAGATTGAAGGCATGATAAAGAGTGCGGCAAGGGCATGTTTATCCCGCAGGATGAGCATGAATTCTTTTTTGAGCATCGCCTTAAGCATCACTGCTGTCCCTGCTGGTCAGGTTGATGAAAAAAGACTCCAGAGTTATGGACTGATAGCGAATCTGTTTAATGGAGATCTTTTTATCTTCCAGA
>DQTH01000038.1 GCA_015662865.1 Desulfocapsa sulfexigens
ATACCCTTGACCGGGATTTGCTCGATGGTGACGGCAAGGTGCTCTATCCCAAGGGCTTTACTTTTAATCCTCTGGATTACGTACCATTTACGGGCGGTATGGTGGTGCTGGATGCAACAGATCCCAAACAGATGAAGTGGTTTAAAAACAGCCCATATTTCGACAATCACCTGGCCCGTTTATTTATCACAGGCGGGTCTGCCCAGGATCTGGTGAATGCCTTTAAAAGACCTGTTTTTTATCTTACCGAGCCGATTGCAACACGGTTAAAGATTGAGGCTGTTCCGGCAGTAGTCGTACCTCGTGGCAAGAATATGGTTGTGCGGATAATCGGAGATTTGGAGACTTGGATTGATGATTAGAAAGTTAATAATCTTACTGGTGCTGCTGGTGCTGTGTAATGCAGCTCCTGTGATGGCAAAGAGTGGAGATGCTCATAATTCTGCCTCGGATGTTCATTGGGAGGAGATAGATATACAATTTGAAGGAATTTGTATCTGTCCCAAGGGCTACTATGTTGAAGAAGGTGAAATATGGTCATATTGGGAACCTTTTCTGGCCATTGATACGGTGTCAGAGGCGTTCTATTCACCGTACCAGGGGGACTATATGGGGTCAACAAGTCTCATGGAACTTGGTGGGAAAAACAGTAGTTCTGATGCTGCAAATGTAACCAACGAATCCACGTTCTCGCAGGCCCATGCCTGGCTGTTCACCATGATGTATTACCAGCCCTGTGAACATAGGGATTATGGTATGTGGATAAGCGAATATGATTCAAAATGGCAGAATGACGAACTCGCTGAAATAATTACTCCGGAAGCATCCCTTTTTGCCAGTCTGGCAGGTAACTTACTCTGTGAGACCGATGCAATTTCAGTTAATCTGTCAAATCACACTCTTGACTTTCTTCCGCAGTGTATAGGGTCAAGCGGTATGTCATATCCGATGAATGGTCATTCCGATAACGACAATATTGTTCAGGCCAACAATCTGTCAGCCTCAAGAATGATCTATAAACTCTGTCGAATGTTTTTGATCTGTGATCCTGCTAACAATCCCTGTGGCTGCTATTACACGCCGGTGTGGATCAAGAGCCATTACAAGATGCACGTAGTTCGTCCTGGAGATCGTTCTCCTGCCTATCCGGTGGGTAAAGCTGCCAAGTTTTATGATTCGGGCTTGAATGTTCCGTATGAGGGTGCAAAAGGATCAAACGATGAATTCCTGTGGATTGTTTACAGAAAACAACTCTGCTGTACCTGCTGTGAGGAATGATGATGCAAAAAAGAATAATTTTCATCTTCCTTGCGTTTCTCGTGTTTTTCGTCCTGGTGAATACCGGAAGTACCAAAGAACCAAAAAGACTTAACAGAGAGGAGCAGAAGGCTCTTACGGCCAATGTTTCATCTGTTCTTGAAAAGGTTGAAGGAATAAAGGCTGTTGTTCCTGCTAACCGTTTTGCCGAAGAGGGCAAAAAGAGGGCGAAGCAGACAGCGGAAGTTTTCAGGACACCTGAATTTCAAAGCAGTATTGAGCGTGAACAGAAACGCTTAAACAATGAAGTCTTCAAAAAATACACTGCAACCTGTGAAAAACAAAAACAGGAAGAGGTAGGCCCGGATCCTCTTGAAGACAAGGAACAACCGGAAACAACTCAAAAAATATACCTTTTCATTTCAAGTTCATTGCCTGATGAAACCATGCACTCATATCTGAATGATATCTCACGGGCTAATTCCGGTGCTGTTTCGATTGTTCCGGTTATGCAGGGAATGATTAACGGCATAAAGAACAAGGGGGCCAATAAAAAGTATTTCAGCCGGATCTTGAAAGAAGATATGACTTGTGTTGACGACTTCCAGCACCGGAAAGCCTGTGACCGATTTAAAACAAATATTTTATTTCAACCGCCATTGTTTGCAAAATACGGCATCGAGCGAGTGCCGGCACTGGTGTACGACAATGATGGTCAGATATTGATAATCCAGGGTGATGCTTCCATAGACTATCTCATGGAACGGATTAATCGGGAAGCAAAACAGGAAAGACTTGAAACTCTGATAAGCAAGATACGGGGGAGGATAAATGAGTAAGGGAAAAAAAGTAGCAACCGGATCCTCCGGCCCTGGTTATCTGGAAGTCATATGTATTGCTCTCATCGTGGCTGCCGGTGCAATTACCGGCTATGACAAATTCCTTTCCCAAAAGATCAAGGTGGTTGACCTGAAAGGCTATGTCAGAACTCAAAAAGCTCTTCTAAATGCAGGGGAGATTAATGGAAAGCAGCTAATAGAAAATCTGGATGCAGTAGAACAGGTTTTAGATAATGAGGCTGCAGGTAATCCCAATCAGATAATCATATTAAAAGATGTGGTGCTGAGAAATGGTGAAGAGATCCGAATCAAAGAATAAGAAAGCATTTTTTAAAAGGCTTAATAACCGTGAAAAGACTTTAGCGATTATTGTCCTGGCTGCTTTTCTCACTGGTGCCTGGTTGCCGGGGCGAATCATTGTTTCCACAAGTCCCTCGTTGAATCATCGAGTCTTTTTCCTCACCAGAACAAAAGGCACTATCGAGAACGGTGATTACCTGGTGTTCAAACATAAGGAAACCAGTTTTGTTCGCAAGGGATTGAATCCTGATAATGATCGTATGGTGAAAAAAGTCGGCTGCAGCCCGGGAGAAATACTTTCAGTGCGGACAGAGAAAACTTTTTTCTGCGGTTCTAGAGAGCTTGGTACAGCCCTGGACACTGACAGCAAAGGCCGGACTCTTCCATTGTTTCAATTCAACGGAACGGTTCCACAAGACAGCTTTTTCATGGTGGGGGATAGTCCCCGTAGTTTTGATTCCAAGTATTTTGGGTTTGTTCATGCTGATGAGATTATCTATAAAGTCCTGCCGCTTTGGTAGTCTGTTGTTGGCCTGTCTGTTGATGGTTGCCACTGACACACACGCTATAGCTGCCCAGGGAGACGGCTACTATGACAAAACCAAAGACGGCTGGTTCTGGTATGAAGATCCACCTCCTGAGCTGGAACCACTGGATCCAATAGATCAGAAAGAAACTGTCTCTCCCCGGGTGCTGCCGTCTCTTGATAATTATGAAGTTGAAGATCTCTGGAATATGTACCCGGATGATTTTCAGGAATTACTTAATGTCCTGCAAAAAAAGGCAGTCCAAAACCCGACAGAACAAAATATCATGGAATATCTCACCATGCAGGACATAGCACGGCGTAAAGCCCTGGCCTATACCAGTGCCACCATGTATGTCACACAGAAACGTGGTGATCTTTTTAGTGTCAATCAGGTGTATCCAACGGCTGCACCGGGAATATCTGCCAGAGTACAGATGCAGAACAGTGAGATATCAAAAACAATTAATGATGCAGGATACAACCATGCTCTGATATTTTTTGTCAGCCCCGGGTGTGGCTTCTGTGAAAAACAGGTCGGGATTCTCGCCTATTTTAAAGACAAGTACGGTTGGCCGATCAAAACCATTGATATAACCAGAAATACCAATGCTGCAAGCAGATTTAATGTCACTGTTACACCTACCCTGTTACTGGCTAAAAAAGGGCAGGACAACTATATGACAGTTTCCACAGGGGTTATCACAATGTCTGAGCTGGAAAGAAAACTTTACAGGGCTATCCGTTATCTCAAGGGGAACACCGGGCAAAAAGATTTCCTCATGTATGATTTCCAGAAAGATTCACCACTTGACCCTGAATCAATTTTAAACAAGAGTAAACAGCCATGGAAAAAAACAAACTAATTATTGCCATTCTCATTTTACTTTCACTGGCTCCTGGTGTTGCTTCATCTGCCTGGGTGGATGATTGGATAGATCAGAAAACGACCACGGCTCCTAATTATTTTGAAGGGCAGCAACGAAATTATTATTCAGCAGGCGGTTTTTCTGCAAGGTGGCCAAGTACCGCA
This sequence comes from Desulfocapsa sulfexigens, assembly GCA_015662865.1. Classification (GTDB taxonomy): domain Bacteria; phylum Desulfobacterota; class Desulfobulbia; order Desulfobulbales; family Desulfocapsaceae; genus Desulfocapsa; species Desulfocapsa sulfexigens_B. The sequence goes on from DQTH01000038.1 coordinate 3,956, forward strand.
TCGTATCCGGTAACAGTGGAACCACCACGTCTTAAAGGCGGCTGTGGTGGTATTGATATGTTCATGGGTGGATTCTCATTTATGAATACAGACTATCTCGTTGATAAGCTTCAGGGAATATTGACCGGTGCTGCTGGTGTGGCCTTTGATCTGGCCTTAAAAACACTTTGTGAGCAGTGTTCCAACACCATCAAAAATCTGGAAGCCATGTCAGATAAACTCAATTCCATGCAGCTTGATGAATGTGCAGCAGCTAAAGAACTGGTTGGAATTGTAGCTGACAAGAACGGTTTTCATTCCAGTGAGGTTATGCGTGAAAAACTTGATACTTCAATCAAGAAGAACAAGTTGCGCCAGGGTGCGGTTGAAATGTGGGACATGATCACAAAAGAAAATACGGCCAACAATGACGTAGCCAATGCTGGTGATGTCTCCAATGTTACCAGCGGGTGTAATGCAGATATTACAAGCACCTTTCTTAATGCCGGATCACTCCTTGAGAATGTAGGCAGTAAGATGAGTATTCCATCTGATCATATTGATTTAATCAGGGGCCTGGTGGGTGATGTGAAGTTGGAAGGACCAGCCAATGCCTACAAGGTGTCCTATGAATCACCCTGTTCTGAAAACAATCCCGATGATATTAAGGCAATTACAACAGGAGATGTATACGCAAAAGATGTGAGTGGTAATTGCAGTCAGATTACTGATACCAATGGTAATATACGACAATTTGTTCAGGATACTTTGGACAGTATTGCAGATAAAATTGAAAATAAAGGAGCATTATCTTCGACAGAAGAGGCATTTTTAGGGGCTACGCCTTTGTCTCCGCTACCTATCTTAAAAACCGCAGTGGGAACCAGCATGAGAGACTCAACCATTGACGGACTCGCAGAGATCACCGCTAACGCCTACAGTTTGCAGATGTTGTCTGATTTGTATATCCGGGCTGATGCCATTGCCTGGAAAGCACGGGAAATGCTGGAGAAAAAAGCAGG
>DQTH01000157.1 GCA_015662865.1 Desulfocapsa sulfexigens
CCAAGTAAATGCTGTTTCCTTGGATAAAATTTAATCATGAGTTAATATTTTTCACCTTTTGGTTCCGGCTTGTCCGGGTTAGGTTCCTATAAAAGAATATTCCTGGCAAACGCAATTACCGGCAGAATCAATTTTGACAAAATACCTGTGAATGCCAGCAGCATTATTATTACAAATCCATATTTCTCAATAGAGGCGTAGGAACGTGCAAGATCCGGTGGCAACAGTCCTGCCAGAATTTTACTCCCATCCAGTGGCGGGATTGGGAGAAAGTTGAAGATGCATAATACCAGATTGATCCAGACAGAAGCCATCAGGACTTCATTTAACGGAACCAGAACAGCCTTGGCCAAGGGAGAATAAGGAATAGATGCGGCAATGAACCAGACAATTTTTGTCAGCAATGCGCTGATAATAGCCATTACAAAGTTTACGGCAGGCCCGGCCAGTGCCACCCAAAGCATGTCTTTGCGTGGATTTCGGAAATAGTTCGGGTTGACGGGAACCGGTTTAGCCCAGCCGATTTTTATAATGAAAAAGGCAAGTGTGCCAATGGGATCAAGATGCTTTAGCGGGTTCAGAGTTAATCTGCCAAGGCTTTTGGCTGTCGGATCTCCAAACCGGTAGGCAACATATCCATGGGCATATTCATGGACAGTCAGTGCCAGAAGGATTGGTGGTGCCAGTATAATTAATTGAAGAATAAAGTCGTTCATGATATCAGAATTAAAAGTTTTGATTACGTTAACAGCGACGAGCTTACAAGAGTAATCACTGAAGGCTGAGGGCGCAAGGAGCTGCCAGATACTGATGGTGGATTATAATTGAGGGTTGCATAGTGAAGAAAAAGAAAGCTTGTTTTCTTTCCTGAAGACTGGCGGATAATTAAGCGCGGGGATTGTTCCCAGACAGAATGTCATGTATAGCTGTTGCCATGGTTTCCGGGGCAACCGGTTTCTGCAGGAAGTTGATTCCGTCTTTGAGTACACCATGCCGGGTAATGGTGTCTTCTGTGTAGCCGGACATGAAAAGAACTTTCATTTCAGGTCTTTTTTGCTTGAGAATTTTTGCCACTTCAGAGCCGTGCATTTTCGGCATGACAACATCTGTGAGTAAAAGATGGATAGTGTCATGAAACTGGCTTGATACCCTCAGGGCATCCTCACCATCTATCGCTTCAAGAACGGTATAGCCAAGATTGGACAGCAGTCTGATGAAAAGTTTGCGGACCTCCTTGTCATCTTCAACCAGGAGTATGGTTGCAATTCCCTGGTCGAGCTGATCTAGATTTTGGGTGGCTTCAGAACTCTGTAGGGGGGGGGCTGACTTTTCGAAACATCTTGGAAAATAGAGGCTCAGGGTAGTACCTTTGCCAGGTTCACTGGCAACATCGATCCAGCCATTATTCTGTTTGACGATTCCATAAACGGTTGACATGCCCAGACCTGTTCCTTTTCCCACATCTTTGGTGGTGAAAAAAGGTTCGAACATGAGTTTTTGAATTTCAGGACTCATGCCCTCACCAGTATCTGATACTCGCAACATCACATAATCACCAATGGCAATCTGTTGATGATACATATTGTTTTGTTTACTCAGGTTCAAGTTGAATGCCTCAATGGTCAGTTTTCCGCCATCGGGCATGGCATCCCGGCTGTTGACTGCCAGATTGATCAGAATCTGCTCAAATTGGGCACGATCAGCCATGACAGGCCATATATTATTGTCGAGTAACAGGATAATGTTGATATCTTCACCTAGCAGGCGATCGAGCATTTTCTTGGTTGCCTGAATCTCATCACCCAGGTGAAGTATTTCCTGACGAATGATCTGTTTACGGCTGAAAGCCAGTAGCTGCTGAACCAGTCTTGCAGCTTTGGCTCCTGCGTCCTGTATGACCTGGACATCTTCCCGAAGCGGATCCTCCGGTTTCATCTTTAACAGGGCAAGCTGAGTGTGACCATTGATCACTGTGAGAATATTATTGAAATCATGTGCTACCCCACCTGCCAGCCTACCAATTGACTCCAATCGCTGGGCCTGATTGAGTTGCTGTTCGAGGTTGGCTTCTTTTGTGATGTCCCGATTAACAGCAACATAGTTTGTAATTTGTCCGTCCTGACTGATAATAGGAGAAATACTCGACTCTTCCAAGATGAGGGTACCATCTTTCTTTTTGTTAATAAAAGTGCCGTTCCATTTTTTGCCGGAAGAGATTGTGGCCCAAAGCTCACGGAAAAAAGAATCCTCCTGTTGATCACTCTTGAGGATACGCGGATTTTGTCCCTGAACTTCCGCAGCTGAATATCCGCTGTGCACCTCAAAGGCTGGATTTACAAACTGAATATTTCCTTTGCTGTCAGTGGTGACGATGGATTCAGATGTTTGTTCGATGGCCGTGACAATTCGCTCCAGCTCCCGTCTACGCTGTTGAACCATCAGCACTACATTTCTGTATGAAGTAGCAATGTTACCTATTTCATTATTGGGCAGTTTGTCCCGTATGGTGTCAATCGCTGTCAGGTATTGATCCAGATTCGTGTGCTGAAAGTGTCCCATGATTTCACTGGTTGCAGACAGCGGTTCAATAATTCGTCGCTTAAGGTATTCAGTGAAAAGCCAGGAAGATATGGTAGCAAGCAGTAGAGCAAAACCCAGAAATAACAGAACACTGCGGTAAAGCCTTTTTTTGTACTGTTCAGGGCTGATGGCCATACGGAAAAGACCAATTATTTCGTTGTCAATTTTCAGCAGGCTCCAGAAAATATATTTACCTTCCTTTTGCTGTACCAGTTTGTCTTTGTCTGTCTGGAGCAGCATTTCCATAATTTCCTGACTGTTATCTTTGCCGGAAACTGGTGTGCCTACAGCAGAAGCAAGGTGATCTGGCACTTCATACACTCTGATGCATTGAATCGATTTGTTTTTTTTGTAGACATTGCCTAAAATAGTGTCGAGACGGTCGTAAGAAAGAGTTTTTACAACCGGATCCACTACACTTGCCCTGAGCGTGTTTATAATGAGTTGTCCGCTTGTAAGAATGCTTTGATTAATGGCCCGGTATTCGCGAATAACCTGAATAGCAAGTAGTGTTGCCACAAGAAATATCAGTGATACCAGGTAGATTCCCAGTAGATGCTTGCCAAGAGAAGACCCTGGCTGTTTACTTGACAGGTTCATGGCGTATCTTGTAGCGGGTAGCGGAGTGCAACTGTGGCCTGTCTGGCAGGCCAGATAGTGACTGTTTTTCCATCCTGAACCTGGACAAGTGCCATGGGTTTTCGGATGTTGAGACCGCGTCGATCGTATTTAACCGGGCCAAAGAATGTTTCAACATCCAGATCACGGATGGCCTGGACAATCAATTCCGCATCTAGAGCCGCACTGCGTTTCAGGGCCTGTTGCAGAATAACGCCGCAGGTTGCAGCCTGTGCAGATTGATATGAAGGCGTATAGCCATATTTTTTTTGGAATCGATGAGCGAAATCAGCTGAATTCCCGAAGATATCACCTGACCACTGGCTGTTGGGCAACCATTGGGTCATTCCGATCATGCCTTCTGCTTCCGGGCCCAACTCCTGTACATAGCCATGCTGAGAGGGGCCAAGCGTCATGATTACAGATTTTGGAATGTCAAAATGAGATCGTTTTAACTGCCTTGTAAAACGAATAGCATCACGGGCATGCCCGGCAAAGATCAGCAGATCCGGTTGTTTTTCTCCAATTTCTGCAATGTAAGGCTGCAGGTTGTCGGTAAGATTTGATATGGATTTAAAAAAGACTTCAGACAGCCCGTTTTGCAGTCCCCGTATCCTGGCACCTTTACCGACACTTTTGGGAAAGAGCTTGTCAGTGGTCAGCACCGCGTAGCTTTTTGGTATTGGCTGAAGGTTTCTGACCATCTCGAAAAAGTCTTTTGTGTACCAGCTTGCAGAGGTTAGGGCGGCAAAAGTGCAGCGATTGTTGCTGCTGTATATCTGCTCAGAGGCACCGGATGCAACGATAAGAATGACCCCATGTTGTTCCGCTATTTCACGAGATTCCATGGTTAATGCACTTGAATAGGGGGCAAAAAGAAAATCAACTTTTTCCTCTAACACCAGGTGCTGATAGTTCTTTCGAACTGTTTCCGGGGTGGAGTCATCTGCCACTTCAACAAGGCGAACAAGGTAGCGTTTGGAGTTGACCTGAAGTCCTCCCTGATCATTTACCAGTTCCACCCAGAGCTGAAAACCCTGGCGCATTATATTGCTTTCAGCAATGAGATGACCACTGGTGGAAAGTGATACACCAATTGTGATATCTGTACGATGAGGCCTGTTCGGCAGAGGACGAAGGGAGTACACAACACTGCCGGGATCAACTATTCTATCACGATCTTCATCTTCTATTTCCCACCAGAGTGGAGAGCTGATCATGACTAAAGAGATAATGAGAGCTATTGTGAAAGACAGTGTTCGCATGTAATAGTATAGCGTAGATATAAAAAACTAAGAAATAATATTTTTTTAAAAAATTATTATTTGAGCGGCTATAGGAAAAATAAGTTGACAAATCCATCCGCTCTCCAATTGTGTTAGGCTGCAGGTGTGGATTGCAATGATTCAGTCTAACTGAGCAGACCAGTGTAAGAGGTAATGTTTTATGCCGCTTATTCTTTCTTGACTCAAGGAAGTCTTGATAATAAAAAGAATAATGTTTTCCTTATTTCTGATTAGATGTCAAACTCTGCCAACTCCGTGCAGTATCAGCATAACATCTGGATGAGGCAAAATAATGACGAAAAATTAGGGGTCCAGTTTTCTGCAAGGGACCTGGCTTTCCACCTACGCGGAAATAACGTATAAAAAAAGCTGAGCTTTATGCGTAATCAGATTACTATTGGTCAGGTAAATGGCTTTCATATGGATGAAAACTCTTCGCTTCCCTGAACTGGAAAGGTTATTTATGAAAAAAAGGTTGTTGTACGGATTTTTTCTGTTGTTTTGTCTTCTCGTTCCAACGCTGTTGTTTGCCGGCAATGCAACACCTCTAAAAGTTTTTGTCTCGATCCCGCCCCAGAAATGGCTGTGTAAACAGCTTGGGGGTGAGTTGCTGACAGTGGATATTCTCATTGCAGGGGGCCAGGATCCTCATGGCTTTGAGCCGTCTCCCAGGCAGATTCAATCACTTGCCGGAGCAACTGTCTATTTTACTGTTGGCATGGAATTTGAGCGTGAAATCGTGCGTCGACTGCAAAGCGCATCGCCTGATTTGTTGATAGTGGATAGCAGTGAGAAGATCCGGAAAATTTCCATTGAAGGAGGAGGGCATGGTCATAAACCTGTGCTTGACCCCCATGTCTGGCTTTCCCCGAAAAATCTGAAAAACATGGCTGCGACCATGGTGTCAGCCCTTGTGGAGGAAGATCCGGAAAATGCAGAAGTGTATGGCAAGAATTTACAAAGTTTGAATATCCGGCTTGATAATCTTGATAAGACCATAAGCACAAAACTTGCCCCTTTTCGTGGGGCATCCTTATTTGTTTTTCATCCGGCATTCGGGTATTTTGCCCACAGCTATCAGATGCATCAAGTGGCAGTGGAAACCGGTGGCAAATCGCCAACACCAAGGCAACTTTTCAAACTGATTCAAAAAGCAAAAGCTGAAAAAGTAAAAGTGATTTTTGTCCAACCCCAGTTTGATCCCAGGAGTTGCGAAAGTGTGGCTGCTGCCATTGGGGGCCGGGTTGTTCCCTTGGATTCTCTTTCAGAAGATGTTGCTGGGAATCTTGAAATTATGGCTGAAAAAATCGAACAGGCTCTTCGGGTTCAGGAGAACAGATGAGTAAGAAAGAGGCAGATGTTGCCATTTCAATTAAGGATCTTTTTTTTGCTTATGACTCCCGGGAGATACTGACCAATGTGAATCTTGAGATTAACTTTCTTGATTCCATCTGTGTAGTTGGGCCTAACGGTGGAGGTAAATCCACACTTATTAAACTCATTATCGGTTTACTGACTCCAGATAGCGGAACTATTCGTGTTTTTGGAAAGAAGCCGGAGGAGGCCCGACACAGAATTGGCTATGTTCCGCAGTATGCCCAATATGATCCGCAATTCCCAATTTCTGTTTTTGAGGTAGTGTGCATGGGGCGACTGGGTAATTCGGTCACTGGCAGATACTCAAAGAAAGACAGAGAACATGCGTTGGAATCATTGGAGATAACGGGTATTGCTGAAATTGCCAATCGCCCTTTTTCTTTGATTTCAGGAGGGCAGCGCCAGCGTGTCTTGATTGCCAGAGCCCTTGCCACCGAGGGTAATATCCTGATCCTTGATGAACCCACTGCCAATATCGATCATGAATCAGAACTACAGTTTTTTGATCTCCTGAATGACCTGAACAAACGCATGACTATTCTTATGGTGACCCATGAAGTGGGTTTTGCCTCCACTTTTTTTAAGCGTATCGCCTGTGTAAACAGGCAGGTGGTCATTCATCCCACCAGTGCTCTCACTGGTGATTTGATCCGGGATATGTATGGAGGAGATTTACAGATGATACGTCATGATCACTGCTGCAGTGAAGAGGGGCATAACCATGATTGAGTTTGTGAACGCCCTTACTGACCCCAGCCTTCTTTTCTTTCGATATGCTCTGCTTATCGGTATCTTCGCCTCCATCCCTTTTGGCATAATCGGCACATTTATTGTCGTCCGGAAAATAAGCTACATTGCAGGTGCCATTGCTCACTGTGTCCTGGGGGGAATCGGCTTTGGCCTTTATCTGGAAAAGGCACTTGGGATCAGCTGGTTTGGGCCTATGCAGGGGGCTGTCCTGGTTGCGCTGCTTGCAGCTGTGATTTTAACCCTGGTCAGTCGCCATGCTTCACAGCGTGAAGACAGTGTGATCGGTGCGCTCTGGGCAGTGGGCATGGCTTCAGGTCTTCTTTTTATTGCAAAAACACCTGGATATGTTGACCCTATGAGTTATCTGTTTGGCAATATCCTGCTTGTTTCAAAGGGGGATTTTCTGTTTGTGCTGGCGCTTGATGTTATGGTGTTGGGGCTGGTTGGCGTTTTTTATAACAAATTTCTTGCAGTCTGTTTTGATGAAGGGTTTGCCAGATTGCGGGGTGTACAAACAGGCTGGATTTATCTTCTTCTCCTCTGTCTTGCTGCACTCACCATTGTTTTGCTGGTGCGGGTGGTGGGAATAGTAATGGTCATTGCTTTGCTTACCCTGCCGGCGGCTGTAGCAGGAAATATCTCAAGAAATATTTTACAAATGATGGTGCTTGCTGTCTTGTTTTGCGCAAGCTTTGTGGTGCTTGGGCTTGGAGTGAGCTACAATTTTGATCTGCCCAGCGGACCTGTTATTATTGTGATTGCTGCTTTTGTGTATCTTTTGTCCCTTTCTGTTGGGAAATTTCGTAAAGGCTCCCGGTAAAAAGGGTGTTTCCGACAATTACTGGAAAATAGTCCTAACACCCCGCAAGGGGGGGAAGTGTTTTGTGAGTGGCGGTAACATTCAGATTGAAAGCTAACCCTGTAATGGCTTGTTTCTGTTTGTATGGAGTAAGGGACTAAAGGGGGAATTGACGGAGAACAAATTCTTTTTCGTCTTTCCTGCTTTCCAGTAGTCCATCCATGCGGGCACTCTTTAAAGCCGATAATATTGTTTTAAATTTCCGCCCGGGGACATAACCCAGTTTTTTCAGATCCTCTCCGTTGAGGAGTGGCTGCATATTGCGAATGGATGTCACATAAAGTGAGACATTTTTCTGGATTTCCTTTTTTCTTGCAATGGCCATGAGATAGAGGAGGGCATCATTGGAAAGCGGCGCAAGCATATTGTAAATGTCACTGTTTTTTTTCGGAGCATGTCCATATAAACGATTTCCAATCTCATCTGCCGTCATTTTCTGAAATATCAGCTCTCTGCATATCTTTTTTTGGATCTGAAAGCGCTTGCAGAATGATTCCAGCTGTGCCGGCCGGGAGCGGGCCATGATGGCGAGCAGGTAAATACGCCAGGGAGAAATCGTTTCATCCAGATAGAGAAGACGAAACCAGGAAATAGCACGCTGTGCCTGCGTCAGAATGTGCATGAAGCGCCGATCTATTTTGAGATTGGGTTTAAGATCCGGCCAGAGAAACTGAAACATTTTGAATTCATCAAGTCGTTTAATGGCTGGTATCGGGTTGTCTTCGGCAAATATCTGCTGGAGCTCAATGAAGAGTCGCGGATTGGTTGTTTTCCCAAATAGATCCATTTTAACCGCGCCGCGAATCAGCCGGTCAGCATGTCTTGAGATTTTGAAACTCATTCTTTTTTCAAAACGGATGGCTCGTAAAATACGACTGGGATCCTCAACAAAACTCAGATTGTGCAGAACTTTGATCAGTTTGTCCTTGAGGTCATTCTGGCAGTTAAAATAATCAATGAGAATACCGAACTGTTCAGGATTGAGCTGCAGGGCCATGGCATTGATTGTGAAATCACGTCGATATAAATCAAGCTTGAGGGAGGAGAGTTCAACCGTGGGTAGTGCTGCCGGATATTCGTAATATTCAAGCCTTGCTGTGGCGATATCTATTTTAAATCCGTCGGGCAGGGTAACATTTGCGGTGATAAAACGGTCATGGGTCCTGACTCTCCCTCCGGTTTTCTTAACAAGCTGCCTGGCAAAAATAATTCCATCACCTTCAACAACAATATCAAGATCAAGATTTTTATAATTCATGAGCAGATCCCGGACAAATCCACCAACCGCATAAGCCCTGAATCCGGATTCCTCGGCAACCTCGCCAATCGTTCTGAGGAGAATGATGAGATCACGGCTCAGAGACTGGCTCATGAGTTGCAGCATGTTTTTGTTCTTTTTGTGCCCCGATTCTTCGCTTTCCTGAGAAAGACTTTGGGGAAGGTGGCCTGGATCATTTATAAGCATGTTGAGCAGATCGGTTCTTGTGATAACACCTTCCAGTTGCTGGTTGTGAATAATAGGAATCAGCCGTTGTCTGTTTTCAATGATCAGTTCTTCAATGTCTGCAAGGGTGGCACTGAGCGGAAGGACCCTGATGTCTGTTGTCATATAATCACTGACCGGAAATGAGCCAAGATTGTGATGGATTGCTTTTTCTGCGATTCTACGGGAGATGGTGCCAACGACACTGGCAGCTGTTGTCACGTCCTGTTCCGTTTTTTGTTTTTCAGCAGAGAGTACGGGCAGAACTGTGATGTTATAGCGCGTCAACTGCTTATTTGCTTCCAGGATAGAGGTGTCCTCAGGAATGGAAATGGCAGGCTGTGATAGCATTTCTTTTGCAATGGCCTGTGGTTTTATATGTCTGTGCAGGCAGCGGATCAATGTTTCCTGAGCTTCGATGAGTGTCATGTCGCGTACTGTTGCAGATGCGGCTGTGGCATGGCCGCCGCCATGGACGTCTCTTGCTATTGTGCCGGCATTGACTTCTGGAATACGAGATCTTGCAATGAGATAGATGCGACCTTCCATGCACACAAGACAAAAGAGACAGTCAAGGTTTTCCATCACCATGAACCTTCTCACAATAAGGGAGAAGTCATCCTCATAGTTTTGCAGGGTGAGACTGACGACAATAACTTTAACTCCTGATATCATGTAGCTTTTTGCTGTTTTTGACAGCTCGTGAATCAGGCCCACCTGACGGGCAGTGAGATCATAGGATAGGAACTGGGAAATGATATCCAGCTGAGCTCCCTGACCCAGCAGCCAGGCTACAGCGTGCAGGTCATCAGGAGTGGTTGTTAAATGGGTGAGTGAGCCTGTATCTTCATAAATGCCCAGGCCAAAAATTGTTGCTTCTTCCTCGGTGATGGGGATTTTTTTCTCCTGCAGAATCTGGCAGAGAATTGTAACAGTTGCCCCAACAGGTGCGATTACCTCAACCTGGCCTTTCATGCAGTCACCGTTGTCAGGGTGATGGTCATAAAGATGCAGGGAGAGATCCGGGTTGTTCAGACATCGGGAAAAATCACCAATTCGACTTTTCCGGCGGGTATCCACAACAATGAGAGTGCTTACCTGATCCAGGTCGATATGTTTGAATTTTGCAAATTCGTAACGGTACTGGAGTGTTTCACTGATGAATTTGCGAACACTTTTTTCCTGGGAACCGGGAAAGGCCATTATTGCCTCGGGATAGAGTTTCTGCACCGCTATCATGGAGGCAAGACCGTCGAAGTCTGCGTTTAAATGGGTGGTGATGAGTTTCATACTTCACTATCCACTATCCATCCGCTGCTGTCAACTTGAGGCTCCCCGTCGGGAAGTATTGTTTTTATCAACCGCGGGGATGAAATTTTTTATGAATGGATTTCAACCTTCCTTCATCAACATGGGTATAAATCTGGGTGGTGGTAATATCAGAATGACCGAGCATGATCTGCACGGAACGAAGATCCGCACCGCGTGAAAGAAGATGGGTGGCAAAAGAGTGGCGGAGACTGTGTGGTGAGATTTCCTCTCTTATTCCAGCAGCACGGGCAGCTTCTTTGATAATCTGCCAGAACCGCAGTCTTGTCATTCCCCTGCCGCGATTGGTTATAAAAAAGGTGTTGCTCCTTTTGCCTTTGAGGATCAGCGGGCGGGCGGATTCAAGGTAGGTCTCAAGACTCTCTTTTGCCGGAACTCCAAAAGGAACAAGCCTTTCTTTTTCTCCCTTACCGATGACCCGAACAAAACAAGAGGAGAGATTGCAGCTGTTCACGGCCAGCGTGACGAGCTCTGAAACCCTCAGGCCTGTGGAGTAAAGGAGCTGCAGCATGGCATAGTTGCGTTGCAGTAAAGGTGTGGAGGCAGCAGGAGGGGTTAGTAGCCTTTCCACTTGCTCAATGGATAAGCCTTTTGGAAGGCTTGTGCCGCTTTTTGGTGCAGTGATATTGCCAAATGGATTGCTTTTAATCAGTGTCCTGGCGTACAAAAATGAAAAGAAACTTTTTAGAGCAGAGACTCTTCTTGCATTGCTTCGATTGGAAATCTGCTTGCTGCGGCACTGTTCGAGAAAACTGTGAATTGTTTTTACGTTGACCTGTAGCAGAGAACGTTTTTTTTTCAGAAGAAAGACAAGGAAGAAATCAATGTCGGAATCGTATGCTTTGACAGTATTTTCCGCAAAGCGTTTCTCTGTGACAAGGTAGTGGAGAAATAGCTCTTTTGCAGAAACAAACTCTTGTGGGAAGGGTTTTCCGGCGATGGCAGAGTGTGGTGAAAAGAGAAAACGCCCGCCGCATCAATATGCAACGGGCGTCAGAAAATAATGGTGTCTAATCTCAGCCGCGTCTGATGCGGTTAAATTTACGGAGTTTCCGACGAGCTTCAGCCTGTTTACGACGTTTTTTTACGCTTGGTTTTTCGTAGTGCTCACGACGTTTGAGCTCTCGCTTGATTCCATCAATCTGCAGTTTCTTTTTCAGCTGCCTGATGGCATACTCAAGGTCTCCTCGGACTTCAACTTCTATCATTTGGGGCTCCGTTATAAACAATATTTACGAGAAATTCGGAATCAATGATATCCCGGATTCTCGATACAATTAGCAATATTCAAGACGTTAATCTTACTTATATAAGAAAAACATCAGGGTCTGTCAATGGATTTTTCACGAACCGGGAGAGATATCGTTCTACATGTTTTCGGGGAAGATTTTTCCGGGGTTCATGATATTATTCGGGGCAAACAGATTTTTGATCTGGTGCATGACCATGAGACTAGTATTGCTGAGTTCAAGTGAGATATACGGAGATTTTTTGATTCCCACTCCGTGTTTACCGAAAAGGCAGCTGCTGCCCATGCTGAGCACTTTATCGAAAAGTAATCGCTTGGTCGACCACAGCAGGTTGATGGCAGGTGTGAAAGAAAAATCTATGCCGGAAAAACAGTTGCCTGCTTTCGCAGTAATAATCTTGCATTTTATCTGCTCGTTTTGTAATCTCGTTTCACTTTTATCGCAATATGTTCAGGGCATTGTGGTCACTGTCTGAACAGCAGGCAGGTTGAAAGGGGAATTTCTTAAAAAAGAGGTACCGAAGGTGGCAATGGAGGCCATTGTCTCTCTGGGCACCTTGGGGGATCCACCCGATTTTTTTTTCGTCCGCTTTAGTCTGAAAGCACTGAGCTATCGTCTTTTTGAACAACTTCAAAGAAAACACAAATCTACTTAGTCTAGCAGGAGCATTACTATGGAAAGGAATATAGAGGCAGTCACCTTTGATCTTTGGGATACCGTTTTTATTGATGATTCCGACGAACCTAAAAGGGCCCAAAAGGGTTTATTGTCCAAGTATTTAACACGAAGAGAACTTGTCCTGGAATTCCTTGAGAAGCATGACTCCATTGATAAAAAACTGGTCGATTCCTCCTATGCCGCAACTGATGCGGCTTTTCGTAAGGTTTGGTATGATCACAATGTCACATGGTCTGTGGCTGAACGGCTTGAAATTGTCCTCAAAGGACTTGACAGAACGCTGCCACCTGAAGAAATGGCAGAACTTGTGCGGCTCCATGAAGAGATGGAACTTGAGATTCCGCCCGATCTGGCACCCGGAATTGTTGGAGCCATTAAGGGGCTCCATGGCAAATATAAATTGGGCGTTATTTCCGATACCATTTTCAGCTCTGGTCGTGTTCTGCGTCAAATTTTAAAAAGTTATGATCTTGAGCAATACTTTGATGTCTTTATTTTTTCTGATCAGGCTGGGTTCTCAAAGCCTGACTCGAGGGTTTTTGTTGCTGCTGCCGATGGACTTGGTGTGGATGTTACAAAAATTGCCCATATTGGAGACAGGGATGCAAAAGATATTCAAGGTCCCCAGGGGCTTGGAGCAAAGGGAATCTATACAACTGTTGTGAACGACAGGGGTAGCAATAAAACCAGTGCTGATGCCATTTGCAGGGATTATGCAAACCTTGTGGCCATTGTGGATTCATTATAGGCACCCTATAGGATGAGATGTTCCTTTTTGTTTAAAATTATAAGTTGTTGGAGTGAAAAATGAGCTCAACCATATCTTTTCTCATTATTGATGGATATTCAAAAGCCAGTCGAGACGATCTGAATGCTGCAGGGATGCAGCTTGCCTGGAAGCTCTATGGTGACATGCTGCAAAGAAATGTACCGGAGGCTGATTATGATGTGTTACTGCCAAGTGATCCCGGAGTAAATATACCAACGGAAAAAGAGCTTGAAAAATATTCCGGTATACTTTGGACAGGCTGCAATCTCTGTATTTTTGATGAGACAAATCCAAGCGTTGTAAATCAGATTGCTCTGGCAAAACGCTGTTTTGAAATAGGTATACCAAGTTTTGGCAGTTGCTGGGGGCTTCAGGTATCTGTAGTGGCCGCTGGCGGTAAGGTTGCACCCAACCCGAAGGGAAAGGAGATGGGAATTGCCAGAAAAATAAAACTTACCCCTGAGGGTAAAACACACCCTCTGTTCATGGGGAAACCTCCTGTCTTTGAGGCCTACATAAGCCATGATGATATGGTGACCGAACTTCCTCCAGGGGGAATGGTCCTGGCTGGTAATGATTTTACGCCTGTTCAGGCACTGGCCGTTACCCATAAAAAAGGGAGCTTCTGGTCTGTACAATACCATCCTGAATATAATCTTCATGAGATGGCCTGCCTGATAATTGCCAGGGAGAAAAAACTGATAGAGTTAGGATTTTTTAGAAAAGCGGAAGAGCTGAAAGGGCTTGTTGATAAAATGAAGCTTCTCAACACGGAGCCTGACAGAAAAGATCTGCGCTGGCAGCTCGTCATTGATGATGATGTTCTGTCCGATGAGATAAAAGAGTGTGAGTTTAGAAACTGGATCAGTGAGCTGGTATTACCGTCTAATGGTGAAAAACAATAAAACACAGGAGGAAAGTATAAGCCGATTGTAAATGTGGGGTATTCCTGCAAAGGTATTTTGCAAAAAATAAAGGTTCGCTGGAAAAGATCCGAATTATTTTACAAAGGAGAACAATCATGTGTGAAATCAGTACGTTTAGGAAAAGGTTGTTTGCCATTATTTTGGGAGTGATGCTATTCGTCAACCCGCTGGCAAATGCTGGTGAAATTACCATTTACTCATCACTTGAAGATGATGAAATTGCGGATTTCTTGAAAGTAGCCCGAAAAGATCTCCCCGGAGTCAAGATCAATGTACTCAGACTGTCCACAGGAGATTTGGGCGCAAGAATCCTGGCTGAGAAAGAGAGCCCAAAACACGACATCATTTGGGGATGGGCTGCAACCAATATGATCAATCCTGAAATTATGGCAATGCTCGAACCTTATCAGGCAAAGGGTAGTGAACAACTTGCTGATAAATTTAAGGATCCGGGTAATAAATGGTTTGCAGCAACCGGTTATATGGCCGCATTTTGTGTAAATACTGATCGTTTGCAAAAGAAAGGGCTGCCCATGCCAACAAGCTGGGAAGATTTGTTGGACCCTGCCTACAAGGGTGAACTCATCATGCCAAATCCCAATTCATCCGGTACCGGATATTTACAGATTGCATCAATCCTACAGTCCCGCGGCGAAGAGAAAGGATGGGAATATCTTGAGGCACTCGATGCCAACATGGGCCAGTACATCAAGTCTGGATCAAAACCCTGTAAATTGACACGTGCCGGTGAGTACAGTGTTGGTGCTTCGTTTGCCTTTATTGCTATGAAGTCCATTAAGGAAGGGTATCCGCTTAAAATGGTAATTCCAAGTGAAGGAGCTGGTTTTGAGCTTGAGGCAACTGCACTTATGGCATCCTCAAAAAATAAGGAAGATGCTAAAAAATTCCTCGACTGGACTTTATCTCCAGCCGCTGCTGAGCTGTATGCCAAGTTCAAAGCGATTATAAGTGTGCCGGGTGTAGAGCCTGCACCGGAAGCCAAAGCGGCCGGATTACCAGCTGATGTTTCCAAAGTTCTTTTTGATCTCGATTTTGCTGAGTCTGCAAAAAATCGTGCACGCATCTTAAAAACATGGCGCGAAAAACTTGAAAGATAGGCTTTTTCTTTGTTTTTATTCGTTTTGCTGGGCGCCTCTATCAAACCAGAAGAGGCGCCTTTTGTTTATGCATAATTACTAATAATTACCTGATATTAGGTTGAGGCTCATAATGTATTTACAGTTGAAAAACATTAGCAAAATATACGGCTCTGTTGCTGCCGTGGATAATGTTAGCCTGGATATTGCTAAAGATGAATTTGTCTGTATTCTTGGCCCAAGTGGCTGTGGAAAGACAACTCTGCTCAGGTTGATTGCTGGCCTTGAGGACCCCAATCAGGGTGAATTGTTTCTGGATAGTGAAAATCTGACTTTAGTACCTGCTCAACATCGGGGTTTTGGTATAGTATTTCAATCTTATTCACTCTTTCAACATATGACCATTGCTGAAAATGTGGGGTATGGCCTAAGCATTCGAAAGGTTCCTAAACCTCAAATTGAAGAAAGAGTCTCAGAGCTTCTTGAACAGGTAAGCCTCACCGATCAAAGTGAGAAACTACCGCATAAACTCTCAGGCGGACAGCAGCAAAGAGTTGCCCTTGCAAGAGCACTGGCCGTAGACCCTAAAATATTATTATTGGACGAACCATTATCAGCACTCGATGCCAAGGTACGAAAAACCCTGCGAATAGAAATTCGTGAAGTTCAGCAGAAACTTGGGATTCCAACGGTTATGGTAACCCACGATCAGGAAGAGGCCATGACCATGGCTGATAGAATTGTGTGCATGAAAGACGGCACAATTGAACAGGTCGGAACGCCCTCAGAGTTGTACAATCAACCCAAAACATCTTTTGTTGCAGGGTTTCTTGGTTCGATGAATATACTTGATTCTTTTCTTGAAGAAGGTGCCCTAAATCCCCTCAAGATCAATGAGGATAAATCAAAGAACAGCTCCATTGGTATCAGGCCAGAATCTGTAGTTATCCTTGATGGTGAAGAGGACAGTCGGCCAAATACATACAAGGCCACAGTTACAAAAGTTGAAAATCTTGGCAGCATCAGTCTCATTCAGGCAAATGTCCTTGACCATCCTGTAGTGATAGAACAATTTGGTTTTACCGGTTTTCGCACAGGTGATGATTTTATGGTCCAGTTTCCGGCAGAGAAGATCATCTCCTTTGCTCATTCAGCCGCATAGAGGATATTCAGATGCCTGCAGGTATTAAGAAACCAGGAATTCATCCAGACAAGCTGCTGCTTGGAATCATTGGACTCTGTGTGATTGTGCCACTGATTCTCTTTCTTGTTTTTCCCATAGTCATTGTTTTTTTAAAGAGCTTTCAGGTTGGCGACGGGAACTGGGGTCTGGCAAACTACACAACCACCATGGTTGAAAAACATTTCTGGGTTGTGGTCTGGAACAGTCTTTGGCTCACAGTGAATGTTACAGTTGTCTCCGTGCTGTTGGGTTTTGTTTTTGCATATGCCATACAACGCTCGCAAATGCCAGGCAAACGTATTTTTACCATAGTTGCCATGCTGCCAATGTTTGCGCCCTCATTGCTCCAGGCATTGGGGCTGGTATTTTTACTTGGCCGGAATGGAATAATTAATCGCTGGCTGGGACTGGATATTGAGATATATGGTTTTTGGGGAGTGTTTATCGCAGACGTGATTTATGCCTTTCCACAGGCTTTTATGATTCTCAGTGCCGCATTCGCGGTGGCAGATTCCCGACCTTATGAAGCTGCCAGAATGCTTGGTGCCAATAAGCGTCAGATCTTCTTTGATGTAACATTACCGGGTATAAAATTTGGCTTAATCAGTTCGATATTTCTGGTGTTTACCATCACCATTACAGACTTTGGTAATCCAATGGTAATAGGTGGAAACTTTTCTGTTCTTGCCACAGAAATTTACAACCAGGTGTCAGGACAGATGAATTTCAACCTTGGCTCTGTTATCTCAATTATTCTTTTAATCCCTGTGGTCATCGCCTTTGCCATAGAACGTTTTGCCGGCAGGAAACAGGAAGCATTTATTCCGGATAATGTAAACCCTCTCGTACCCAAAAAAAACGCAATGCTTGATACCTGCATGTTTACCTACTCAAGCATTCTCTGCGGGATAATAGTGTTGGTTGTGGCTATTGTTGTGTATGCGAGCTTTGTAAAGCTCTGGCCTTACAACATGTCTTTCACACTGAACAACTATAAATTTGATTCACAGGGCGGATACGATCCTCTGATAACCAGTGTTATTGTTTCATTGATGGCAGCATTCATTGGAGTGGTTCTGGTGTTTGGCAGTGCCTATGTTGTGAATAAAAGCAAAAATGTCATTGTGGATTTACTGAACTTTTTTTCAATCCTTCCTGCGGCTATTCCCGGTATGGTTTTGGGGCTTGCGTATATCTTTTTCTTCAATGACCCTTCAAATCCACTGAATATACTGTATGGAACTGTCTTTATTCTTACCATTAACAGTGTTTACCATTACTTCGCCCAAGGTTTCCTGACAGCAAGTACAAGTCTGCAGCAGATATCAAGCAACTTTGATGAAACCTCGGCCTGTCTTGGAGCGAATTTGTTTACAACCATTAAGCGTGTGACACTGCCCATACTGTTGCCATCAATACTTTCTGTGGCTGTCTTCTTCTTTATGCGTACCATGGTAACTCTGGCAGCGGTGATTTTTCTGGTATCGCCATCAGTTAATCTTGCTGCTGTATCAGTTATGCTGCTTGATGATGCGGGTAACACCACACAGGCGGCAGCCTATTCAACACTTATCATTCTAGTGGTGCTGATTGCCCTTCTGTTTTTGAATCTGGTCCTGAAGCTTTTTAAAGTGAAAACCAAATCTCTGATTTCATGATCGGCGGCCATACCGCAGTAGATTCCGGATAAGGATTTCCAACTTGTGAGGTACGGCGGATCGCATTCGAACCTTCTACGTATCACCTAATAGTCGATTTTTGACGGTTTACGCCAGTGAGTGTCAAAGCCCAGTTCTGCAAGAATCGCTATGCCTTCTTCCATTGAGTTTCCGACACTATTTAAACCGTGGGAGTCGTCTCCAGGGACAACAGGGATTTTAAGCTTTCTTGCCATTTCAAGGATTACACGGGAAATATATGGCTCATCAGCGCCTTTGAACAGCGCCCGGAGATTAAAGTCCATAATAAGGTCAAGTTCTTTTATAAGTACAAGGTTTCTTTCGATGCGATTCAATATTTCAGGATGCTGAAGCCTTTTTTTGTACTCCGCATCAAAAATACGAATAAGATCAAAATGTCCTACAACCGCAGGTTTGAGGAGTTTGAGCATGGTATACTGTTGATCAAAATATCTGCAGTAGAGCTCGTCTTTGCCGCCAACAGTTTTTACCGCGATGTCATATTCTTCCCTTGAATAGTCAAATCCAATGTCATCAACAAAGTGGATTGATCCGACAATATAATCCGGGCGAAATTTTTTAATCAAAAAAGGGATGAATTCCTGGTAGCCGCTGCATGTTTCTATTTCCATAGCCGTAAAGATTTCTATCTTTGAGCTGTGTTTTTTCTGCAGTCTCCTGCATTCAACCATGAATTCGCCAAATATTTTGAGCGACGATTCCGGTGTGAGTCCGGCCTCTCTCTCGCAGGGATACAGAAAAGCATCGCTTACTGGGGGAGCGTGCTCGGTGATTCCCACCCAGCTGAATCCTTTCTCGATATACAGCAGTATTATTTCTTCAAGGGAGTCGGTTGCATGGTGGCAGAATTGACCGCTATGACCGCCATGGACAGATACAAATGATGTTTTTTTCATCTGGTACAATAAACCTTCGGCAAAAATTGAGTTTTTAGCAACCGGATCAACTTGAGAGACAGCTGTAAAGTATTGTCAAACAATTGGACCCGGAAGTTTAGTTGGTAAGGGCCACAACATGGAACAACCGCATGGCTTTCTAGTGGCCCGGATAAAAAAATGGTGAACTCCTGATTTTTCATGAACCGGGAGAGATATCGTTCTGCATGTTTTCAGGGAAGATTTTTCCGGGGTTCATGATGTTATTCGGGTCAAACAGGTTTTTAATCTGGCGCATGACCATGAGGCTGGTTTTGTTGAGTTCGAGTGAAATATATGACGACTTTTTAATCCCAACTCCGTGTTCACCGGAGAGGCTGCCGCCCATGCTGATCACTTTATTGAAAAGTGCTGTTTTTGCTTTTATCGCTTTGGTTGATTCCTCAGGCGAGCTGTCAGCAGCCATGATGTTAACATGAATATTACCGTCTCCTGCATGACCAAAAGTGAGAATGGTAATTTCCAGATCTCCTGCAAGGTCTTCACAAAAACTGACTAACTCGGGGATACGGCTTCGTGGTACAACCACATCCTCGTTGGTTTTGTACGGGCTGAGCTTAAATGAAGCCTGTGAAATGGAGCGTCTGGCCAACCAGATTTTCTGAATTTCCGTCTCTGTTTCAGCCTGCTGCAGAGTGTAGCTGTTTTGTCCTGACACCAGTGATCTCAGACGGTCAGATTGTTCCATTACGTGTTTTGTGCTGCCGTCAATTTCGATGATGAGCATGGCCTGGATGTCATTGCTCAGTGGTTCAGGTAAAAGGTCTGAAACAATGCGCAGCGCAGTATTATCCATGTATTCCAGAGTACAGGGCAGGATGTTTTCCTGTAAAATAACAGCTACAAGTTCTGTTATCTCTTTGAGAGATGAAGATTGAAGAAGGAATGTTTCTTTATGCTCAGGGAGTGGCAGGAGGCGGGTAATGATTTTGGTGATGATTCCGAGAGTCCCTTCAGAGCCAATAAAAAGACGTGTAAGGTCGTAGCCCACAACACCTTTTTCGGTGCGGGTTCCGGTGGTGAGTAATTCACCATTTGCCAGTACAACTTCCAGCCCGATAATTGAGTCTTTGGTGACGCCGTATTTGATTGCAGACGGCCCTCCGGCACACTCTGCCACATTGCCTCCTAGTGTGCAGAATTTGAGACTTGCCGGATCTGGTGCGTACATGAGCTTATGTTTTTTAAGCGCCTGTTGAAACTCACCGGTGATTACTCCAGGTTCGACAATGGCGATCTGGTTGCTGCAGTCGATCTCAAGGATGTGATTCAGCCGTGAACAACTGAGAACGAGTCCTCCGGCAACCGGCAGAGCTCCACCGGTCGTACCGCTGCCAGCCCCCCTGGCAACAATTGGGAATAGATGATCATTTGCCAGTTTTACAAGTGCTGCCACCTGTGCGGTGGATTCCGGAAAGGCTACAGCCTCAGGCAGAAAGGTTTCCCTGCTGCTATCATAAGAGTAACAGTGCAGCTCTTCAAGGTCTCTGCTGCAGTGGTCAGGGCCGACAATGGCACAGATTTTTTGAAAAATTTTTTTATCCATTCTTGCATATTACCCTGCAAAAGTTAAAAAATCAGCAAGGATCTGGCCATGAATGTGGCTGTTGATTTATTCCTGATGTAAGATAAAAAACAAGTTGAACAGGAATCAATTTATCAAGGTAGCCAATAATAATTCGGGGAAGTTTTATGACTGAAAAAATTCAAGTGGCTTTGCTGGCTGGCGGGGCATCAACTGAACGTGAAGTTTCTCTTGCCGGAGCAGCCGGTTTTGAAAAGGCCATAGATCGTGAGAAGTATGAGGTGCATCGATACGATCCGAAAACGGATCTGGCCAGGCTGGCCACAGACGCTGGCTTGATCGATGTTGCATTTATTCTGCTTCATGGAATCCATGGAGAAGATGGGACTGTGCAGGGTTATCTTGATCTTCTTGGCATTCCTTATCAGGGCTCCGGTGTTCTTGGCAGTGCTCTGGCAATGGATAAGAATATGGCCAAAATGCTATATCGCCTGAATGGCCTACCAGTTGCTACCTGGGAGATGGCAAGGCAGGCAGATAAGACCAATCCCAAACGACTTCTCGAAACTCTGCAGTTTCCGCTGGTAATCAAACCAATTCGTGAAGGTTCCAGCCTTGGTATGAGTGTGGCTGTTAATATGGAAGAGTTACAGGCAGGGATCTGTCTTGCCTATGAGCACGATTCCGAGGTAATGGTGGAGCAGTTTATTTCCGGCAGGGAAATCACAGTGGGAGTACTGGGCAACAAGGAGCTGACACCTCTGCCACTTATTGAGATTATCCCCGGTGAGGAGTTTGTGTTTTTTGACTATACCGCGAAATATAAAGATGGGGCCACGCAGGAAATTTGTCCGGCGCTGGTTGATGAAGGTGTTGCAGAAAAGGCAAAAGAATGTGCGATTAAAGCTCACAGGTCATTGCAGTTGCGAGGCTATTCCAGGACTGATTTTATACTTGCTCCTGATGATTCTCTGTATGTTCTGGAGACCAACACCATTCCCGGGATGACTCCCACAAGTCTGTTGCCTCAAGCTGCAAAAGAGTACGGGCTCAATTTTACAGAGCTTATCGACAGGCTTTTGCAGCTCGCGCTTGAGTAGAAATAATGTAATCCTTCACAGGCACCTCATCTTTTCACGGTCACGGCCCGTCCGCATAGA
>DQTH01000032.1 GCA_015662865.1 Desulfocapsa sulfexigens
ATTTGCAAGGTACGTGAGGGGGCTCCACACCTTTCCATCACTTATCTTGCACATTTTAAGAATTTATTCCATCATTTATCTTGATGCCTCTCAAATGGGCAATAGAACGTGCAAAAGAAAGAAATTGCAACATCGTTCAGCTCACATCCGATAAACAGCGTCCGGATGCATTACATTTTTATGAAAAATTAGGTTTTAAAGCTACCCACGAAGGGTTCAAGTTGGCAATATAAGTGCTTAGTAACGAAATGCAGCAAGCGTTATTCTGGACTCCACCTCCGCGGGAGTGATTAACAAAAATGGCTGAGCTTTATACGTCAGCATGATTTTTCAAGGAGTAAAAATTGCAGCTGATATGGAAGTATGATCAGGAAAGTATTGACTGGGAAGAGCTGGCTGACCTGTACATAATCGCTCCTCTGGGAAATAAAAAGGCAGGTGAGCTCCAGAAGGCTTTTGGCAACAGTATGTTTAAATGCTTTGTTTATGAAAATTCACATTTGATAGGTGTGGGAAGGGCACTCGCCGATGGTATTGACTGCTCCTATATCTGTGATGTTGCAGTACATCCCAAATATCATGGAAAAGGTATAGGGAAAAGTATTGTGAAAAAATTAATGAGTCTGTCCGAGGGACACAAAAAGCTCATTCTCTATGCAAATCCAGGTAAGGAAGGATTTTATAAAAAGCTGGGATTCAAACGTATGACCACTGCAATGGCCATCTTTGAAGATCAGGCGAGTGCTTTAGAGCGTGGTCTGGTTGATGAAACATAAAAAAATTTGATTACGTATAAAGCTCAGCCATTTTTGTTAGTCATTCCCGTGTAGGCGGGAGATAAGCGTAGACTCCAATCCTGATCTATGGCACGAAACTGGACCCCCGCCTACGCGAGGATGACAGCCTATTTGCTTTTAAATTATCAAGCCTTTTCAGGAAACTACTCACACATAGTGTGAATCTGGCTGCGTTTCATACGTAATTAGATAAAAATAGTATGCTGGTTTTTGTGTTTTATATAACAACATCTGGGTAGTCATAAGGTTTGCTTGTGCACATTATCGGGATACAACAATAAGGAAATAAAAAATGAAATTAATAGCAGCTATTCTCTTTTTAACAATTTGTATTCCACCACTTGGCCAGGCTGAAGACAAGATCCATCTTGAAGCAAAAACAACAGTATCGGGTGTGGAAGCTCTCTCGCCCGGCTTGCGTGAGTTGCTCGTTGAAGAAATGGTGGCCCTAGAAGATGGCATGATGTCTGTAATCCCAGCGTATGCTTCCGGAAACTGGAGTGAGATAGCAGAGATTGCTGATAAAATGGAAAAGAGCTATATCTTGAAAAAGAATCTCACCGATGAACAAAAGAAGGAACTGCATACTTCACTTCCCGGTGCATTTATAAAACTTGATCAACAATTTCACTATCTGGCTGGCATGTTGAATCATGCTGCCAAAAGTCAAAAGCCAGAACTGGTTGGTTTCTATTTTTCCAAACTCGTTGAATCATGCGTTACCTGCCATGCCGACTATGCAACGCACAAATTCTCGGCATTTGTACCTGAGAAACAGGCCGAAGGACATTTTCATTGAAATTGTATGAGAACAGTTGATGTTCAGTGCTTTTTAAAGCACTGGACGTCTGACTGTAAGCAGGAATGACAGTTGAAAAAGAATTCTGTCACAGAGTCAGCACATAATAGATACAACCCATTAAAATCAGGCTTCCCACACGGAATATCTGATTATAAACAATCAGCTCTCCTGCAAGCTTTGGTTGAAAGATTCCTGCGTAATAGGGGAATTGATGACGAATGGCACGCACTGGAGATGAAAGCACATTTCCCACAAGTAGTGCCAATACAACTTCGCGGTAATTCATACTTCCTTCCTGTATCAGTGCTCCGGCCACAGCAAGTCCTGCGGTAAATTCAGCTGCAACATGGAGTGTAATAATTCCCATGGACTGGGGTGTGAGCCATGGCAGAAAAGAGAGATACTCTGCCATGCCCTTTTCCATGATTGTAAAAATACCGGCACGTTGCATGAGAAAGATTACAATATAAATGGGGACCGTGAAGCGGATAATTTTTTGAATTCGTTTCTTGAAGCGTTTCCAGCTTTTCCTGAACGCTGCCTGCCAGTCAGCTTTTTTTAGCCTGGGATTATCAAGATCTATTACAGATGCATTGTTTCTGTCGATCCTTGATAGAAGAAAATGACCTAGAATAACGATGGAAACAGTTCTAAAGATTGCAGCACCGAAAGTGAGTCCCACGTAAATAATTGCAGCTCCTTTAATAAGGGGGACGGTTATAAAAAAAACAGTGGGAAGATGGAGAAAGTAGGTTGGTAGACTGTTGAAGAGATTGGAAAGGATCAGTTCATTTTTCTGTATCTGTTTTTTTTCATAGGCCTCTGAAAGCATTGTATTTGCTGAAACACCCGAAAAAAGGGCCATGGAAAATGATGCGCCTGCGGTGTCTGAAAGATTGCCGAATCTGATCATAGGGCGCGCAAGAATAGCGATTTTTCCTGTCCAGTTGAGGGATTCGATAAAATTAGCAATCAGCAGCCCAATGGATATGAAAAAGATAAGGCGAATGAGAGGCCAGATGAGACTGGGCCAGAGTTGTGGAATGATATCAGAAAATAACATGGGAAAATGGTGAACAAATAGAAATACAAAGAAAATGCAGAATCAGGACATCGGCAGAAAATGATGCCCGATTCTGCAAAAAAGGAGGAGCTGAAGCTTTACTCAGCTGACAGGGGCAAACCTTCACGACTTCTCATAAGTAAACTTCCGATGCGCTCCCTTTCGTAAACATCACGAGATTTCAGGTAGTCCTCATATTCCTTGTCCCGGATATTGGAGTCCTTGGCAAAGTATTTGGAGCGTTTGGCGATGAGTTCCTTCCAGGACTCAAAGTGTTTGTAGAAGAGTTTTTCTACGGTTCCATCCTTTACGAGACGGGAAAGCTTTTTGTTGATGGCAGGCATCTGGACGGCCATTGGTGAATTCTTGCCAATTGTCAGGTGAAAAGTCTGGGTTGTCACAGGAGGCTCAAGAATGGTGATTGAATCTTCACCACGAAGGAGTCTTGCATAAATAAGAGCAGTATACAGATCCACTATCAGATAGTCGGCCTCACCTCGGTTCAGAAGCTCCACTGCACGCTCAAAGGCTACAAACTGGACATCGAGTTTTTCTTTAATAAAGGTATCAAACTCCTGGCCATAGCTTTCACCAATATTGGAAGCACCTTTTTTCCCGATCAGGGATTCCCATCGTCCAAAAAGAAATTCTTTGCCTTTTTCCACAACTATTACCGTGGGCTGTGGAAGATACGGCAATGAAAAATCCATGTACTTTGCACGTTCATCATTTTTATAAGCTGAGACGACCATGTCGATCTCGCCATTTTTACATTTGTCCTGCACCTGTTGCCAGTCACCTGAAACTTTGATGTCATAATCAAGTTTCAGTTCAGTGAGGATGGATTTTGCAAGGTCCGGACCGACACCGGTGAGTTTGTCATACTGCTCCCAGACTACTGGAGGTGCCTTCGGGTTACCGGAAACAATGAATGTCCCGGAAGCAAAGCTGTTTGAAGCAGATAAGCTAAAAATTACAAGAGAGGCGACAAGCAGGAGAAAAGTTTTCATGACACTTTGGTTCCTTAATCAATTTCCTGAATCCGTGAGCGCTCGCTGGCATTTGACTCAGGTGTTTATAACGGTTTGATAAATTAATCTGAAAAAATCGAGAGTAACGAAATAATCATTGTTACATTATCCGGTTATGAAAAAGAGTAATCGATTTAAGAGAAATCGCAAACTTTAAAGCGAAAGATCATGAATGAGGCATTGGGCATACAATCCCTTTGGATCATTAAACAACATGATCTCCCGTATTGGAGCCATCAATCGACCAACAGCGGTAAGAAGAGATGGTGACACTGTTGTGGATGCAAGCCAGGCACTTACTCTGCCTGAAAACATCTTCAGGAATTCATCTTTTACTGTTCGAGGCCTGCGTATATAGGTTGCTGAATAACTATCGAGCCCTGCAAGGTTGGCAGCAGAGCTAATGGCATCCTTCAGATCTCCCAGCTCATCCACCAGGCCCAGTTCCATGGCTTTTTTGCCATCAAAAACTCTTCCTTCTGCAAGCTGTGTGAGCTCGTTTTGGCTTATTGATCGTCCGTTGGACACAATGTCAAGGAATTGCTCATATCCACGATGCAGACTGATATCTATGGTTTCTTTCAAAAGCGGTGAAAGCGGGCGGCTGAGGTCAAGGGCAGCAGCAAGACTTGTGGTTCCCACACCGTCTGAATAGATACCCAGATCTGAAAGAGTATTTTCAAAAGTGGGAATGGCTGCAAAAATACCTATGGAACCGGTGAGAGTAGCTGGAGAGGCCAGAATTTTATCAGCATCTGCAGCAATCCAGTATCCGCCGGAAGCGGCCATTGCTCCCATGGAAATTACCAGAGGCTTACCGGTTTTCTTGTATTCAAGGATCTCCTGACGGATTACCTCTGATGCAAAAACAGAGCCGCCGCCAGACACGATTCGTAGTACCAGAGCATTAATATTGGAGTTCATGCGGGCTTTACGTATCAGTTGGCTTAAAGAGTCTCCACCAATGACACCGATTGGTTGCTTGCCGGTCAGGATTGCCCCTTCAGCAATGATGATACCAATGGATCCTCCACTGGAAGGAGGACTGACAAAAGAACGGGAAAAGGTGGAAAGATAGTCGTTAAGTTTTATTTTTTTAAAGTTTCCTTCCTGATCTTTGCCCGCGAGGTCTGCAAGAAAAACACGCAGCTCTTCACGGGTCTTTAATCCATCAACCAGTCCGGTTTCAAGGGCGAGTTTTGCAGTATCTCCTCCTGCAGTGGCTAGTTCTGAGGCAATATTTTCTGTGTAACTCCTGATGCTGTCCAGACTCAGTTTTCTCTCTCTTGTGATATCTTTTGTTATGGTGTCCCAGAGTGCAGTAAGCCAGGCCATATTCTGGGCTTTGGCTTCAGCAGACATGGAATTTCGCATGATCGGTTCAAGGGCTGACTTGAAGGTTCCCACTCGAAAAACATTGTAATTGACCTTCAGTTTGTCGATGGCATCTTTAAAATAAAGCCTGTATGCGCCAATACCGTGCAGATCAACCGCTCCCATGGGGTTCAGGTAGATTTCATCGGCAAAACTTGCCAGATAATAGGCTTTCTGCTTATAGAAGTCTTCTGCTGCTATGACTTTTTTGCCGCTGGCCTTAAAGTTGGTCAATGCTTTGCCTATGGTCTGTAACTGGTTGAGACCCACTGAGCCCAGAGACCTGAGATCAAGCAGAATGCACACGACATTGTCATCGACTGCTGCATTTTCAATGGCATCAAGGATATCCTGGAACAGGGTTTTTGTGGGCAGGGTGTCGAACCCAAGCTTTTTATTAATTACTGTGGAAATCGGGTCACTGGGCTGCTTTTCCTCTACGATATTTCCTGACAGACTGAGTACCAATGCGCCACTTGCTGAAACTTTGGTTTCTTTTTTGGGAGAATAGGAGGTGATGGCAGAAATGATGAAGATCAGCAGAAGTAAAAAAGCTAAGTTGAGCGTCAGGACTCTGATACTGCTGATGATTCTTCCGACCCAGCGGAAAATGTTTACAATTGAACGAATAAGATCTTTCATGTGTTTGTGCTTGTTTTGTATTGGACTACATTCAGCATGCCGGAGTAGCTAACTTACAATTTTCGTTGTCGCTGGCAAATTTAATCCAGCCATGCTGGTTTGTGGAATAGTTACGCCTAAATCCTGCAATTGGCAAGTTCGCCGGAGATACGAGGCATCAATGGTGCAGACGTATTTGCATACTTCAAGCCATTGATAACGAGGCAGATTTGGTGAAATTGCCGATCCCGAAGGGCAAAGAAAATGAGAAAAATTTACCTCACCCAAACGATGAGTTGACCTCCCGGTACATATCCCAATAACAGCTTGATTTGAAATAAAGAAATTTATTCTCATTTTTGAAGTGCAGGATTTAGGTTACGATAAAATCATATCAGGCAGGAACAAGGAAGTAAACAGGCTTTTCCTGGCTCAGGAAAAAGGAAGTTGGAGTTGCACGGGAATGGTTTTCGATTCACAGCTGAGGTTTGAAACGGTGATTCCCAGCAGACGAATTTTTGTTTTTCCGGCATCTGTTGCACCTAGAAGTTGTGGAATGTGCTGAATGATTTCTTCAAAAGTGTGAAGAGGTGCAGGGAGAGTGAGGGATCTGGTTACTGTTGTGAAGTCGTGGTATCGCACTTTGAGGGTAATGGTGGTACCGCCGCATTCTTTATTTTTTAAAGCGCGTTCAACCCTGAGGGCAAGGTTTTCGATAACTTCTCTTATCTGTTTGAGATCCAGGAGGTCTGTCTGCAGAGTTGTTTCTGTACCAATTGATTTGCGACCTCTGCTCACCTGGACCGGTCGATCATCCACACCCCGTGCGATATCATAAAAGAATCTTCCGGCTTTTCCAAAAAAACGGACCAGTTCACTTTTTCGGAAACGAAGGAGATCCTGTCCTGTTCGTATACCAAGTGAGTGCATTTTTTTCTCTGTTACTTTGCCAACCCCGTAAAATTTCCCAATAGGAAGTGAGGCGATAAAATCTTTTGCCTGCTCTGGAGGGATTATTGTCAGACCATCAGGTTTGTTCATGTCTGAGGCAATCTTTGCCAGGAATTTGTTATACGAAACACCGGCTGAACAGGTCAGGCCAACTTCGTGAAAAACACGGCTGCGAATATGCTCGGCAGTTTCAGCTGCCGCTGAGATTGTGTCATGGCTTTCTGTGATATCAAGAAAGGCCTCATCCACAGACAGAGGTTCAATACATGGAGAACAGCTTCTGAATATTTCCATGATCTGAATGGAAACTTCCTTATATCTGCCTTTTCTTGGCCTGACAAAAAGAGCATGTGGGCAGCGTCTGATAGCCCTGGCTGCAGACATGGCAGAATGGATGCCGAATTTCCTGGCTTCGTAGGAGCATGCTGCAACCACTCCGCGACCCTGCGGTGTGCCTCCGACAATGACTGGACGCCCGGATAATTTAGGGTTGTCCATCTGTTCCACCGAGGCGAAAAATGCATCCATGTCGATGTGGAGTATGCGGCGCTGCTCTGTCATAAGCTCTGTTCGAATGCGTTATCCGGTGACAAAAGAGGGTGATATAATGGCCTATATTATGCTACAGTGTATGGATTGTCGAAGGTTTCTTTCTTAGAGCGTGCCTGTCCATAAATGGCCTTTTTCTCCTAACTCTTCGTTGCATGAAAAATTTTATCATTGGAATATCAAACATATGCGCCAGGGGCATTACCTGCGGGGCACCTACGGTAAAATTTATCCTGCGCCTCGATTTAGAGGAAAAAATCTCATTTCTGGACAGACACTGCAGGGGATCTCTTGAATAAACAGAATTTAGGGAACGAATAAATGCGTCAGATTATTGCTAACAGTCAACTGTTTGGTGGCATGCCACCGGAACATCTTGATGAAATAGAAAAGATTGCAGTGCGGAAAGAGTATAGCCGTGGCGAATCCGTCTTTTTTGAAGGTGACCCCGGGGTTGGATTTTATATGGTGGTCACAGGAAAGGTGAAGATTTTCAAGACGTCTC
Source organism: Desulfocapsa sulfexigens (assembly GCA_015662865.1). Lineage (GTDB taxonomy): Bacteria > Desulfobacterota > Desulfobulbia > Desulfobulbales > Desulfocapsaceae > Desulfocapsa > Desulfocapsa sulfexigens_B. The sequence goes on from DQTH01000032.1 coordinate 7,694, forward strand.
TTTCCGGTAAAGAGCAGATTTTACATATTTTTGGTCCCGGTGAACCTTTTGGTGAAGTCCCTGTTTTTCATGGTCAGCCATTTCCCGCCCATGCAATGGCATTGGAGAAGACAAGCCTGCTTTTTTTCCCGCGCAAAGATTTTGTGGAACTTGTGCATACCATGCCGTCACTTGTTTTGAATATGCTGGCTGTGCTTTCCATGCGATTGCGTCGTTTTGCAACCCAGATTGAAAATCTTTCCTTAAAAGAGGTCCCGGCAAGACTGGCTGGCTATCTATTGTATCTTTCTGAGGAACAGAGGAATAGGGAGCAGGTGGAACTGCAGATATCAAAAGGGCAGCTTGCCAGTCTGCTTGGAACAATTCCAGAAACCCTGTCCCGCATCTTTGCCCGTATGAGTGATGAAGGATTGATCAGTGTGGAAGGGAAGAAAATCAGTCTCCTAGACCTAGAGGGGCTTGAGATGAAGGAGTAGGAGATGAAACCTTAGCCAGGTGCAGTTTTTTTCTTCGTGATTCTTTCTGCTTGGCCACCAGTATCTTTTCGCGTTGTCTCATTTCACGCAGCCGTTTCTCACGGAGTTCCCTGGCCCTCTGTTCCTGCTCACGTTTCTTTTTAAGCCCGGCATATTTGAATTCAGGTGCAACATCCGGAAGATTGCCTCCAAAAAGCAGGGGCCTGAAGGTGAAAAAGTGATAGCGGTTATCCTGCACGGTCACCAGTGGCGGCGTACGATGGCCTTCAAAATAGTCATATCCTTCCTTGAGATTTTCCCAGAAATGAATCCATTTCGAATCCTTATGTAGGGCCATGTTGGTCCACGTCATTTTAAACGGGAAAATATGCACAGGAATCTGATGCTGTCCTGAAATAATTGCCGATTCAACAATGGCATAGATCTCATCCATGCGGAAATCGGTCATGGCGAAACAGCCCACTGAGGAGCAGCGTCCATGAACCATGAGGAGACTGCCTGTGCGCTTGTGACATCTGTCGTATTCGTTCGGGAAACCGAGATTGAAGGAGAGATGATAATCGGAATTGGGATTTAACTGGTTTATGCCAACTGTGTAGAAACCTTCAGGACTCTGTTTGTCGCCTTCTTTCAGTTTTGGGCCAAGCTCACCTGAAAACCTGCAGATAGAGTAGGACTTGAAAAAAATATAGGAGAGTCCCTGGCGAAGCCAGATCTCCAACTGCTGTTCCTGCTTGAAAATTCGGATGAAAACAGGATCGCCCAGGCTTGCACCTTTTTTCTTTAATGCCTTATTCAATTTGGGAGCAACGCGTCTGTATGCATCCTGCGACTTTTTACTGCTTGGTATCATGCTGCCGGAAAGTGCAGGAAGAGAAGTTGAAAGGAAAATCAGCGAAGTTAACAAAAGTATGGAGAACAGGTTCCGCATCATTAATAGATCAGCTGGTTGAGGAAAAATCGAGATTTCTTTGAGTTTCTTTTCTTAATCAGGAAATATAGCAAAAGTCCAGAAAAATAGCAGCATTCATGAGAACTTTAGTGCCTTACAGAATGTTTTCTCTGAGTCTACGCGTCCTTGTTTTTCAAAGAAAATATTTTCATAAGGTACTTATATCCTCTTGCGGGGTGTTTATACCCCCTTGCGGGGTGTTTATACCCCCTTGCGGGGTGTTTATACCCCCTTGCGGGGTGTTTATACCCCCTTGTGGGGTGTTTATACTCCTTTGAGGGGTACTAATTTCGTTTTGTTCCTTTGTAGGTAAAAGCTTTGGTGATCATTTTATAAAAAGTCCCCTTGTCTATTCCGATGTTTTTCCCGCATGGGCACTGAATTTTGTGCTCCTTCATCTGTGAGTTAAACATTTTGGTGATTCGGTCCTTGTGGCAGCGAAGCACTTCACCCTGTCCTATCTTATCATATTTCCAGAGTTTCTTTTTGCAGGCAGCACAGTGGATGGTAAGCATTTTCGAGTTTAATTGCCACTGGAACGGTGGTTGGGTACCCGGTGCGTATCAGTAAAAAATTTCATTGATGATCGAACCGCGAGGAGGGTTGATGTCGTTTGAATCTGTGTTTCTTTTTCGCTGCAGACCAAACAGTGCAAGCAGGTTGTCATCCATGCAGAGGCGGTAGCTGTGGGCAGAGATAATATTTCTGTTCACCGGATTAACAAGTTTGGCGGTAATGTACAGAGTTCGATTGTTTAAAGAATAGGTGCCCAACAGGATGGCCTGGGCAGCCTGTTCCTGGCTGATTTGTGAAAGATCACGGGAAAGGATTGTCTCTCCGCTGCCGGGAGTGATCTTCATACTGTTACGCAGGTTAACTTCTCTTACAGTGTAACCCAGCTGAACCAGTCGTGAGCCAATATGACTCTGCAGCAGTCTGCCAAGTCGCGAAGTTTGTTCAAGCTCGTTCAGGTCCACAAAGGTGGATGTAAGTACGGCAAGGTCAGGTTGCCTGGGCATCAGGGGAGGCATTGCCTCGGTGACCAGATCATCGGTGATCTTTTCAGCAAAACTGATCAGATCGACATCATTACCCAGAAATTTTTCCAGACTGGTACAGTTCAGGGAAGAACAGCCGGAGAGGAAAACAGCCATGAGAAGGAGAGGAAGGATTAAACGACCAATCTTTGTTAATGGTGTGAATTTCATATCTGCAAAAGAGTCTATCATTGAACGGTTGAAACCAGTTGAATGGTTTTGCCCATGGCTGAGTTTTGATATTGCCAGAAATCCGGATCATTAATGTAATAAATATCTGAGGTTCTGAACAGATATTTTTCATCAGTTACCATGGATGTGGTGATAATTACTTCATAATGTCCATTTTGCGGAGCTGCAGAGTTTGCAATATCAAGACCTGCAGCCAGTGCAAGTGCCTGGATTTCTCCAGGAGCATGGCGAAAGACTGCCACAGCAGCAGATAATGCTGTAAGCAGACCGGGAGGAATCGTTGGTCGCTGACTCAGGTGATAAACCACCTGCACTTTATAATTAACTTCGATATCAGATATTTTTTTATCACTGCTGGTGGGCACACCAAAATTAACCAGTCGTGTGATGAGCAGATCACGGAACCCTTCGTTAAACTGAGTCGTTTCACCTCGTTCACAAGGGATGGCATCAGTTCCGCAGGTTGTTTTGACAAAGACAGATTTATCTATAAAATCGCTTCGAACCAATTGATTGTTGATCTGGTTTGCCACATCATTGGCCAGAACATCCCAGTGATGTGCGGCCTGCATTTTCTGTTGTTCCGAATACGCATAGGAAGCCGGTTGAGGAATACGTGTACAACTGCTGAGAAGAAGCGTGAGAAAAAGAATGAGAACCGCGCGCATTATATTTCACCGATATAGTTGTATTAATCTTTTGCAAAGGACTGATATAACTGTATCGGCTTGAAATCTTGAAACTATAGGAAAAACATGGTGTTCTCTTTCGATTCTTTATTATTTAATGGCATCAAGTTTTTGTCGCAGCTGTGACTCGGGCGGTGCACCGACAATCTGATCAACAACATGACCATTTTTGAAGAATAATAGGCTAGGCACACCACGAATTTTATAGTGCATGGATGTGCCGGGATTGGTTGATGTGTCCAGCTTGGCAATAATGACTTTGCCCAGATATTCTTTTGTGAGGCTGGAAATGAACGGTGCAATTGCTTTACATGGACCGCAGGTGGGTGAATAAAAATCCACCATAACCGGTAGGGAAGACCCTGCAACAAATGATTGGAATTCTGAGTCAGTGAGTTCTACCGGTACAGCACTTGTTCCGGCATCAATTGGTTTGCCGCATTTACCACATTTTGGGGAGAGATGTTGCTTGTCTGCCGGAATTCTGTTTTTTGTGTTGCAGGACTGGCAGGTAAGGATAAGGCTGTTCATTTAAAATTCTCCATAAATGATATGATTTTTGTAGCAACGAACATGAAGCTTTTTACAAATCCATTTTCGATTTTAACTTTTTACGAGTGCATCATAAATACATTACAAAAAAGTAATCGTTCTGATTCACTGCCTCAAAAGATGTGGATGAACAAAGAAACTGTCAAGAGTAACAACCCTCTTAAAAGTCTTTCCATTGGCTATTGCCCTAACCGCTGCAAGTGTTTATACTCTTTGACGTTAGTATGTAATCCTGCAAAGTTAATAGTTTTTTAAGGTTTTTCATGTCAATTGATCTTCATACCCATTCCTGGTTTTCCGATGGGACTAAAAGTCCAAAAGAACTGGTTCGCCAGGCCTCAAACAGTGGCGTGACAGCCATTGCCATAACAGATCATGACACCATGGACGGGGTCGAAGAAGCTCTCGCTGCAAGTACTGAGTTTGGAGTGGAAGTAGTGCCAGGCCTTGAAATCAGTGTCATGCATCAGGGTAAAGCTCTGCATATCCTTGGCTATTCTATGGATTCTGCAAATCATGAATTGGCCCAGGCATTGGCAACTCTGCAGGAGGCTAGGGATGGAAGGAACAATGAAATAATTGCAAAACTTCAGGGGCTGGGCATAAATGCGACTGCCCTGGAATTGAAAGAGATTTCAGGCGTTGGCCAGACAGGTCGCCCACATATTGCAAAGCTTTTAATGAATCACGGCATGGTACGCTCTATACCCCAGGCCTTTGATGAGTATTTGAAAAAAGATGCAAAGGCCTATGTGCCCCGGTTTGCATATAGTGCTGAAGATGCCATTGCACTGATCACAGGAGCGGGTGGTCTTGCGGTTCTTGCTCATCCTGTCCAGGTGGATAAGACGCTGAGTTTTCTTTCAACGCTGCTTCCTGTTCTGAAGTCTTATGGTCTTGAGGGTATTGAAGCTTACTATCCCACTCAGTCTAAAAAGATGCGAAAAAGAATTAACAGATTTGCAATAGAGAATGATCTGTTACTGACAGGAGGGAGTGATTATCACGGGGATATCCGCCCCGGAACCCGACTTGCCGGTGGTAATAATGTTTATGTTCCTCCGGAACTGTTAGAAAAAATGAAAGAGAGGCTTGCAGCTAAAGCCTGACAATAATTCACTTATGGAAAAAAATGTATTCAATACTTGTTGTTGATGATGAACCCAATTATCTCGTAGTTCTCTCTGAATTGCTTCGTGATGAAGGCCTGGAAGTTTTTACAGCCTCATCCGGAAAAGACGGGATGGCAATTGTGCAGGAAGTTGATCTTGATCTGGTTATTACAGATATGCAGATGCCGGAAATGGATGGTCTGCAGTTTCTGGAAAAAATTAAAGCCAGCAACAAGCATCTTCCGGTGATCATGATCACAGCCTTTGCTGAAGTGGAAAAAGCTGTGGCTGCCATGCAATCAGGGGCATTTAACTATCTTGCCAAACCCTTTTCCAATGAAGAGTTGCTGGTAAATATTAATAAGGCTGTGCATCATTACTCTTTGCTTCGTGAGAATACCAGGCTACGCAAGGAGATGCTTGAACGGACCGGCTTTTCCGGAATGGTTGGAAAAAGCAAGCATATGCAGCAGGTCTATGAACTCATTGAAAAAGTGGCCCCCACGCCATCATCTGTTTTGATCACCGGGGAGAGCGGCACAGGTAAGGAACTGGTGGCCAAGGCGATTCATTTTAACAGCCCGCGTGCTGATAAGCCTTTTATTACTGTCAATTGTGCAGCTCTTGCTGAAAATCTTCTTGAGAGTGAGCTGTTTGGTCATGAAAAAGGTGCATTTACTGGGGCGGTGGCCATGCGTAAAGGGCGCTTTGAACTTGCTGACGGCGGGACACTGTTTCTTGATGAAATCGGTGAAATTCCCCTGGCACTTCAGGCAAAATTGCTGCGTGCCATTCAGGAAAAACGGTTTGAGCGTGTGGGCGGCAGCAAAACCCTGAGTGTTGATGTTCGTATCGTCAGTGCCACCAATCTGGAAGTAAAAGAAGAAGTGAAAAAAGGAAATTTTCGTGAAGATCTTTACTATCGTCTGAATGTGATCCATCTTGCCTTACCGGCACTCAGGGAACGTCAGGATGACATCCCACTGCTGGTCGATTATTTTGTGAAAACTGTTGCTGAGCGTCTTGGTAAAACTGATCTTGAAATAAATAAAGAAGCCATGCGACTTCTTGTTGGTTTACCATGGGAAGGAAATGTCAGGGAGCTGGAAAACACCATCGAACGTGCAGCTATTCTTTGTAATGATAACAAAATAACTGCTGATGATGTGCAGCCTGAGTCAATAGGGCAGGATACAAAGCAGTCCTGGGGGCAGGATCTCGATTTTGCTCAGTTGATTCCTGTGGATGCAGGGCTTAACGATGTCCTGTATGCCATCGAGGACAAGATGCTGCATCAGGCTTTGGATGCAACAGCCTATGTTCAGGCCAGGGCTGCTGAAAAACTAGGAATCACAAAAAGTCTGCTTCAATATAAAATGAAAAAATACGGTATCAAGAAAAAGAAATAGGTCAGTGATCAACCAACACCCCAGTCCAGTTTGTTCCTTAGAATGGCAAAATAGTCACGATGTGGAGAAATAATGAGCCGAAGAGGGTGTTTGGCAACTTCGATCTCAAGGGTATCTTTTTCAGTCATCTCCCAGATTGGCTGACCATCAACAATGATATGGGCTTTACCGTGCTCTTCAATTTCAAGGTTTGTACGCAGGCGACTGTTTGCAGGCAAAAGTACCGGGCGTGAGCTTAGCAGAAAAGGACAGATTGGCGTAACCAGAATGGACGCCAAACCCGGATAAACCAGAGGGCCGCCGGCTGAGAGGTTGTAGGCGGTTGAACCGGTGGGTGTTGAGAAAATAAGACCGTCTGCCTTGTAAGTGGTAATATACTCCTCGTCCGCCCTGGTTGGGAGTTTGAGAACCCTGTCAACAGTTCCCTTACTGATGACCACCTCGTTTAATGCATAACGGGACTTGCCTGTCCTCCCGTCTCCTGCAAGAGAAGCTTTGAGCATCATTCGATTTTCAATGGTGACTGTCCCGGAGATCAATTCATCCACAGCAGCAGTTGCCTCTTCTTCTGTCCGCTCGGTGAGAAATCCCAGATTACCCATATTAATTCCCAGCACTGGAATTGAGTATCGTGCAGCTTTGTCAGCAACATGGAGCAGAGTTCCATCCCCGCCAAGGACAATGAGGACATCAAGATCATTGCTTACACTGCCAAGGGAAACAGTGATTCCGTGCTGCTGAAGTCTTTTGGAAATGGAGTCAGCAAGCTCAGCTGCCGGGGCATAGTCTTTCTTGGAAACAATACCTGCGTGTTTAAGGGAAAAATTCAGGCTGATGCGAAAAGCTTCGGACAATGGTGGCATATCAGCTTTTCCCGAGTTCCTTTGAGCGGTTTACGGCTGCTTCTATTGCATCCATGACAATACCTTTAAATCCGCTGCGTTCCAGAACGTGTTGGGCTGCAATAGTGGTGCCTCCCGGTGATGTCACCATGGCTCTTAGTTCAGCAGGATGTTTTTTACTCTCTATAAGGAGTTTGACTGAGCCAAGGATGGTCTGCAGAGCAAGGGTTTCCGCAGTGGGACGTGGCAGACCGGCTTTTATGCCCGCATCAATCATTGCATCGGCAAAGGTGAAAACATAAGCAGGGCCGGAGCCGGAAAGTCCTGTGACAGCGTCCAGAGCCGTTTCATCAAGAATAACAGCCTTACCGATTTTATTTAGAATCTCCTCACAACGTTGCAGATCATCTGTTGTTGCATTGCTGTTGCCACTGAGCCCGGATGCTCCTTCAAGAACCAGTGCCGGGGTATTGGGCATGACCCGGATAATTCTGCAGTCGTCACGTTCAAGGCCCTTTTCATAGAAAGAGATGGGAAGTCCGGCTGCTATGGTGATGATCAGATGGTCAGGGGTCACGAGATTTTTGCTGGCTGCCAGAACTATCCCCATGATTTGCGGCTTAACAGCAAGAAGAATCGTTGAACAGGATTTCCAGAGAGGGGTGCTGTCTGCATAGCCCTGTACACCATAGGTGTCAGTCATATAATTGCGTCGTTCCTCATTTGGCTCCGCAACAAAAATTGAAGTTGCATCGTATAGCCCAGAGTCAATAATGCCGCGAATCAGAGCTTCCCCCATTTGACCGCCGCCAATAAATCCGATTGTATTATCCATTATGATTTCCTTAATTTTATTAAAGTTCATTAAATCTACCATGGATCAAAAAATCAGTCTACAGACGAAACATCTTCCGTCTATTGAAGATGAAATAAAGAGTAATTCGTGATACATTATCATCAGTTCAAATCTACCAAGGAGAAACAAAAATGCTTAATCAGGAACTGCTGGATATCCTGGCCTGCCCAAAATGTAAGGAACCTGTCATACTCAATGAAAACAAGGATGGGCTCATATGTGAAAAATGTCGTCTACTTTATGAAATTCGGGATGATATTCCAGTAATGCTAGTGGATGAGGCAAAATCTTTAGACAGTATCTGTCCATAAATGGCCTTTTTCTCCTAACTCTTCGTTGTATGATAAATTGTATCCTCGGAATATCAAACATATGCCTGCTGTAAAATTTACCCTACGCCTCGATTTAGAAGAAAAAATTTCATTTCTGGACAGACACTGAACAACAGCGAATAGGTAGAATCACAACACTATGGATTATTCTTTTTTTTCCTGGCTCGATACTTTCCTGGCTAAATTTCCATTGCTCAAACAGTATGATCTGCTTGAACGGCTGGTAATTGTACTTGTTTATGCGGTCCTTGCCAAAGTAATTGATCTGATACTTATGAGGACTTTGAGAGGATTGTCCAGAAGAACAAAGATGCACTTCGATGATTTTCTCATCGATTTTTTCCATAGACCTTTTCTTCTCACTGTAATTCTTATAGGTGTGCTTCATGCCTGCTCAGTCGAGCCTCCGCTTCCGAATCTTTCAGGTATTATAATACCGGGGATCACCAAGAGTTTGATTCTTCTGGTCTGGTGGGCGGCACTTTCCAGTTGTCTGAATAAGACCAGCCTGGAAAAAGCAAGACGCATTTTCGGTAATAAACACATCGATCCTGATATCTTTCTTCTATTTAAGAATGTCTCAAGAATTCTCATTCTGTTTTTTACCATTCTCTGGATTCTTCTTATCTGGAAGGTCAATCTGTCGCCGCTCTTTGCTTCAGCAGGAATCATTGGAATCGCCATTGCCCTTGCTGCCAAAGATATGCTTGCCAATTTTTTTGGTGGAATTTCAGTATTTATGGACCGTGCTTATAAAGTGGGGGAGTATATTATCCTCGATTCAGGAGAGCGCGGTGAAGTTGTGGAAGTGGGAATTCGATCAACAAAAATTCAGACGCGGGATGATGTCCTGATTACTATTCCAAATGCCATCATGGCTAATTCCAAAATTATCAACGAGTCTGCTCCCCAGCAACGATTTCGGATACGCCTGGATATTGGAGTGGCATACGGGACAGATCTTGACTTGGTTGAAGAACTGCTCCTGCAGGTGGCTCTTGATAATAATCAGGTGGTCAAACAGCCTGCACCACGGGTACGGCTTCGTACATTTGGCGATTCTGCTGTGAATTTCCAGTTGCTTCTCTGGGTTGGGGACCCGAGAGAAAAAGGGCGTCAGACGCATCTGATTTTAAAGGAAGTCTATAGAGTTTTTAATGAAAAGAATGTTTCCATTCCTTTTCCGCAGAGAGACGTGTATGTGCGAAGTGACCAGCCTCAAAAAATTCCTGCAGTCTTGGAGGAATAGAGAGAGATTCTTTTTCGTTCCTTTTAGATTGTTGTTTGCAGGAGAATACTCCTAACTGGGGTATGCACTTGACTCCAGCGACTACTACATGTAGTGTAGTGGGTTATGGAAGAAAATTTCCCCCGCACGCTTCAAGAATTTGAGAATTGTTTCAGAACCGAATCTGCTTGTATTCAATACCCGGAGCAATTACGATGGCCTGAC
>DQTH01000128.1 GCA_015662865.1 Desulfocapsa sulfexigens
AGCATTGCAATTGATATGATACAAACAGGACAAAGGTTATTGCGGAATAGTTCCGCTGTGACTGGACATTAAGCAAGTCCGAAACTTGAGTTATTAAATATGGTCACCCTGCATCAACGGGAGAGTATACTATAACTGGCATAGCTGCTGGCAACTATTACCTGTGGGCTGAAAATTGGGAACATGAGTATGTTCAAGAATGGTACACAGATGCTGGTGGCACGAAAAACTGTTCGTCTGCTCTTCCCATTACTGTTCAGGATCAGGAAGTTATTGAAAATAAGGATTTCCAGCTTGATCAAAGTGGTACTATTTCCGGAATTATATATGAGGCCGATGGTATAACTCCGCTAATCGGTTATGTTAACATACAAATTTTCTCCTCTGACCCCTATTCAACATCTGAGTGGGCATATGAGGCCTTCAGTTATTTCTGCACTGGCCAATATACAACTCCGGCCCTTCCACCTGGAGACTATTATATCTCAACTTATTCACAAGATAACGATTATTCCAATGAATGGTGGGATCACCTAACAGTGCCTCAAGCTGTTCATCTGCGCAGCAAATAACGGTATCTGCTGGTGTGAATACACCTGACAAAAACTTTCAACTTAACCAGAAGCATATCAACTTGAATTCTATTTTTATGCTATTGCTAAAAGATGAAAACTGACTGAAGTTCTTTGACCGAAATGACTTCCATCCGGAAAATCATTGATTAAGCACCCTGCAAGCAAAGCAGACCTCGAACATTTATCGTGGTCTGCTTTGCAACTTTTTCCATAGACTCTCCGCGCAATTCTGCAAGGGCAGACAAGATCTCTGGTAGATATTCAGGGCTGTTTCGTTGTCCATGATGGGCAACAGGAGGGATATCAGGAGAATCGGTTTCAATAACCAATGATTCCAGTGGAAGTTCTACAGCCATTGACCTGACTCTGGTTGCACGATCATAGGTTATGGTGCCGCAGATACTGATCAGAAATCCAAGTTTAATATAGTGTTCCGCCTGCTGCAGGCTTCCACTGAAGGCATGCACAATACCTCCGAACTTAAAGCCCCGCTTGCGAATTGTTGCCTGCACCTGATCATGGGCCTTGCGCACATGGAGAAGAATCGGCAGACCATGGCCGGACGCAATATGGAGTTGGGCCTCGAACAGCTCCTGCTGTGCTGAGCGATCAGAATCCTTGATAAAATAATCAAGCCCGATCTCGCCAATGGCCTTCAGCTTTCCACTTGCAGCATGCATTCGAAGCAGATCCAGATCCTCTGGCTCATGGTGATCGAGATACATGGGATGCAGGCCTATGGCCGGGTAAAGATCATTTTCTGCAAGGCAAAGGTCAAGAATTCTTTGCCAGCCTGCCCGATACACTCCCGGCAAAATCTGGGCAATGACACCTGCCTGTCTCGCCCTTGTCAAAACCTCCCTGAAGTCATCAGCAAAGGCTGCAAGGTCAATATGGCTATGGGTATCAATCAATTCCATGTCTGATCTTTTTGCTCGCATTTTGTACTACTGCGTTTCCGGCGCAGCCATCATTATTCACTCTATTTGTCAAAAACCTGATCAATCAGCACCTGACATTTTTCAATAAACAGACTATCTTCCACACTATCAACAGAAACCATTCCTGTGAACAAAATTATCATTTACAGAGGAAATCATGACTCCTGAAGAAATGCGGGAAAAGGCCATGGACCTTTTCAAAAAACGTTTCCATTGAAGCCAGGCGATCCTGGCCGTGGGCCTGGAAAAAATAGATCAGTATGACGAGAATGCCATCAAAGCAGTTGGAGCTTTTGGCGGTGGAATTGCCAGTTCCGGTTCTGTGTGCGGAACGCTCCTTGGGGCAATCGCGGCAGTCTCATCTCTGCACGGCAGAGGCAATATAGAAGATAGAGAAAACCCGCGTGTCTGGGGAGTCAGTAATAAACTGATTAAACAGTTCAATGAGCTGACTGAACCTTACGGTGGAAGAGACTGCAGAGATATCGCCCGTGTAAACTGGTCAAACCATGACGAGGTAAAAAACTTTTATTCCAACCCTGACAGCACACGAAAAGACTGCATAAAAATTGTTGGTGATTTTGCTTTTGCTCTTGGTAAAATCCTGGAGAAAGAGCTGGCAAGAATGGAAAAAAAATAAGAATTCCTGTTCCTTTTCAGGAATTCGCAAATTGCCGGAGCACAGTCAGGACAAATTCGATATCTTTGGGCGTTTGACCGGCGGAAACCTGAAACCTGATCTCTTCATCTCCCCTTGGCACAACCGGATATTTCAGACCGGTTGCCAGAATGGAATTCTGGAAAAGATACTCCACCAGCCGGGCTGTTTTGTCAGTATCACGAATCAGGAGAGGAACAATGGGATGCTCACCGCCAATAACCTCTAAACCGAGATCCACCAGCCCTTTTTCCAGCAGTTCTGTCAGGGTTCGCAGCTTTTCAAGCAGGGCAATGCCTTCAGAGCTGTCAATGATTTCAAGAGATTTGCCCGCGGCAGCTGCCTCAGCAGGGGTGATGGGGTTTGAATAAATATAAAAAGGGGCGGTCTCCCGCAAAAAATCTATGATGGTGCTGCTGCCCGTAACATAGCCACCGTTTACCCCCATGGCCTTACCCAGAGTGGCAATGAGCAAATCAACCCTGGTCTCTGTATATTCTTCTGTTCCCCGACCGGTTTTGCCAAAGGCCCCCACTCCATGGGAGTCATCAACAATGCTGAGAATTCCCTCTTCAAAATTCTTTTCATAACGCTTGCAGATGACAACCAGTTCATCCAGCGGGGCATAGTCACCACGCATGCTGAAAATACCATCGCTGACCACAATGACTCTTTTACCAAAATCAATACTCTGCTGTATCTTTCTTTCCAGATCCTCCATGTCAAGATGAGCGTAAATATGTTTTGCGGCCGGCCTGGAAAGCCTGACTGCGTTGATAATACTGTTGTGATTCAGGGCATCACTGATGACAATAGTTTCCGGATGAATAAGAGAAGGCAGCACAGCCAAAACTGTGCCATAAGCCGAACTGAAAAGCATGGCAGCCTGCCTGCGGTGGAATGCGGCCAGTCTTTTTTCAAGCTCCACATGCACTTTACAGGTGCCACTGATAAATCGAACAGCACCGGGGCCAGTGCCGAATTTTTCTGCTGCTGCTTCTTCTGCCGTAATCACATCCCGGTTGTGTGACAGATCCAGATAGGAATTGGAGTTCATCAGGAGAAACTGTTTTTCTCCCTGCCCCTCCAGGTAAACACGTGGCCCCCGGCCTTCCCCGCCTGGTTTTATACCGCAGATGACAGTTTCCCTGCCCTTGAGTGTACCCTGTGCCTGACGTTCCGCAAGCTGATCCTTGAGAGTTTTTTCCAGTGTTTCCGTGGCCATACTACTTTCCCCCATCGTTTTCCATGCGCCGGGACAGTGTGCTGATCATCTCCCTGGTCATGGCTGGTAAGTCGTATTCAGGTTGCCATCCCCATTGCCTTGCGGCCTCACTGTCATCCATCTTATTGGGCCATGAATCTGCAATGGCCTGGCGAAGTGGATCAACCTCATAGGTCATGGTGAAATTCGGGATAATCTTTTTGATTTCCGCAAAAAGATCTTCCGGGGCAAAACTCATGGCCGTTACATTAAAGGCATTACGGCTTGTGAGTCTTGCCGGATCTGCTTCCATTAAAGAAATGGTGGCCCGCAGGGCATCTCTCATATACATCATGTCCAGCCTGGTGCCTCTCTTCAGAAAACAACTGTACTTTTCACACTTTACCGCTGCATAAAAGATTTCCACAGCATAATCCGTGGTGCCGCCTCCCGGTTTGGTTTCAGAAGAAATAAGACCGGGAAAACGCAACCCCCTGGTATCTACTCCAAATTTCTGGAAGTAATAATCACAGAGCAGTTCCCCGGTGAGTTTGGTGATGCCATATATCGATTGCGGGCGCTGAATGGTAAGCTGAGGGGTGTTGTCTGGGGGAGTCGATGGACCAAAAGCACCGATGGAGCTGGGGAAAAAAACCGCGCAGCCACAAGTACGGGCCGTCTCAAGCACATTTGTAAGCCCGGTCATATTGATATCCCAGGCCATTTGCGGATTTTTTTCAGCCACAGCAGAAAGGATGCCGGCCAGATGAAAAATAGTGTCGATTTTCTGTTTTTCAACAATGGTGGCAAGTGCGGAAAAGTCGCGAATATCAAGAGATGCAAAGGGACCGCTTTCAAGAAGTGTGGCATCAGGTTTTGTTTTATGGCCACAGGCAATAACATTGCTATCACCGTACCTGTGGCGTAGGGCCACAGTCAACTCCGAACCAATCTGTCCGGCTGCACCGGTTATGAGGATATTTTTCATACAGTCACTGTCAGCTGATGTGAGTCTCACCCTGATTCACTTGATAGCATCTCTAATATATGCTGAAAATACTGATAAAATGCAACAGATTTGAACGACTGTGTCATACCAGATGATGATACTGTGAAAGCCATAACTTAGTTAAAATCTTCCCAACTCCCGGCCATCTGCATTCTACGATTATCCGTCTCCCCACAAACACAGACAATGAGGTTCAAACCGAAACATTAGTCGGGCATTAATATGGACTAGTTGCCGGGATACTTAAATAATCCCGTACAGGAGAAGAAGCAGCGGACGTTCGACAAACAAAAAAAGGAAACAAAGTCGATGGACAGCAACAAAGACAAAATGCGGATTCTGATTTCCCTGATATTCTGTACTGCTTTGATTGGCTCACACGGGCATTGCTTCTCCGGTCAGTCAGCTCCGAATACAGCCATTGGAGGCCTTCATTACATCGACGACGATGATTTCCAGGCAATTTTCAGTGAAATACAGACAGTAACCGGCCATGACGGGACGTCCACAAGGGCACTGTACAATATCGAAAACTATAATACTGACGTGACACAATGCCCCTATGAGATTCTCGATATCACAGAAGGCAGAAAAGATCTGTATATCCGGTACTGGATTAAGATGGACAGCACAAGCCATAAGCAGGTCCATGGATGGCGTACTTTCTTTGAATGGAAAACAAAAGATTATGCAAATGGCAGTGGGTTCAGATTGATCGCATTTATTAATAGTGATGAAAATGGAGTTCCATACTGGCACTGGAGCGAAGGTGAAGACGGCAGAGCGCTCTGGAAGATTAACGGGCAAGTTATGGGAGACCATTACGGCCCAACCACCCGCAACTCAAAGCCCATTGATTTTATTATGATTACCCAAATATATGGCAATTCGAACCCAAAACATCAGTGGATTGACGATATTGAAATATGGGATGGTATTCCACATTAACTAAAGGGTGCCTTCCCTCAATCGATCATTAGCTGCTCCTGCGAACCATTCAAAATTATTTTCTGTGCCAGATCCATAAAGGCCTGTAAAGCTGCCGTTTGAACATTATCGACATGGGTTACGATCCCCACTCGCCCTTCAACTTCATTTGCAGGGAGAACTTTGATGTGTGGTGCTATATGAGGTAGAGACACCACTGACTCCGGCAGCAGGCTGACTCCGACTCCACCGATAATACAGGCGATTACAGCATCCATTCCTTTCAGGGTCAACTCGCTGCGCACACTGATCTGCCGATGCTCGAGGTATTCGTACAATATCTGTCTGTACCGGCTTGTTTTTGAGAAGGTCAAAATTGTCACATCTGTTTCTGTTGAAAACGGGTAATTATCGGCATAGGCCACCATCAACTGTTCAGGACGTGAAAATGTATATCTAAGCTTGGGGTTAACTATCGGAACATCTGTAAGCGCACAGTCCAGCTCATGATCTAATAATTTCCCTGTCATGGTTTCCACGAACAGTGAGTGTACATTTATTTCTACATCCGGATATAAATCCATAAACACCCGGAGAATTTCAGGCAACCAGGCTGTTGCTGCAGTCTGGGATACACCAAGAGTCAAAAGACCTGTAATCTCATTTTGTAAAAATCTGGTTTCAATACTTTTTGCCAATCGAATTATTTTCTTTGCTTCTCCTGTCAGCGCCCGACCATTGGCTGTCAGCGTTACCCCACGGTTTTCACGGTAAAAGAGCTGTGTGCCAAGTGACTTCTCCAGTTTTTTAATACGGGCCGTCACATTGGGCTGCACACAATTAAGTCTTGCAGCAGCTTGAGTGAATCCACCGGTTTCAACCACTGCCATAAAGACCATCAGATCATAAATCTCCATGCCATCACCATTTTTGATCGATTTATAAAAATTGATTATTTGAAATAATATCATGATGCAGGCATAGTGCAAGCAAAGCTTCAATTCCCTTGCGGTTCTAGAACCCGGTATGGATGGAGGCAATTAACAATGGAGAGATCCACCTATGAGAAGAAAAGAAAAAGAAATCCTGGATAAAGATGTACTTCGAGAAATAATTTACTCTTCCCGAGTTTGTCGCCTTGGGCTATCCGATGGCATTTATCCTTACATAGTTCCCTTATGTTTTGGGTATCAGGATAACACTCTATATTTCCATTCTGCCCAGGAAGGAAAAAAGATCGAGTTATTAAAGAAAAACCCGAACATTTGTTTTGAGTTTGATCAAAATTCATCAGTTGTTCGAGCTGAAAAACCGTGTAGTTGGGGGATGAAGTACCAAAGCATAATTGGGTACGGTAAAGCTGAATTTGTAGAGACGCGAAAGGAAAAGCAACAGGCATTAAATATAATTATGCGACAATATTCAAGCAACCAACATGAATTTCCCGATTCAGTAATCGACAAAACCACAGTATTCAAAATCAAAATAATCGGGATGACAGGTAAGCAGGCAGAGGATTAACCGGCTGTTGTTTCGACAAATATTAAGGGGATGCAGTTTGCGGCTATGGAGATACAATATAAAATGACAAAAAATTTCGATTGCTCAGAATTAGAGGAACTGTTTCTGGCCGTAGGATGGTCATCCGGTAATCATCCGGACAAACTACAAAAAGCTATCTGATTACGTACAAAACTCAGCCATTTTGTTTGTCTGGCACGAAACTGGATCCCCGCCTCCGCGGGGATGACCCCACCACGATCACTTGTAATTCTTTTGTTTTACCAATTCCTTATGTCTTCACCATATGAAGTTGGCTGAGTTTCATACGTA
>DQTH01000075.1 GCA_015662865.1 Desulfocapsa sulfexigens
TAAAAATATTGGCTAAATTTACGGACTGGCTCATGCCAGTAAAATCCATTCAGCTTGTAGCTGGATGACTTATTGAGGAAGCTCTACGTAATCAGAATACAAAAAGATGACTATCAGGAGCTTGTTCGGGAATAGGCATTTTTGTCAAAATCGAAAATTTTTCGAAAAAAAATGCAGCCATGTATTTGATATTTAGACATAATTTTTGACAATCCTGAAGAGTTTGGGGAACAGGGCATCCTCGGACAGGCTCCTGGCCTGTATTATCTGTTGTACACCTGTTGCTACATGGGCAATCTACAAGCTGGTACGTATCGAAAGGAGTTTGATATTTGGTGTCAAAAAGCTAACGTAGCCAACGGTAACATATTGATACTACTCAATTAAATGACTATTGACAACAAAACAGTCATCCTTCACTTCATAATCACATCACATTCAAAAAAAACAGATTCAGGCAACCAATCAAGAAACCCAGTAACGCCCCAAAAAGATTGATATATTTAAATTGTTCTTCCATGATGGAAAGCAGCAGTCTCTCCAGACGCATCAAATCAAGCGAATTCACTTTTTCAGTAACAATCTGCTGAATATTAAGCGAGTCCAGCAGACCGGGGACTTCCACGGTCAGCATGTTGGAAGATATTTGCCGGATGGATTCGTAAATACCTCCCCTGACTCCTGCTGGAAGAAGTCTGGCCAGTCTTCCCACACGGTGCTGCAGCAAATTTGTCAGCAGGCTGTCCACCATGGAATCCAGAGTTTTCCGTGTTTTCTCAGCACCGAGTATTGAAACAACTTCCTGTTTCAACCATTCTCTGCCACGGGCCACACCTTCATCTCCAATAAAATCAAAGAGAATTTCACCCAGCGGAAGTTTACCGCCATCTATATGGGTCTCTATATTGTCACGGACCATGGAGGCCAAAGCAGTCGTGGTTTCTGCCCCCCTTAAAAGGGCTGCAAGCTGTCCACTGAGATGGCTGCAGAAACTTTCAACCATTTCATCCTGATTCTCATCTACTATCCTGACAAGGGGCGTACTCAGTACATCTGTGCTCCTCTCACGGAGGGTTTTTGCCACCCGGCTCTGCACTTCATCATTTTGCAGCCAGCGAACAATATCATCTTCCTTTTCTTCCAGATACCCCCTGACTTTTGTCTCCACAACTTCCGGGGTCAGGAATCCACTTGCCAGAGCAGCCATGGGGCCAAGATCAGCCACAAAAGATTCCACTCCCATTCGGACTCCTGTGACAATACGGTCTCTTATCTCCGGCTCAGAAATAATCCCGGCAAGCTTTGAGAGCAGGAGCGGTGTCTGCTTCTCAATGCTGCTCACAATCAAGTCATTCACTGAACCCGGCAAAATGTCTGTTAAACTTTTTTCCTGCTGCAGAGCTGCATATACCTTTTGCCTGACAAAACTATCAACCCACTCTTCCATGGCTGGGCTTGTCAGCATTCTGGCTATGCTTTTTTCCAGAAATCCATATGCCGATTCCCTGTCCTCTCCGGGTAAAAAGGTTTGCAGATCAGTGGCCAGCAATCGATCGAACTGCTCGTCAATGGAATCTTCCAGAATGGTTTTAAAAGATGTGGACGCAATAAAAGAATGAATGGCTTTTTGGGACTGATCAGCGATTGCATGAACAGCAACCTGATAATAGGTCTGATATTTTTCGGGAATAATCTCACTTACCGGGCCAAGATCTTTTTGAAGTAGGATCTCGCCCCGATTTTCAATCAGATTGTACAGGGTTTTTTGAAATTCTTTTTTATTTAGCCCCTTGCTGATTTCCTCACTGGTCAGCAGGTGGCTTCCCACCATTTCACCTATGTTTATGGCAAGATCACCGCGTTTTGAAGGAATAACTCCGGGAGTCATTGGTACCCGGACTCCCATAAAATACCTGGCAGTGAGTGGCCTGAACAGCATCTTTATGGCTACTTTATTGGTCAAATAACCGATAAAAGCTCCAAGAGCAGGTGGAGCAGCATATTGCAACAAAGGAGTCAGATTTGCTGGATTAAATGGCATAAGACACTACCTCTTCTGGCGTTGAAACAATTCTCCAGGCATTATTCGCTTCAAGTTCAGCCCTTTCCCGAAACCCCCATTCCACTCCGATGGTTCGCATTCCAGCACTGTTTCCTGTTTTCATATCAGTTGCAGTATCTCCAACATACAAAATTTCATCAACACCAAGCCCCATTTTTTCTGCAAGTTCAAAAGCCCCGGCAGGGTCAGGTTTTTTAGGAACACCCTCCCGCTGCCCGAGAACAAATTCAAAAGAATGCTCCGGGAAAAATGTTTTCACACATATCTCTGTAAATTCGTGGGGCTTATTGGAAAGCACTGCAAGCTGTAAACCTGCAGCAGACAGAGATGAAATCATCTCAGGAATTCCATTATAAGGAGCAGAACAAACATTCCATGTACGTCTGTATATCTCAGCAAATTTTTTCATGTACTCGGCCAGCTGTTCTTCACTTGCAGAAGGATCCGGAATGATACGCTGAATAAGTATTTTTAATCCCTCACCGACAAAATAGCGATAGGCATCAACGGGATGCTCAGGAAAACCGAAATATCTGAGCGTTGAATTCGCGGCATCCGCCAGATCACCAAGGGTATCGAGTAGTGTTCCGTCCAGATCAAATATAAGTCCTTTACATTTCATTATTCCATCCACTTTTACTGTATCCTGAATCTGTGAGCGATCGATGGTATTGCATCCTGATTCTTTTGAGCACCTTGGCAATAGTGTACTATGCCAAGGTGCTCAAAAGAATCAGGATGCATTGCCAGCGAGCGCCCCGAAGGGTGGCGAAGGATTTTCCCGGACCTGATTGTTCCAAATTTTATTCTATTAACTCAATCAGTTGAATTGAAAAAAATCACACATCCGTCACGGATTCGGGTGCATCATTATGACGATAGCTCCATTTCCAATTTCTGCGCAAACATAGCATCTGAAAAAATATCGTTCAACTCAAATTAAGAGCTATTCATTTTTGCCCAATTATTTTATTATTGTGGACCGCAACCATTTTTACTTGGTCCCTCTACAGATGGTACAACTTTATGTGGTTCATACGCTTTCTTCAATCATCCATTGGCAAAAAATGGGTTATGGCAGGAACCGGCTCCTGCCTGGTTCTTTTTCTCTGCAGCCATGCAGCAGGAAATGCGACCCTTTTTCATTCATTAAGGCTTTTTCAGGCATATGCTAATCAGCTCCACGGTCATCCCATGATTATCTATGTTCTCAGTAAAGGTCTGTTTCTGACTTTTGCAATACACATTATTACCGGGATTCTGCTCTTCTGGCAGAATAGAAAGGCGAGAGATCATAAGTACAAGGTACAGAAACGTACGGTTAAAATGTCTCAGGCTTCGAGAACCATGATCTACAGCGGGCTTTTTATCCTGCTGTACCTCATTATTCATACTTCTGCAGTTTCTTTTGGTGATCATGAAACCATTGGCCTCACCATTTCATATCTGTTCAGCTCTCCCCTGGTGATTCTTTTTTATATCACGGCTTTCATTGTGCTTGCCATTCACCTGAGCCATGGTTTCTGGTCAATGCTGCAGACATTTGGTGTAAATCACCCGAAGTATAACAAGCTGACAGGTTGGTTAACCTATATAGTACCTATCTCTTTTCTTCTTATTTTCGGTGCTATTCCCCTTCTTTTCATATGAAAGCCGTTACCGGAAGACAGAACTCATTAAGTATGAATGACCGACTTTCATGTTTCGTTGTGGCCGGCATTTTTTATCCAGCAATGCTGGTTCACTTTTGAACAGAATATTAAACAGGTATACACATGGAACTTACAGCCAATGTCCCTGAAGGCCCTTTATCTGAAAAATGGGACAATCATCGATTTTCCTCCAAGCTGGTCAATCCTGCCAACCGTCGCAAGTATAAAATAATTATTGTTGGAACCGGGCTGGCTGGTGCCTCAGCATCAGCGACACTTGCCGAGCAGGGCTATGAGGTCAGTAGTTTCTGTATTCAGGACAGCCCAAGGCGTGCACATTCCATTGCTGCCCAGGGCGGAATCAATGCCGCAAAAAATTACCAGAATGATGGAGATTCCATCTGGCGCCTCTTTTACGACACCATAAAAGGTGGGGATTTCCGGTCACGGGAGGCCAACGTATACAGGCTGGCACAGGTCAGCAATAACATAATCGATCAATGCGTTGCCCAAGGGGTACCATTTGCCCGGGAATATGGCGGAACACTTGCCAATCGATCATTTGGCGGCGCACAGGTTTCAAGGACTTTTTACGCCAGAGGCCAAACTGGTCAACAGCTTCTTCTCGGCGCATACTCTGCTCTGTCCCGCCAGATAAAAGCCGGCAACGTCACCATGCATACCAGGCAGGAAATGATGGAACTGGTACTGGTTGATGGTGTTGCCCGTGGAATTGTCACCCGTGACATCATAAACGGAGAACTCACCACCCATTCAGCTGACGTTGTTATTCTCGCAACCGGTGGTTATGGAAACGCCTATTTTCTTTCCACCAATGCCATGGCATCAAATGTCACTGCAGCATGGCGGGCGCACAAACAGGGAGCAGGTTTTGCCAACCCATGTTTTGTCCAGATCCATCCCACATGCATTCCGGTTCATGGCAGTTATCAGTCCAAACTGACCCTGATGAGTGAGAGTCTGCGAAATGACGGCAGGGTCTGGGTTCCTAAAAAACCGGGTGACACAAGACCACCTGCCTCAATACCTGAAGAGGAACGTGACTACTACCTGGAAAACAAATATCCCAGTTTTGGCAACCTTGTTCCACGTGATGTGGCATCCCGTAATGCCAAGGAGCAGTGTGATGCAGGAAAAGGTGTTGGCACCACCCATCTTGCCGTGTATCTGGATTTTTCTGAAGCCATCAGCAGGATTGGAGAGGCTGCAATCCTTAAAAAATATGGCAATCTCTTTCAGATGTATGAAAAAATTACCGACTCTAACCCATTGCATGAGCCAATGATGATCTATCCTGCTGTGCATTATACAATGGGCGGATTGTGGGTTGATTATAACCTGATGACCACAATTCCAGGACTTTTTGCCATTGGAGAATGTAACTTCTCTGATCATGGAGCCAATCGGCTTGGTGCCAGTGCGCTCATGCAGGGACTTGCTGATGGTTATTTTATTGTTGGTACCAGTATTGCGAACTACCTTGGTTCCACTAAAACTCAAGCTGTGAACACAGATCATCCACAGTTTGCAGCTTCTAAAAAACAGGTTCAGGAACGTATTGCCAGACTTCTCCAAAGCAGCGAAGACGGTCCGACAGGAAAGCTCACTGTTGATGAAATCCATAAGGAACTCGGACTCCTTCTCTGGGATCACTGCGGTATGGCCAGAAACAAGGAAGGCCTTGAAAAAGCATTGGCTGAGCTCCCTGCAATACAGGAAAAATTCTGGAAAAATGTCTACATCCCAGGATCTGGTGAAGAACTCAACCAGTCACTTGAACGGGCCGGACGACTTGCCGATTTCCTGGAGTTTGCTGAAATCATGATCCGCGACGCACTTGCCCGCAAAGAATCATGCGGCTGCCATCTTCGGGAAGAGAGCCAGACTGAAGAAAATGAAGCCAAACGTGATGACAACAACTATAGCCATGTTGCGGTCTGGGAATACCAGGGAAAAGATAAGGAACCGACTTTGCATCACGAAAAACTAACCTTTGAAAATGTCACACCCAGCCAGCGAAGCTATAAATAGGCAGCAAGGATGGACCACGATTTCACTATCAGGAAACATAATGATGGTCATGCAGGCATGATAAACACAATATTTTGCCGATGACTTTCAAATAAACAGAGACTTACCATGACTAAAAACAGCATTGACCTCACCCTTAAAATCTGGCGTCAGGAAAACAGCAGGAAAACAGGTGTATTTGAAACATACCGGTTAAAAGATATCTCAACAGATATGTCTTTTCTGGAGATGTTGGATGTCCTCAATGAAAAGCTCACCAGGGAAGGTCGTGATCCTGTTGCCTTTGATCATGACTGTCGTGAAGGAATCTGTGGTACGTGCGGTGCTGTCATTAATGGAGTCGCCCATGGCCCCGAACCTGAGACCACACTTTGCCAGCTGCACATGCGTCACTTTGAAAATGGTGATACGCTGGTTATAGAGCCTTTCCGTTCCCGTGCCTTCCCTGTAAAAAAGGATTTAATCATTGATCGCAGTTCGCTGGACAGAATTATTCAGGCAGGTGGATATGTGTCAGTGAATACTGGTGGAACTCCGGATGGTAACGCTACCCCCATCCCGTCTGCCACCGCAGAGCTTGCAATGGATGCTGCAGCATGTATCGGCTGCGGCGCCTGTGTTGCAAGTTGCCCAAATGGTGCAGCCATGCTTTTTACCGGCGCCAAGATTTCCCAGTTAAGCCTCCTGCCACAGGGACAGCCTGAAAGAAAAGAACGCGCTATGGCAATGGTCACAGCAATGGATAAAGAAGGATTTGGCAACTGTATCAATGCAAAAGAATGTGAGGCTGTCTGCCCCAAAGGAATTTCCATCAGGAATATTGCCAGAATGAACAGGGAATTTGTAAAAGCTTCTTTTCTTGGCTAGTGCCCGTGGTAAAATTTATCCTGCGCCTCGATTTAGAAGAACAAATCTCATTTCTGGACAGACACTGGCTAGACGTTTTCTTTTTTCCACCTTTTCACCTGACACACTCACAGATAATCACATACGGGTTTATTGTGGACAAGTCATCCGGTTTTCCTTAATTCCAACCAACATTATCTAATCCATGCATATCCATACCCTTATCATCGGTGCAGGACCTGGAGGCCTTGCCTGCGCAAAAATCCTTGCTGAACAGGGAGTGGAAACACTGGTACTGGAACGTAAAAAACGCATTGGTCCAAAAGTGTGCGCTGGAGGCATAACCTGGAGTGGCCTGATCAAAAGAGTCCCTGAGAAACTTGCTGAAAAATCTTTTCCTGAGCAGTACATATCAACCCCCTGGCAAAAAATCCGTATCCAGGAAAAAGAACCCATAATTGCCACGATAAACCGAGAAACGCTGGGGCATCACATGGCTGAGCAGGCATTGAACGCCGGCGCACAAATACGTACAGGTGTTATAGTGCGAAAAATTGATGACGGTGCTGTACTTGTTCAGAATAAAAATAACAACAGTCAGGAAACAATAAGTTTTGACTATCTGGTTGGAGCAGATGGCTCAAGCTCCCTTGTACGAAGATCTCTGGGGCTTGCAAGCGAAAGATTAGGTATCGGAATTAACTACCAGGTTCCGGGTGATATCAAACAGATGGAATGGCATTTGGATAGTCACCTCTTTGCCAATGGATATGCCTGGATTTTCCCCCACAAAAAGGCTGTTTCCATTGGGGCCTATGCTGACAAAAGAGCCATGGGACCTGGAAACTTAAAGAAAAACCTCATAAACTGGGCGGATAGACAGGGATTTAATCTAAAAAAACATTCTGCAAAAGCTGAATACATCAACTACGACTTTCAGGGCTGGAACTTTGGTCGTACTTTTCTCGTTGGGGATGCTGCCGGTCTCGCATCAGGACTAACCGGTGAAGGGATCTATCCCGCCATCATCTCGGCTGAGCATGTTGCCCAGACTATTATAGCCCCCGAATACTCCGGTAAAGCCATGGAAACCCTGATCCGCAACCATGACAAACACAGCAGAATGGTTACTCTTACTGGAAAGAACAGGTTTTTAAACTCCATATTGGCAGAACTGGTGACACTGGGCCTGCGATCAGGTATGATAAAATTCAACAAACTTGAAATGGCAGTATAGAAACACACGACAAGATCTACACCCATTCAGATAATATAATGACTGCACCAAAAAAGAAAAAATCACTCTTTATAAATATCGCCTTTTTAATAACATCAATTGGAATACTGCTCTTCCTCTTTAACGCCCCGGAGGAGACTACGGCCAAGCTCCCCCATGACGAGGATCATAACCGTTTTATGGATATGAAAAAGAAGGCAGCTGAAAAATTCTGTGTGGAATGCCATAATCCTGAGGATATGGCGCTGCCAGAAGACCATCCTCCCAAATACCGCTGCCTGTTTTGTCATAAACGGGATTAAAAGAAAGAAACTGGCCAGTTTTTTCAGATGACCTTTCACACCTTACAGAATATTTTCTTGTTTTTTTCAAAGAAAATATTCCCATAAAGTACCAATCCCCCTTGTGAGATGTTAAAGGGTCAAGACCATTTCATGCCAGCTCAAACCGCCGTGATCTGAGTCAGATTTCCCCAGGTACGAAAATCCATGAGACGCATACATGTCGATGAGTCCTGTCTGGCATATGAGATAGATGTCTGTCTTACCCGCTTCTTTCATTTTAGCTGTGAAACGTTTCATGAGCTGACTGGCAAAACCTCTCCTCTGATGTTCCGGATGAACAACAACTGACATGATAACAATATGTTTACCATCGGGATCATGGCCGATCAGTTCCTTGAATTCTTCATCGGAAAGTTCAACTTGATGCGTTGCACCTGAGTTAATAAAGCCAATGACTTCATCAGCCAGCTCCAAAACCACGAATCCTTCCGGATATGTTCTGATCCGCTTTAATATCTTCTCTTTGGAGGCTGCCTCATCACCTGAATAAGAGATTGTTTCAATCTCAAAACATCTTTCCAGATCAGCAGGCTGCACCTCCCGTATATTAATTTTTCTTTGGTTTTCATCCTCAATCATCCTTTCAGGCTCCTTTTAACCATCTCATATACATCTCCGGAAAGATCCTTTTTATTCATGATTCTCTGCAGTTGTTCTTTCATCAATTCCTGACGGTTTTCATCGTATCGCTTCCAGGTTGCAAAAGGTGTGGTCAATCGCGAGGCAATCTGAGGATTAGTGGAGTCGAGTACAAGAATTTGATTTGCCAGAAACTCATAGCCTGCCCCGTTCTTATTATGAAAACAGACATGATTAGAACCAAACGCTCCTATCAGTGAGCGGACCTTGTTGGGATTTGAAATGGAAAAAGCTGGATGATGCATGAGCTCCAGAACCGAATCAAGTGTCTGCGGCAGGCTGGAGGCAGCCTGAAGGATGAGCCACTTGTCCATGACCAGAGGATCGGTCTTCCATTTTTCGTAGAAATCGTCAATGAGCTCCTGACGTTCAGGAATAGCACAGTTGGAAATAGCTGCCAGCACTGCCATGACATCAGTCATGTTGCCGCTGTCATGGTACTGGACCAGTGCTGTTTTCACATCAGAACTGGCCGGTGAATCTCCTGTCAGCAGAAAAGATTGACAGACGTTTTTCAATCTCCTTTTTCCCATTGCCTCTGGTGTTAACTGATATTCACCAGTATCACGATTCTCCTCCAGAACTGTTCTAAATTCCCCTGCAAGTGTCGTGGACAGTTCAAAACGTACTGTTTCTCTGGCACAATGCAGGTTGTCAGGATCTATCACTTCCATCTGCTGAGCAAGATATGTTTCGCCAGGAAGAGTAAGTGCCATGCCAAGTAATGATTTATCACTCTTTTTATCGTTAAGAATCTCCCTTACAGCATCAATAAACAGGGGATCAACAACAGGATGTTCTCCCTGCTGCAGTTTTTCGGTAATTTCAAGAATAACGGATTCGCTTAAACGAAAAGCAGCATCCCATCGATTAAAGGGATCTGAATCATTGGCCATGAGAAACGCAAGCTGCTCACGTCCCTGCCATGGTTTCACTTTTACCGGAGCTGAAAAACCGCGAAGCATGGAAAGAACCGGCTTTTCCGGAAGATCTTTAAAAATAAAGCTTTCCCTTTCAGTATGAAGCTCAAGCATGGATTTCCCACTATCCATGTCCTGCCCGGCTGAATCAAGAAGCCCAAAGGCAATGGGTATGTGGAATGGTTCTTTTTTAGCCTGACCAGGTGTTGGTGGGCAGCTCTGGGTAATGTGCAGACTGTATTGTTTTGCATTCTCATCCCAGTTTTCCTCCACCTCAAGTTCAGGTGTTCCTGATTGGCTGTACCAGAGTTTGAAATGGTCCAGATCAACTCCTGATGCAGAAGCCATGGCAGCCACAAAATCATCACAGGTCACTGCCTGCCCATCATGGCGCTCAAAATAGAGATCCATTCCCTTGCGGAAGTTCTCACTACCCAGCAGGGTATGCATCATATGGATTACTTCAGCACCTTTGTTATAGACAGTCACTGTGTAAAAATTATTGATTTCCACATAGGAATCAGGCCGCACCGGATGGGCCATGGGCCCGCTGTCCTCACGAAACTGGAAATTTCGCAGTATTCGCACGTCTTCAATTCTCTGCACTGCCCGGGAATTCATGTCGGAAGAAAACTCCTGATCACGAAACACGGTGAGGCCTTCTTTGAGACTCAGCTGAAACCAGTCACGGCAGGTTACCCGGTTGCCAGTCCAGTTATGAAAATATTCATGGGCAATCACTCCTTCAACACCAAGATAATCCTGGTCAGTTGCAGTTTCCTGGCTGGCCAGTACATATTTGGAATTAAAGATATTGAGCCCCTTGTTTTCCATGGCGCCCATGTTAAAATCATCCACAGCAACAATCATATACCTGTCCAAATCATACTCAAGGCCGAACACCTTCTCGTCCCAGGCCATGCTCTTCTTGAGAGATGCCATTGCGTGGGCACATTTTTCACGGTTTCTCGCTTCCACATATATTCGTAGATCAATGCTGCGACCTGATTTTGTGATAAATTCATCACGGTGAAAAACCAGATCACCTGCAACGAGTGCAAACAGATAGCAGGATTTGGGAAAGGGATCTTTCCAAACTGTGAAATGCCGCCCCTTATCAAGCACGCCTTCCTCCACAAGATTCCCATTGGAAAGCAAAACCGGACAATCTGCCTTATCTGCTTCAATACGGGTCGTAAAGCGGGTCATGACATCGGGTCTGTCCAGGAAGTAAGTGATTTTTCGAAACCCTTCTGCCTCACATTGTGTACAGAAGTTACCGCTTGATCTGTAAAGGCCTTCAAGGGCGCTGTTCTTGTCAGGATAGATTCTGGTGGTTACTTCAAGTACAAACTCATCTGGCACTTGCTGAAGGACCAGGCTTTTTTCGTCCAGATTGTACTGGTCAGGCAGCAGTTCCTTTCCATTCACTGAAATGGAGAGCAGTTCAAGGTTTTCGCCATTAAGAACAATGTCTTCACAGTTTTCTGCTGATTCAGGATTCCTGTGAAACATTGATTTAGCCTTGACCACAGAATCATTTTCACCAAGCTTAAAATCAAGAAACAGCTCGCTAATGAGAAAAACAGGTACCTGGTAATCTTTTCGATAAATGGTGGAATGTTGGTTATCAGACATTTTCCTCTTCCTTATATTTCAGTTGGCGTTGACAGCCGGTTCTATCCAGTATATTTTCAACAGATAAAGTCTATAAAAAGTTCAATCACCATATCAAACTTGAGGCAATAATCCCATGATCAAAATCAATGAACATTACCTGAAACTTCAGGCTTCCTATCTTTTTTCCAATATTGCCAAAAAAGTAGGCGAATTCCAAAAAAGCAACCCGGAAAAGGAAATCATCCGCCTGGGAATTGGTGATGTGACCCGAGCCCTTCCCGCAGCCTGCACCGAAGCGTTCCACAAGGCAATTGATGAAATGGCCACAGACGCCGGATTTCGTGGTTATGGCCCAGAGCAGGGTTATGATTTCCTGCGTGAAGCCATTGCTGTGAATGACTTTCAATCCCGCGGTGCTGATATTTCTTCTGATGAAATCTTTGTCAGTGACGGCGCCAAATGTGACACCGGAAATATTCAGGAACTGTTCACTACAGACGCTAAAATTGCCATACCAGACCCTGTATACCCGGTCTATCTTGATACCAATGTCATGGCCGGACGAACAGGTAATTTTGCAGACGGCAGATACCAGGGAATTATCTACCTTGATTCAGTTAAAGAGAACAACTATGTCCCGAGCCTTCCCACTGAAAAGCCGGACCTTATTTATCTCTGTTTTCCAAATAACCCAACCGGGTCAACCATCACAAAAGAAGAACTTAAAACCTGGGTGGATTACGCAAAAGAAAACCAGGCCCTGATTCTCTTTGATGCAGCCTATGAAGCTTTCATTCGTGACGAATCCCTGCCAAAATCAATTTACGAAGTGGAAGGTGCAAAAGAAGTTGCCATTGAATTTCGTTCTTTTTCCAAAAATGCAGGATTCACCGGTACACGTTGCGCTTACACCGTGGTTCCCAAAGAATGTACAGCCTTTGACGCCAAAGGTGGAAAACAACTCATCCATCCGCTTTGGAACCGTCGCCACTGCACAAAATTTAACGGAGTTTCCTATCCTGTTCAGCGTGCAGCAGCAGCAGTGTACAGCGACGAAGGCAAAGCCCAGACCAGAGAACTGGTTGCCGGCTACTTAAAAAATGCGGATCTCATCGCAAGTGAGATAAAAAAACTGGGTTATGATTTTGTGGGCGGTGATAACTCGCCTTATATCTGGATAGAAGGAAAGCGTGATTCCTGGGAATTCTTTGACATGCTCCTTGAAAAGGCTGGTGTTGTCTGCACACCAGGTGCTGGCTTTGGCAAGTGCGGTGAGGGATATATCAGGTTATCTGCCTTCAACTCCTATGAGAACGTACAAAAAGCCATGGAGAGGATTAAAGAGGCTCTGGCCTAGATACATTTACTTATTCTGTCGTTCCCTCACAGGCAGGAATCTCTATATCATATATTGCGGATTCCTGCCGACCAGGGAATGACAAAAACCAACCTTCTGAGACCTTTAAGGATCTATTATTCTTCCAAAGTTGCGGGCTTAAAACTGACCCTCTCTTTATTGCCGTTCATCTCCTCAAATTCACTGAACCCCTGCTTCCTTAAGAACTCAATAACGCCCTGCACCAGTCGCTCAGGTGCAGAAGCACCTGCAGTGATACAGACGGTGGAAACAGATTTAAGCCATTTCATTTTAATATCAGTCTCATCATCCAGCAGATAACCTTTCATTCCTGCCCGCTCTCCGACTTCCCGAAGTCTATTTGAATTGGAACTATTTTTCGATCCGACAACAAGCAGGATATCACATTTTCCGGCAAGCCCGCGTACTGCCTGCTGTCGATTGAGAGTGGCATAGCAGATATTTGATTTCGGCCCATTGATCTTCGGAAAACGTTTAAGGAGAACTTCCCGTATCTCGCCGATATCATCCTGACTGAGCGTGGTCTGGGTCACATAGGCAACACGTGCAGGGTCTCTAACCTGGATCGTTTTTGCCTCTTCCTCGTTGGCCACAACATGAACATTGCCACCCACCCGTCCCGCTGTACCTTCCACTTCAGGATGGTTATGATGGCCGATGATCACAACATCATAGTCATTGGCATAGTTCTTTTCCAACATGTTATGCACTAAATTCACAAGGGGACAGGTTGCGTTAATGGTACGCAGGCCAAGTCTTCTGGCCCGCATCTCTGTTGGTGCTGGCACACCATGAGCACTAAAGATGCAGATGGCACCCCTAGGAACATCGACCAGATCGTGAACAAACACAACACCCATTGCCTCGAGTTCCTGTACAACATGTTTGTTATGAACTATCTCATGCAGGACATAAATCGGGGTCCCATATTTCTTTATTGCCAGCCTGACTGTTAAAATCGCTCTTTCCACACCGGCACAAAACCCTCGTGGATTTGCCAGAATAATTTTTTTTTCTGTTTTACCCATTACTTCCTCTGCTTATATATAGAATCCCTGAACATCTGCATGGTATCAATAAAACCTACCGCACTATTCACTTTTATTGAACAAACTTTTTCCAATTTTGCTTTTTATTTTGAGTTTGACTTGCTAACTTATAGCGTTTAAAAAGATCAGCTATACACACGATCCAGCAATCATTGCTACCCCCCCTGGAAGGAATTTTATTTATGACACATCCACAGACATTCACCGTGACTCAACCCACTCAGATTCAATTCGGTGCAGGTTCAATCGTAAATCTTGCCAAAACTGTGAAAGACTTTAATGGAAGTAATGTATTCCTGGTTGTTGATCCGGGTTTAGTAAAAGCCGGTCTCATCTCTCCCATTACCGCTCCACTAAAAAAAGCAAAAATTCCCTTTACTGTCTATGATAAAGTTGACCCTGAACCCGGCTTAAAACTTGCCGATAAGGGCACCAAAATTGCCAGAAAAGCCGGCTGTGACTGTGTCGTTGGTGTGGGTGGCGGTTCTGCCATGGATGTTGCAAAAGCTGTTGCCATCCTGCTCACAAATGGCGGCAAAGCAGTAGATTATCTTGGGCTCGGGCTGATCAAAAAACCGGGTGTTCCCAAAATCATGGTTCCCACCTCATCAGGAACCGGAGCAGAAGTGACATTTACAGCGGTATTTATAAATGAAAAAACAGGCTCCAAAGGCGGTATGAATGGTGATCCATTATATCCTGATGCAGCCATTCTTGATCCGGAGCTCACGCTCAGTCTCCCACCCCATGTAACCGCCTTTACAGGAATTGATGCTCTGACCCATGCACTGGAAGCCTACACGTCAACCCAGGCTCACACAATTTCTGAAATGTATTCCCTTGAAGCCATCAGCCTCATTGCTGACAATCTGCCTTCCGCTTACGCAAATGGTGGAAACCTTAAAGCGCGATCAGCCATGCTTATGGGTTCATTGCTTGGTGGTAAAGCACTAGCTACTGCCGGTGTCGGACTTGTACATGCCATGGCTTACCCCATGGGTGGTATGTTCGGCATTCCTCACGGTCTTGCAAATGCAGTACTTTTACCTTATGTGGTCGATTTCAACCTGATCGGGAATCTCGAAAAATTTGCAATTCTTGCAGAAACTCTTGGTCAGAATACAGACGATTTAACATTGCGTGAAGCTGCCAGTCTCTGTGTTGATGCTCTTTTTGACTTAAATACTGATGTGGGAATCCCTGCAACCTTAAAAGATCTGGATATCCCGTTTGACGCACTCCCTGAAATGGCAGAAATTGCTCTTACCGTAACCCGCCCTGTTGAGAACAACCCCAGGCAACCATCACTTAAAGATGTCATTTCGATATACGAAATAGCCTTTAATGGGTCTGATCTCTTTTAGAAGAATGGACAACGCACTTTGTCCGCTCAGGCCTAAGTATCCATAGAATTTTGGCAACCGGAGAGATCAGCTCCCGGTTGCCGTACCGTCAACTTCTGCAAAACCCTCCATTCCAGCGGCCCCTCATACGATTCACAACTCCTCCTCTACTCTTCACAGATTCAGTTCTCTTCATTATAAACACAAGTGACACTTTGACGTCTGTCCCGGAAAAAGAGCAAAAAAAAACAGGGCGAGAAGAACTCACCCTGTTGCGTTGAACAAACATCATACATAGGCCAAGACCACAAGCCTGTCTTGATGTTTCATTAGATTCTTTCCTGAGGAAAAACTCAGGAAAGAATCTGTATAACACTAATAACCGTGCAATTTATCAAGAAATTCCGGTAAGAAAAGTGATACCTGTGGAATATAAGTGATAATAATCAAGAAGATCAGCAGCAGTGACAGCCATGGCAAAGCCGCTTTAATAACCCAGCCAATACTGCGCCCGGTAATACCGGCCGTAACAAAAAGATTCAGTCCAACCGGTGGAGTCAACATGCCGATCTCCATGTTAACGACCATAATAATACCCAAATGAATCGGATCAATTCCAAGTTTCAAGGCAATGGGAAAGAGAATCGGAGCCATAATTAACAAAATGGCAGACGGCTCCATAAAATTTCCTGCTGCAAGCAGTAATATATTGACAACCACCAGAAACCCCCAGGGTGGAAGCCCCCAGCCAACAATGAGTTCAGCCAAATGATGAGGTATCCGCTCAGTGGTTAACACATGTGCAAAAAGCATGGCATTGGCAATAATAAAGAGCAGCATGATGCTGACCTTTGCAGCGTCCAGCACAACCTTATTCACTTCCTTATCTGTTACACATTTAGGGGCTGCAAGAATTATCTGTCCGATATTACGGCCTACGGCAGCGCCAACAGTCTCGCCAGACTTTCGCCAGGGAACATGTTTCATTGGCCCAATATCTCGATAACCAAAGATAGCCACACCAAAGGCATAAACAGCTGATACAGCAGCAGCCTCAGTTGGACTGGCGATACCACCGTAGATGGAACCAAGGACAATGATGATCAGCATTAAGCCACCAAAGGCAGCACCTCCAGCAGCAATAATTTCACCAAATCCGGCCCAGGGTTGAGCGGGGATGTTTTTGATTCGTGCTGCTATGTAAATAGCAATCATCAGAATCAATCCCATCAAGAGTCCTGGAATAAAACCTGCCATAAACATCCGGGCAGCAGAAACTTCAGTGGCTGCTGCATATACCAGCATAACAATAGAAGGTGGAATCAGGATTCCAAGGGTTCCTGCATTTGTGATGACTCCTGCGGCAAAGCTTTCCGGGTAGCCGGCTTTGACCATACCAACAATAACAATGGAACCAATGGCTGCAACTGTTGCAGGTGATGATCCGGAAACAGCAGCAAATATCATACAAGCCATGACTGATGCCATGGCAATACCACCTCGAATATGGCCAACAAGACTCAATGCAAAGCGTATAATACGTTTTGCCACACCCCCAGTTGAAAGAAAAGCGGAAGAAAGAATAAAAAATGGGATTGCCAGCAGTGTGTAATGCTCAGATAAAGATTCAAACAGCTTCAAAGCTATTGAGGCAAGAGAATCGCTTGAGAAAAACAGAATGGTTGCGATGCTTGAAAGCCCAAGAGACAACGCAATCGGCATTCCAAGAAGCATACAGGCAAAAAGTAAAATAAATAAAGCTGCAGTTGTCATATCTCAGCTCCCTCTCTCTTGAGTTCTTCGACAATTTCCATACTGTCTTTTGCCTCATTGGCATGACGAAAGCCATCGCTGTCACCGGTGATGACGTCCCATAACAGGAGAAAAATTCTAATGGAGAGGAAAACGAAACCAAAGATAAGCATGCCGTGAGCGACCCAGGCAGGAATAGGTAAATCTTCGAGATCAATACCTATTTTCTTTACCTTGGCCAGGTATATCCAGCTACCGTACAGTATCAATCCACAGTACGTTAAACTCAGCACGCAGGCAATCATTGTCAAAATTCTCCTGCCTCCACGCGGGAAGAGTTTTACAAAAGCATCCACACCAATATGTGAACCAGCCTTAATCCCATATGAAGTGCCAAAAAGCACAAACCAGGCTGACATATGCAGAGTCAGTTCCTGAGACCACATAAAACCTGTATTGAAGCCAAACCGCATGACAACATCAACAAATACCAATAACGTTGTCGAGACAAGCAACAGGCATATAACTGCTTCTTCTGTCTTGTTAAGGAGACGTAACATACACGATCCTCTCATAAAAAAAGGGGCCGCTCCTGAAAAGAAGCGCCCCCGAAAATGGGTGAATCAGACACAAATTACTTTGACTGATTAGAGCTGTAAGCGGCATCAATTAAGTCCTTACCGACCTCACCTTCAAATTCTTTCCATACAGGCTTCATGATTTCAACCCACTGAGCACGTTCATCAGCATTCAGTGTAATGATTTCACTCCGTTTGGAATCAACAATTTTCTGTTTATCAGCCAAAGATTTTTCAGCTGCAACTTTGTTACCAAAAGCGATAGCTTCATCAAGTGCTTTCTTAACTTCCATACGAACATCTTCAGGAAGACCATTCCAGAACTCCATAGAAGTTACAACCATATAGTCAAGCAAGCCGTGATTAGACTCTGTGATATAAGGCTGAACTTCAAAAAATTTCTTGGAATAGATATTAGACCAGGTATTTTCCTGTCCATCGATAGCTTTTGTCTGGAGAAGAGTAAATACTTCAGAGAAAGGTTTTTTCAATGGAGTTGCATGAACAGCTTTAAACTGAGCAGCCAGCACGTCTGAAGACATAATACGGAATTTTAATCCTTTGGCATCGGCAGGCACTTTGAGTGGTTTGCTGGAAGAAAGCTGTTTCATTCCATTATGCAGGTAACCAAGGCCAATCAGTCCTTTTTTACTGATTGAATTCAAAAGAGCTTTACCGGCATCACTCTGCTGGAAACGATCAACAGAACCCATATCTTCAAAGAGGAACGGCAGATCGAAAAGCTGAAGTTTTTTGGTGTAACGGCTGTATTTAGACAGAGCAAGTGCAGCCATCTGTACATCTCCAAGAAGCATGGCTTCAAGAACTTTATTATCACCGAACAGCTGGGAGTTGGGATACACCTCAACTTCAACCTTTCCGTCAAGACGTTCTTTAACCAGATCACGGAACTTATTAGCCATCTGACCTTTAGGAGTATTTTCTGCAACAACGTGAGAAAACTTAATAACCGTAGGCTTTGAAAAAACCGGAGCGGCCAACAGGGCTGTAGAAAGCGCTACTGCTGCAAAAGACAGACATATTTTACGATACATACTTCCTCCACTATCATACTATGAATTAATTCGCCTCCCGATACCATATCGGAAAACAATAAGCTGAGACCGTTTGCAAGCACTTAGCAAGAAGGCTGAGCCCTCTGAATACAAAGAACGATCAATTAAAAATTTTCGAATACATTACCACACAGACACAGGTGAAGGAAGAAAAAAACATCCCAAAATCAATTGCTGAGAAAAAGCTTTCGTTCAAAAATTTTTACACCAAAAACTTGACATTCTCCTGTAATACAATTCACATGATCCATCTATTATCATGCCTTTCAGAGGTAAGATTTTGAACGATACTTAAGAAAATTTAGTACGATTCAATGTAACCATTCAGCGTAATTTATTTTTGAGCTTCAGATTTAATTCACAAAATTCGGCAACTCACCTTGAAACAATAACGCCAAA
>DQTH01000175.1 GCA_015662865.1 Desulfocapsa sulfexigens
ATTTTATATCTCTCAACATAATGGAGGAAATGGGGAGCTCCCCATTTTCTCCAGACCGATGCAATTAAACGAAATGCACAGCCGCGATCATGGGAATTATAAAGAACCAGGTCAACCCGTTCACCGTCAAACGAAAGGCCGTTTTTGGCAAAACGAATCATGTGTTTCTGATATCCTTCCCGTGCAGCAATACGGACTGAACTTTGCGTTGCATCAATGGGGAACCACCCTGCATCACGAAGCAGATCCACTGCTGTCATGGTTGGTATAAATGAGTATTTGGATGAAACTCCATCCATAGGCTCAAAAGATCCGGCTGCAGGGGCGAGGTCGATAATTTGATTGTTGTTTAAATGAATAGGTGCTGTCATTGTCTTGTCTCCTT
Source organism: Desulfocapsa sulfexigens (assembly GCA_015662865.1). Lineage (GTDB taxonomy): Bacteria > Desulfobacterota > Desulfobulbia > Desulfobulbales > Desulfocapsaceae > Desulfocapsa > Desulfocapsa sulfexigens_B. The sequence continues at coordinate 386 of DQTH01000175.1, forward strand.
AAAGAATTGAAAAGAAAAAAGGGACAAGACACCACCCCAGGGGCGTGTGTTGCCCCTTAAAATGGGTTTTTAACTACTTTTTTGTTTTTTTTTACATGCCAATAACGGCAGGTTGTTTTCCACGAATAGACTTGTGCAAACTGACATTTTTACCATCAGAAATGCCCTGATCCAAAGCTATGCGATCAACAGGACTGAATCGTGTTGACACACGTTTGATCTCAGGGAACAGCTTTTGTACTCGCTGCTCAACAGCCTTATCCTTAACAACCATTAACTCCATACCGCTCATACCGTATGTATTGACAGTTTTGTCCGGCTGTGTATTTTCTTTCAATTTTCTCAGCCGTTCACTGATTGTTATTGTCATACCTACCCGATAGCTATTGTGTAAGGTCCTGGGAGAAACAAATGGATCAGAATTATTGCGAACATACTCTCCGCTCATCCTTTTTATTGTTCCCCGCAGCCGTTCATACAGATCAACAATAATTTCCAGATCTGTTTTGCCGGCCACAAAGGTTATCAGCCATCCTTTTTTGGGGAAACGTGAAACGATTGCTTTCCCGTTAAAAGAAAAGGCAATCTGTGATCCAAGGGTTCTTTCCCATTTCTGGACACTTTTTGTCAGTCCTGGGACTTCTTGTGAACTCACATATGCCCCGGAACCGTCCATGGCTACATCAACGGTAGAAAGATTATGCTCTCGCATCAACTCTTCCGCTTTGCTCATGGCAATATTAGCTTCGTTTTCGTTGTCACTGGCAGATAGTGCCAATAATTTTTGTAGTTTCTTGATGATTTTTTCATCAATCTCGTTTTTCATCATTCCTCTCCCTGGTCAAACCGTTTAAATGCTGAATCAATCTCTGATGCAAGTGCATAGGTGGTATCATTCAACGATTCACTGATCCGGTGGTTTCTGAGAACATTAAAAGCATACAAAGATTTTTTAAGCAATCTTCTATACTCGTTCCGCTCTCTCACCAGCCCCTGAATCTGTTTGCTGTCACAAGTTGTTTCCATTAGATCACCTCAAATATCCTCTTTCCGATTTTTCCAATAGCCTCTTCACGGGTGATGGATCGAAAACGACCACCACCAGATGTCAGGCCACCAACCAGATAAGTTGCCTTTCTCTGTGCTGCGTTTATAAATCTTAACGCATCAGGAACAGGAAGTTTTTCCCGGTTGAGATCGAAGACTTCAGATATTTTCCCATATTGTACGATCAACACTTCTCCTTTAAAATCACGGAGGAGCGTATCGTCTGGAAATTTAGGAGGGATATGCCTGGATACAGCCAGTACAGCATTAGGGATAGGGTAGGGAATTGATTGTTGCGTTTGGTTCATGGTCTTGCCTCCAATTTAGTAAAAAAAAGGGCAAGACTCCCCCCAGGGGCGGCTTGCCCCTGTCGGGTTAATTTTAATTATTTAGTTAATCTCACGGGAATCAGTTATTAATGCCGAACCAGCAATGTAGTCCCCTGGACAGCCACCAGCCCTTATAAGCAACTTAGTAGCTTCAATGTTGATTTGATGTGGCTTAAGTTTTCCTTCCTCATCAATCCACATTGTTTGTTCATTCTGCAAGTGAATTACCTGCACACAAGAACATTCCAACAGGTTGTACATTTCTTCCAGTGAAAAGATTTTCTTTTTCGGGAAAACATCGCTGCGGTCCCCGTTTGTTTTTATCAATATCGCCATATCCGGTAACCTCCCTAATTCAACAAGCCGTTATCAGCGAAAGAAAAGGTATCTTCACCAATCACAAAATGATCAAGAATTCGGACATCAATAACCTTCAGGATTTCTTTGAGTGTATTGGTCAACTCAATGTCCTGGTTGCTGGGCTGAATATTTCCCGATGGATGATTATGTGCAAAAATGACAGCTACAGCATTCTGCAGCAGTGCCTCTTTCAATATCTCCCTGGGATGAACCGTTGTGTGGTTGATGGTACCGAAGAACATCTCTTTGAATGCGAGAATCCGGTGCTGGGAATCAAGAAACAGACAGGCAAAAACTTCATTTTGTCTGCCGTGGAGTTTGTATCCGATGACCTTTTTCGCACAATCGGAAGAGAGTATTAGGGATCCACGTCGTAACTGGTATCCAACTAATCTGTTTGCCTCAGTGAGAACCAGTTTCTTGGGTGCAGGATGGTAGGTACCATCTTGATCTTGAATAAATAACATTGATTATCTCCTTGATTACAGAGGAACCAATGCCCCGGCAGGGGAGTGATTCCCCTGATGGGTTGATTTTGAGTTTTATAGTTATTAAGCCGCTTTCTTTTCCCGAATCTCTGCCAACACAAAAACATTGGATTGTTCCGGTTTGTAAATGCGGATAGGTTTATCGTTAATTTCACCACAGCCTTTACGATCATACCAGCCGACTTTTCGCCCGGACCAGTACACAGCACCCTCTTTCAATTCAAAGCGGTTACGATCTATATAAACAACAGCACCGTCATTACAGACACGCACCTTGCCCCGCACGACATATTTGTGCGTGACCGTAGTGCTGCCTATGGCTGTTTTCATCGTTGTGGTGGTTTCTATTGTGGTCGTTGTTTCAACGGTCGGATCATCATCCATTGCTACGGTCGAAAGCAGTTCACACTGCTTATACCGATTCCATGCATCATCCAGCTTGGTGACAGTGTTCTTGCCCGTTAATGCCTTGGCAAGCTCATACATCATGGAATTATCAGATTCCGACAATGCTGCCAGTCCCTGATCGGACAACTCACCCTCAACAGCCAGGGATGTTTCCATCTTCTGAGCCATGAGTGAAAGAGCCTTTTCCTGCATGGATTTTGAATACGCCATATAAAACACCCGTACCGGTAAATCCTGACCAATACGCCATGATCGGCGACTGGCCTGTCGTAGAGTGAATACAGAGTATCCGCATTGAAAAAAGATGATGGTGGGGAAATCAAGCAGATCCAGCCCGGTTTTCACCAGGTTTGGATTGGACAACAGACAATCATACTCGCCTGTATCTACTTTCTCCTTTAACCATTCTTCCCGATTTTCCGGCTTTACAGCCTGACTTCTCAGGATAAGAGGAGAAAAGCCATTATCATTAAGCTTCTCTTCCAATGTTGGTAAAAGATCCCTTGTACCTGTATGCTCCAGAAAGACAGCAACCTTGCGTCCCTGTTTTTTCTCTGCTGCAAGAATCTCCAGCAGACGTTCTTCTTTGGGAAGCAGGTCAATATCAAGAGCACAGGCACTGCCGACAATTTCCTCTATACCGTTTCGTTCGAGTGTGACTTGTTCCTCGACCCGGCAACCATCAGGATACGCCAGTAGAGACTGAAGCATCTTACCCAAAAGCCGCATGTCACCACGGGCCAGGGCTTGCTGAGTGGCTGTTATCAGGTTTTGTGATAACTGGTCATACTCTTCTTCCTGTTCTTCATTCATTGCCACCGGTACGATAATTTCATCGTAGTCGGGGAGAGCCTCGCTAATATCAGAGAGCCGAACAAATACAGACCGTTCAAGGAGCAGATCAGGCAAAAGCAACGGTGAAATACCCGGTGCTTCTTTAACCCTCGATCTTCCCATTTTACGGCCAATACTGGCTACATTGAGACTCACGGCAATATCTTTACTGTCATAGGTTCGCTGGACAACTCCATAGCGTTCTGCAAACTGCAATGTACGGCCATATTCAAAGCCTGCAGCTTTCATTCGGGCAGGAAACATTCTCCAGAGCAGATAAAATAAATCTTTGCTATATCCACCCATCAAAGTGCCCGTTAATGCCAGCACCTTTTTTGACCGGGCAATTAAACAACTCATTGCCTGACCCTGGGCAGTACCGCCACCTTTGAGTTCATGCACCTCATCCAATAGGAGGAGATCAAAGAAGTTTTTCGGAAAAAACCGCTTAATGAACTCAGCCTTGGCATAACGCCTGACTTTGTTTCTGTCTGCTGCCCACATCTTGGCTCCACAATGTTCACATGCGGGAGCCTTGTCTGTTTCAGAACACTCAACTGCTCTTCCACATTCAGGACAACATTCAGCACCACGGCGTAGAATAAGCTGCCGTTTACGCTGGAAATGGAGTTTTGCCCGTTCCTTGCCTATAACCCATATCTCCGTGCCGATTGGCTTGGTTAAATGAAGTTTGTGGGCAAGAAGCTGTTCCATGCTTTTGTCATTCATATTAAAACAGGTACAGCCGGGTATGGTTTCCTCTGCTTCCCGTATCCATTTCTGCACAAGGTGACCTGGGCATTGGATCAGGATTCTTTTTTCCGGTTGAGGAATAAGATGAGCTACTGCAAGTCCCATGAAGGTCTTGCCTGATCCCATTTCTCCAACCAGAAAGGCGGCTTTGTGATCTTCTTTGTAGAAAGATCGGGCCACTGGAAGAATCCCTCGCAAGGTCTGTGACTCAAATGGCGGGCGGATAAGTTGTTTCAGCTTTTTTCTGGCCTGTAGATCCCAATCATCTTCGTTTTTAGGCGAATAGACCGGGTTCATATTCCTGACAACCTGGGATTTTAAAATATCTCCCCATTCACCAAGAAAATCAGCCAGTTTTATTGTTTTTGATTTATCCTGTTCCGGGTTTTCAGTTACTTCTGATTCCGATTCAGGTGTGCATGTAGTGGTTTCCATTGTTTTCTTTCCTCCTCGTTTCAGGAGAAAGAAAACAATACCCTTGCAGGGGATTGTAATTCTTTCCCCTGTTGGGTGGTGTTATTGTGGTGTGATTGATGTCCTTATTCAGCTAAATACCTGTATGGTAAGCTGAAAGACTCACTAACGAAAGAACCATTTTTTCTAATGATACCTAAAAAATGGTTAAATTCTGCTTCATGTTTTTTCATTTCCTGCCGGTCGGCATCAGTGGGCTTGAGATCAGCCTTTAATGCAATTTCAGTGTGCCTCGCAGCATGAAACAAAACCATGTGTCTTGTTTGTATTGAATTCATTGCGCCACACCTCACGTCAGATAGCCAAATGATATTCCCTCAAGGATTTTTTCCTGAAGGCTGTCATCGTCCGGCCAATGTACGTGATATGCTTCCCGTATCTCGTCTCCACCAAAGGAGTAGAGTTTTTCAGGTTGCAAAACCTCATCCCATAGCCAACCTTGCCATTCCGGTTTTAATGGAATAGTTGTGCCGGCATCAATCCTTAAAAATGCCCTTTCTTTTACTGCTGGCATATTCGGACCGTATACAACTGCTGTTTGTCTCGGTCTGGTTTTTCCCTGGATCTCAAAATAACACGAGCTAACCAGCACTTTGTTGATCGTTCCTCCGATATTTCGAGTGCGATACGTGCTTGGATTAACCAGAAAAGTAAGACCAGTACGAGAATCATCCTGATTTAATACATGACAGGAATCTCCCTGAAACAAAATAGCTGAAGTTGTCTTTATATGGGAAGGTGTGCCGATAAGACTGAGGAAAACAGCATGAAGCTTTTTATCAGCATTCATTTGAGCGATCAGGCAGTCACAATAAGTGATAAACCCGGCGCAACGTACTGTAAGATAATCGTTGTTATTCATCGTGTATCTCTCCTGATAACAAAAAATAAACGGAGAGATACCCCATGCGGGGAATACTCCCCGTTTGGGTTTTTTTATTCTTTTTAAGGTTTGGGTTGAGAATGAAATGCAGTTAATTCCACGCTGATACCGAGCTTGCGACCAATCTCAACGCATTCCCAACAGGGGAGGCGATTTTTAGACTGGTACAAAACATTTGCCCGGACATCTGCCAGAGTGTTTGCTTCGGTTTCACGTAGATGCTGCAATTCTTTCTTCGTCAATTTTTTTTGCCATTTCATAATAACCTCTTTCGCTAAAATCCAACATTTTCAATGATGAATTCCTTCTCACAATCAGGACAATTAACGGTTTCTCCTACCAGATCATCCGATCTGTTATTAAAGATCGGGCCGGAGAAGCAACGGTTTTTATCATGATCAGATAGATCGAGTTCAGCGTTACAGTAAGGACAATCAATCTCCAAACTGTAAGCTACTATCAAATTAGCGCCTTTTAAGGTTTCATCTGTATTGATATTTTTTTGGCTCATAATAGATTTACTCCTTATCATTGAACAGTGATCAGCTCAGCGGTCTGCATATCAATGACCTTGACGGTCGGGATATACTGGTCTTTTGTAGTAATGGCACCTTCGCCCGAACCGTTATCACGAACATTGATAACTTTTTCGGATTTATGCACCACACCCTTGATAACCAGCTGCCGGCCATCCTTTTCAATGGCTCCGTTCATGTAACCGCCTGCCAGCATAAGGGC
>DQTH01000124.1 GCA_015662865.1 Desulfocapsa sulfexigens
AATATTGGCTAAATTTACGGACTGGCTCATGCCAGTAAAATCCATTCAGCTTGTAGCTGGATGACTTATTGAGGAAGCTCTAACCTAAAAGGCTAACTGGAAAACTAAGCTGGGACTCAAGGAACAAACCAAACAGTCTCCACCTATATTCTCAAAGATTTTTTTTGTAAAAATGCATAAATCACCAATATATCGGTTTATCCCAGGATGTGCCTTTTTTGAAATTAGCCCAGTCTATTGTGTAATGAATAAAACCTTGTAAAAAAGCAGCCCCAAGCTCCGCCTGTTCCATTGTTAATGGTTATAAAATGATGTCGGTTGGCAATAGTGGATACCAACACTCTCACACTGCCAGCATTTTTGCGTAATATTTTCTCTCGCAGGCTATTGGTGATAAATATCCTAACCTCTTTTCAATTCTCTTCGCCTGTTATAAAAAATTTCGATATATTCTGTAATGTCTTTGATTGCTTCTTTCCTGGTCTGATAATCACGGTGATGCACAAGTTCATTTTTCAGCATGCCCCAGGGTCGTTATTATAACAATTTCCTCTGCGACTCATTGAAGCCTTCATCTTAAACTCTTTTATCAACTTCCGGAATTTCCTGGAGCAATACTGGCTTTCTCGATCAGAGTGATGAATTAACCCCACAGGTGGACGTTTCCTTGCTACTGCCTTGAAAAAAGATCTCATTACAAGAATGGATGTCATACGCTTATCAAGGGCGTAACCTACAATCTCTCCATTGAAAAGATCCTTGTGAGCTGCAAGATATAGCCAGCCTTCTCTCGTGCGAATATACGTTCTATCTGTTAACCAAATCTGATTGGGAGCTATCACTGTAAATTTCTGGTCAACCAGATTTCTTACCACAGGCAGGGAGTTATTAGAATTCGTGGTTGCCTTGAATTTACGTTTCTGGTGACACCGAATACACAGTTCTTTACGGAGACGCTTGATTCGACAAACTCCAATCTGTAGCCCCTCATGCTCAACAATATCCTGCTGTAGTCGCTTAGGGCCGCACATTTCCCTGGTACGTTTACGTGCAGCACTAATCACTATTTCCAGTTTTATGTCATCTCGTTTACGCTGAAATGGCCCGCAAGTGCACCAGCTATAGTAACAGCTTTCTGATACTCTCAAAGTGATGACAGAGGTCCGAAACCATGGACCTGGCCCACAGCACTGGTCTTCGTTGCAGTGGTTTTGTCGATTGCAATCATGATCGTATGGGAAAAATTCAGTCCCGGCGGCAACCCGCGTCATGGAATACTGGGTCTTGATACCACACGCGGAGATCGTCTCTTTATTTCCTGGCTTGGTACCGGGTTCATTAATCTTATCTGGCTTGGATTCCTTGGGCCTCCGCTCTGGGGTGCGCTTGCAGTGACTGCAGTCTGGGTCATCTTTGTTTTTAAACTGATCTGATTCTCATCCCACACCAGCAAAATGGATTGATCTTCTCCCAGACTTGCCCCCTTCCCCTCTCGTACCACATTGTGTCATTTTTACTTTGTAGTTTCTCCCAATATCAGCTATTCTCTGTGATCAGAGTCCAGTTTGGACGCAACAAATAAAATTCTGATTACGGATGAAACTAAGCCAACTTCATATGGTGAAGACATAAGGAATTGGTAAAACAAAAGAATTACAAGTGATCGTGGCGGTGTCACCCCCCCGGAGGCGGGGATCCAGCTTCGTGCCAGCCCTCTGGATTCCCGCCTCCGCGGGAATGACAAACAAAATGGCTGCGTTTTGTACGTAATCAGAAATAAAATAAAGGATAAAAAAATGATAAAAAAACAATTTGTCTTCATAACCCTTCTCTTTATGGTGGTTTCCCTCTCAGCAGTAAGCGTTATGGCAGAGGGGAGCGGAAAACAGAAAAGCTCTCCTTTTCTCATTACAGGTAAACTGCCCCATCTCACAAAACTGCTCATGCAGCAGTGGGAAAGTCCTGAGCTGAAACTGTCAGAAGCGCAGAAAGCCAAGCTTCTTGTGGTCAGGAAAGCGACCATCAGTGGTGCCCAAAAGCTTGGCAAAGAAATCAATGCACTGGAATCTGAAGTCGTAGAAGGCAGCAATAGCGGTAAAAAACCGGAAGAACTACGCTCAATTGTCCAGAAAATTGAAAAACTAAAAGGCGAAGCAACCATGCTCCACCTCAGCTGTATTTACAATACCAGTAACATTCTCGACCAGCAGCAGCTCGCATTCCTGACAAAGTAAGAATTTCTATCAATAATGGAAAGTTAACTGCGAGTATTAATAGAGAGTGGCTATTAACGAACCCCAGCGAGCAACACTCTGGACTCCCGCCTCTGCGGAAGTAACGCGGAATCGGCTATATGTCATTCCCGCGAAGGCGGGAGGTAAGCGTAGACTCCGATCCAGTTTCCACTGGGGCTGTCAGTAATGACAAAACATATTTTTTGCTGAGTGTTACAAAGAGCCACATAACAGATAAATATGAGGTGTGAGATGGCAACTATTGAAGCAATCTGCATAAGTAAGAAAAAAGGTATGGTGAAAAGACCGGTTGAGCTGGCAAGTTTTCAGGAAGGATTCGGAATTGAAGGCGATGCCCACGGTGGCAAGTGGCACCGACAGGTCTCTCTGCTGGCCGGTGAAAGTATTGATAGAGTAAAAGAAAAACTTCCTTCACTGAAAGATGGGGCATTTGCGGAAAATATTATTACCAGAGGCCTTGGATTGTCTTCCGTATCCGTTGGAGACAACCTGCAAATTGGGGATGAAATCATTCTTGAAATCACGCAGATTGGCAAAAAATGCCACAATGACGGCTGCGTAATCAAAAAAGCCACAGGTGATTGTATCATGCCCAAGGAAGGTATTTTTGCCAGGGTTATCCAAGGTGGAGAAGCAAAAGCAGGAGAGGAGATTTTTTTTAAGAATCTGTAATCATCTGTTTTACTATACAAAAGACAGACAAAAGTTCTCATAATTCTATTGTCTGTCTTTTGAGATGGTATAGAAAAGGTGAGCCGTAGCAGTCCCTGTCCCTATGGCAGTAACAGAAAAACCTAGCCTAACACTATTTTGCTTTGCTTTTCGCTTTTCGCTTTTCACATTCTTCTGTCTTGATACGGTCGATAGAATCAAAAATTTTCTCCACCAGCGATTCAAGCTCCATTACCTCGTTAACGATATTATCAAAAGTGTTGTCAGGCAGGGTGCATTGCTCACTGGTTTCCTGAATATGGTTTTTGAAACGTTCATTCAACTCCACAATTTGCTGCCAGGCATTGGTATCTATAAAGCTACGTCCGGTGCTGCGCTTTATCCAATTAGCCAGAGGTGATTCCAAGGGCAGCTCCACATCCGATTTTTCATTAGAAACAGTTTCTGTAACAGTGCAGACATAGTTAATTATTTCCAGCTTCAGCGATGCGATTTCAAAAACAAATTCCATGTCACAAATCTGGTCCATCGGACGGTCAAGGGTGGTCGCTTTACTGGCAGTAGCAACAAGGCTGTCTATTTCAAATTGCACTTCTTCCGCGTAGACCTTTACTTTCTGCCCCACCTCAAGGGAGGCAATATTTATTCGGGACAATTCCTCGGAGGAAAGGCTCAATGAGGCGATTTTGTCCAGTTGCACATCAGAACCTTGTGCCACCTCATTGACGGTGTCAATCACGGAATTGATGGTGTTGTTTATTTCTCCCAACGCGTCTTTGGTTTTCAGGGCAGGGTTTTTACCTCTTCGGAAACAACAGCAAATCCCTTGCCGTGTTCTCCGGCACGCGCAGCCTCAATCGTGGCATTGAGCGCCAGCAAATCGGTCTGTTCGGCAATATCGCCAATTGTACTGGTGATATTTTTCATTAATTTTGCCTGCTGTAACAGCGATGAGACCTTGTTGTTGCTTAAGTTGATAGAGTCCGATATATCCTTGATGGATTTTGAAGATTCTTCTATGGCTGCAGATTGTTTCGCAGATGATTCCTGAAGCTCTTCCGAGGTGGCGTTAAGATTTTCAGCGCTTATGCCCAGTTTATCCCCTACGTTAAATATAAATGACATTAACTCCGAGATTGAAACGCCCAGGGTGTTGATTGAAGAGATAAGCCCCCCCATGCTTCCCGACGCTTTTCCGGTTTTCAGCCGCATGGTAAAATTTGATTCCGAAAAAGAAAGAATAGCTTTTGATATACTTTCAAATTGTTCCCGGGTGCTTGCAATGAGTTTATTAAAATTATCAACAAGAAGAATTACATCTTTCTGATCAGTCGTTGGTTGAATCTGCAGATTATAAAATCCATGCTGAACTTTTTTAACCGTTGATTCAACCTCAGCCATTGTTTCCGTATTTTTTCGATGAATTTCTTCATCATGGAGAAAAACCTCTTTGGTTTTCTGCATGTTTTCGTTGATGACCGCTGCCATATGTCCTATTTCGTCGGTTGATGACAGGGCAATCGGCTTGATATCACGGCGTTCCTTGTTGAGAAAAAGGAAAAAATCGGTCAAGCCGTTATGAAAGACGGCAAGCGGCTTAAGCACCAGCCGATGAATGGACAACATCATAAAAATACCTACCATTATCATGAGCCCGGCTATAAGCAGCAGATAAGAGTTAGAAATCTTTTTTACAACGGCAATCTGTGATTGAAGGATTCCTACGTCCTCACCGATTACCTGTAGTCCCACCTCCTCGTTCCTGAAATCGAGGACCGGCAGATAGGTAACAAAGTATTTGTTGGTGATAAGATAGCCCTGGGAGAGGAGTTTTTTGTAATCAAGTCGTTGCGCAAATTCAACAGTGTCCTGCTTGAACCATTTCTTACTTGCCGCCCAGTAATGATCAATTCTGGCGTTATCCCTCAATTTTGAAGCAATCTCGACCACTTTATCATTTACAAGAATGATATAATGGCGATCCTGTTTTTTTAAATCCCGATTCACACTGCCGACACCCTGAATGAACTCAAGAGAACCAAGCTGCCGCCCCTCTTCAATCACTGGAACAATACCTCTGATTACCAGCCCGACCGTGCCTGTCTCGAAACCGGACCAGGCCTTTCCGTTGGCAACTGCGTTTTTCAGGCTAAAGCGAAAGCCGGCTAAATCGTCACCAAATCCGGAATGGTCCCAACTTCGAACAAAGGATTTCATGTCCGGAGTATGGAGGTGTAATTTGATATTTTTAAATTTGGAATTTTTTCGGTATAAATTACCAATGGCTGCAAGAATATCTATTGCTGTTTGCCTGTCTCTGTTCTTGAGGGCATTACGTACATCTCTGTTGGCTGCAAAGCCGATGGCGTTGGTTAGCCCAATTTCCAGCCACTCCCGTTATGAGTGCAAGTTACTCAACTTGGGCACTCGTGCAGCAAAATTGGCATAAATCGCTCCAGAATGTTGCCATAGTAAACG
>DQTH01000125.1 GCA_015662865.1 Desulfocapsa sulfexigens
ATCATGGCAGCGCATACATTCTTCAACAGGAGGCCTGTCTGCTGCTGAGGCTATCGCTCCTGAGGCCATGACAAGGCCAAAAACAGCTGCCATTCCAGCAAATTTCACCAAATAGTTTTTTTTCATTTACTTACTCCCTGGTTTGATTTCTCTAACTCTTTTTGCTTTCGTTCCTTCAATATTCGTCTGGATTCTTCAAGAGGCACAACTTCTGTTCCGAAATAATCTTCTTCCGCCTCTGTTTCAGCAGCATCATAAATGGACATACCTATGGCATTTCTGCTTCCCTTATCCATATCTTTATCCCGATATTCTTTCGGCATTTTAGGGTATTGTACAGTTTCAGGTGCCTTTGAAGCTGTACAGGAAGAGCAGAATAGTAAAACTGCAAACAATATTATTATTTTATCGATCATTATTTTCCGGCAAAAAGCGGTAATTACTTTTTCAAGTATTTCTGGGTCAGAAGATCCGACTGAATCATCACATAGTTGTCACTGGTTACAGCATTCTTTTTCACTTCTTCCCCATTTTTTTTCTTATCCATCTTTTCAATCATGTCGGTCATGGTTTGTACACTTTCAGAAGAACTGAATTTGACAGTTGCAAGTATAGTGAGTTTATCAAGCTGTCCCTGGGATTTTACTGTTCTGTACAATTCCTCGGTAATCAATCCATCTTCGCCGTAATTCCAATAGATTGTTTTCCCGTGAGCTTCTGCAGTGGGTTCACCATACTCAAGCATGAGTTCACTGATCATGATTTTGAAATCGTTTTGCCCAGCTTTTTTGTTCCGCTTATAAACTGCTATGACAACATTTGACTCATTGTCGGCAATAACAAAAATATCTCCATCCTTAAACTTTACTGTCCCTGGATATGCCTTGTATGCGTTATCTTGTTTTGCAGTTTCAAGTTGTGCGGCAGTGAGTTTCTTTCCCACAATATACAAGTCTAAACCCAGGCCCAAAGTTGCTATTTTGTTCTGTAACTCTGTCTTGGACATTTCCTTGTAATCCACAGCCTGACAGGCCCCGGTACTGCAGACAAAGAACAGCAAAAAAAAGGCAAAAAATACGGTATTAAAGGGCAACGCTAGATGATGTTTCATTGGTATAAATCCTTTTATTAAGTGATGGTAATGTTTTCGATTTAGGCCAGGTGCCTTTGTTTAAAGGCGCCTGGCCTAAATCGGAATCATCAGAAAAGAACAGATAAGGAAAACACCCCGAAACCAGGATTGGTTCCGGGGCAGAACGATCATGAAAAAATCAGATTACTGTTTGTAACGTGATTTCTCCTGTTCCTTGATATCCTTCATTACATCTTCGCCAAAACCTTCCGCATACCATTTGTGCTCAGGTTTCGCCAGAATAGCATCAACTGCTTTCTGGTATTTCTCAGTCATACCTTTCTTGCCTGCAAGATGCATGAGCTCAGGAATGAATTTGAAATAGAAGTTATGGGCAACGTCATACATTCCATGCCAATGGGTGTAATCCGGTCCCTGCATGGCAGCACCGTGACGGGCACGACGTCCTTCATGATGCCAGAGTTCCCACCAGTGCCATCCAAGCTCTGTATGGAAGGTGGATCCATGAATCAGACCATCTTTTTTAGCCATTCCGTACAGTTTCTTAGCAGGTTTGGCAAACTTCTCATTGTAGGTTACAACCAGAGAATCAAACTGAGTATAGAAGTTATCAACCTTCTGCTCACCATGACACTGTTTACAAACAGCCTTCATGTTGCCACGACGCTCTTCCCAGGAAACAACTTTAATTGCCTCTTTCTCAACAGGTACTTTCTTCCATTTGCCATCGACAAATTTGAATTCTTTGTACTTGATAAGCTGACCAACCTGTGGAGCAATATCGCCAGGAATATCTTTCTGGGTACCGTCTTCAAATTCAACACGATTCAGTTTGGCAGATACTTTAGGACGAAGGGTCCAGGAAATACGATCACCGACGTTATGGGTGTTCTGACCGACGGAACCGTCAGATTTCATATAAGAACCCATATGACATGTAGAACAGGTAGGAGCGGTATAATAGTCTTTACCAAGTACCCATTTTCCTGATTTATGAATATTCATACCGTTCATACCGCGGTCGCGGGTGGCGGTAAAATAGGCGATACCATGTTTGGACTCGAGATAAATCTCAGCCTGTGGATGATCAGGACCAAGATGGCATTTTCCACAGCTTTCAGGCTGACGGGCCGTGGATGCTTTAAAGGAATGTTTACCATGACAGGCATTACATGCACCTTTGGTTCCATCAGGGTTCAAACGACCAATACCACTGTTGGGGTAAGTCATAGGATCATACATGAGAGCCTTGTTCTGATTCAACAGAGGCTTACCATCTTTGTCTTTCAACACTTTAATGATGGAGCCATGACACTGCCAGCAAGCATTAACGGCATCGGCTTTGTCTTCCATGGAACAGATAACCTCACCAACCACGTTATCAAGAGATGCCATGATCTGACCGGCTGAAGCATGGTGGGAAGGAGCCTGTTGTTTCACTTCATTTTCATGGCAGTAGCCGCAATCCTTAGGACTCAGGATTGTTTTAATTAAAGCACCCTCATGCATATATGCCATAGGATCACCTTTATCGGCAGCATGGCATGTGTAGCAAGCAACCGATCCATCCTGGGCAGCAGCATGTGGAGAATTTTTCCACTGCATGACCAGTGAATAATTCTCTTTTTGATGGCAATTGATACATTTCACATTTGCCTCTTTAACAGCTTCATCCTGTGTATTCATGGATGCCTTGGTGACCGCAAAAGACGGGCTTGCAACCATCAATCCAAGAGCTGCCATTGAAAGATATGTCTTCCAATATTGCATGTTTTCTTTCCTCCCATAGGAAAATTAGTAATTTACCGGTTAGTGCCGGCTTTCACAAAACTGCTTTTTGTCAAACAACTTTTTTGTTCCCTAACACCCTTATCAGTATCGGTTAGAGAATGTGCTATAAATTTTTCAAACTTTTCTCAGGCTGCTTCAGCAACTTCATCATCAAGCCAGAAAGGCAGAACCTTGCCGATAAGCCAGAGGATTACAACAGGAGCAACCATAATAATAATGGCTGGCAGTATTCCTTCTTTCTCAAGCCACATTGGATGAAAGGTTGTGGATCCACGTTCACTTTTAGACATCAGCTGTCCACCCACAACCACGTTCCAACGCATGAGAAGTACCTGGATAAGGATCATCAAGGAAACAATGGGTGCGAAAAAGAGCAGGAGTGAATCCTTAAAACGGATAAGACTCATGAACATGAGAAGAATAAATGGAATAACCGAGAAGATCCCGACCTGGGCAACCCAGAAGGTGTTGAACAGGGGACCTGAGTAGAGTGTTTCAAGAGTATGCCAATGGTGGGTCGCCATGTAAAAGTGAGAAAAAAGTTCCAGCATCTCAAAGACAAAATCAAGGATAAAAAATCCCCACAGGAACTTCACAAGGGTCTGCACACATTCAACATCAATTTCCTTCCCGGAAAGCTTCATAAGCAGGATATAGGTAAGTATGATCCCTGCAATACCGGAAACACAGGCGGAGAGGAGAAAGATGAGGGGCATGAGTGGCGTTGCCCACAAGGGGTTTGCTTTAATACCACCGAAAATAAAACCAACATAGCCATGAAGTACACAGGCCATTGGAATACCAATGGCTGCAAGGAATGAGATAATCTTATGATCCACTTTCAGGGCTTTTTCTGAAACATTGTCGGAGCCAATGGAAAGTATACCATACAGAGCTTTCATTCCTCCTGTGGCTTTCTGCTTGAGTGCGACTACCGTTGGTCTGAAAATAAAAACAATCTCAAGGAGCAGAACTATGAAATAGGCGGAATAGATGTAGCCAAATCCGGCCATGGCAGATGTTGGATTTGGAGTCAGCATCATGGACAGAGCACGTTCAGGGTGTCCAAGATGGTTGAGTAGCGGCCAGGTTGCACAGATCAGAAAGGCAAGTGCAAAAAGAAGTGAAAACCTGGCAACCGGTTTCAAAGCCTTAATATGAAAAACATGATACAGGGAAGACACGATAAAAGCGCCAGCCACAAGCCCTGTAATATACGGGTACAATACGATCATCAGGCTCCAATGAACATGGAAATCGTTTGGAAAAACAAAATTGGAAACTGCGGCAAGAGTCTCGCCATGGGCTGCTACACTCATTAGACCACCTCCCTTCTCAAACCGAGGTAATGAAGTGCTGGTTGATTACCCATTTCCGGCTTGAGCACAGAAATCACATGGGGCTCACGTAAAAGTTTATACACTTCAGATGTTTTATCGTTCAAGTCACCAAATTTTCTGGCATGCACCGGACATACACTCACACACGCCGGCAATAAGCCCTTGCGAACGCGATGATAACACCAGGTACACTTTTCAGCAGTACGGCTTATAGGATTTAAAAAGCGCACTGAATATGGACATGCCTGGATACAGTAGCCACAACCAACACAGCGGCTCTTATCAATCAGGATAAAGCCATCATCTGTTCTGTATGTCGCACCAACCGGACACACCTGAACGCAGGATGGTTTTTCACACATATTGCAGAGCTTGGGCACGAAAAAAGTGTCCCGAACCGGATTAGGAATGTCAGCCCTGGGCTTGGTGTAGCCATCAAGGCCACCATTGGGAGAATCAACGAACACTTCATCATGGTCATCGATGATATATCGCTCCACCCAGGTTCGGTAGTTCCCGTCAGGAACATTATATTCATTTTTATCTGCCACACAGCATGAGCCGCAGCCGATGCAGGCTGTGACATCCACAATAAAGGCAAATTTATTTTTAGTAAAAGGTGAGTCGTCTCCCCTCATGCCGGGAAGCTCTTCTGGCAGCCTTTCATCAAGAGCAGCACCTGCAGGAATCACCATAAGCAAGGAGCCGGCAATAGTTCCACTGAGAACGTTCTTGATGAAGGCACGACGGTCTTTCTGTATTTCTTTTTTTATATCAATCATTACTTCTTATCCCCCTTCATCTCCATACCCATCATTTCATAGGCTGCTTTTACCCAAAGCAATGGATCATGCACCATATGACACTGATTACAGTTATGGTCTACCTGTACTTTCTTCTCCTCAAGATGCTGCGGCAAAGCAACTACCTTGATGGATTCTTCAGGACGAGCCCGAATGATTTTATTATGACAACGGAGACAAAGTGTTTTGATCTCCATATTCCTTTTAACAGGCATCTTTGCGACATACTTGTCATCTTTAATATGATCCGCATATGGACCGTGGCAGACTTCACAGGATACTGTTTTATGAACACCGGCTTTATGAATCAATCGAATCGGACGATGGCACTCGTAACAGGATTCATTGGTATGATTTCTCACCTCAACATTGCGTTGATCTTCTAAATCCCCTCCACGATAATGGCCATACTGCCCCATGGTCTCAGGCAAAAATAATCCGCGTGCCCAAACAGCGAGAACACCGCCAATGATCAAAATCAAAGCAATTTTGACCACATGGCCGTAATACGATGATTTATACTTCTTCTCCACCTAGAACCTCCCCCCAAAAAATTATTTATATTTTTTGACTTTCCGGAAATGACCTGGAAATTCGTTTAAGAACAATTTCTTCAGTTTTCCAGCAGTCAAATCCCTTCAACTTTCCTTAATTAGCAAATTTTGTTCCAGCTTCACGAAAGATGTTACATCAGTTAGTTAGCCACAGCACGACATCACATCGCTACCACGAGGTAACACGACCGACACAAATCGATACCATATGGTAACATTACCACAACAACTAGCATTCACCTAACCATTTCATTTATCGTAGAATTCGACAGTATTAAAAAAAAATGTTACCAATGGGTAGCGAATAAACAGCAATCAGAATTGCTCTCAGAACTCTTACATTCTTTCCTTTTGAAGGTGTAAAAATGGTTACCGACTCTTATTCATCTGACAAAGCACAGGAATCTCGAATTAAGGCACTCTATATCTGGCTGGAATCAAAATTTTCCCTTCGTGGTAAATTTATTGTGGCTATCGGAGCTATCATTTCCTTCTCCTATATGTTGTTTCTCTACAGAGTTTCCATTGTTGACAATGAACTGATCATTCTGCAGGCACAGCAGCAAGCCAGAATGCTTTACAATCAGATTCTCATTACCCGCCAGTGGGTTTCAGAGCACAATGGTCTGTTTGTTATAGAGAAGGAAGGGGTGGAGGGAAACCCTTTTCTTGACCTACCAACAATAACGGACCAGTCAGGAAACACCTATTTCATGCGTAATCCTGCCATGGTCACTAGGGAACTCTCTGAATATTCTAATCAGAAAGGCTTAGGGAGCTTTCGGGTAACCAGCCTCAAGCCTGTCAACCCTGCTAATTTTCCTGATGAACACGAGAAACAGTGCATGATCAATTTCGAACAGGGATCCGCGGAATCCATTGATATAAAAAACACACCAGAGGGCCGAATTGTCCGTTATATGGCGCCTTTGGACGTCAAGGAATCATGCCTTGGCTGTCACGCACGCCATGGTTACAATCAGGGAGATATCCGGGGAGCTTTATCGATCACTATCCCCATTGACTGGGCAGACAAGAAAATAAAAAACAACAATAGATCTCTTTTTTTTATTGGCCTGATCAGCTTTATACTGGTTTCCATTACCCTGCTCCTTATGTTTAATACCCTTGTTGTAAGCAGGCTGCACCGACTATCGCTTGCCATGAATTCCTTCCCGGAAACAGAAGCGGATCAACTGATTCTGCCCACAGGCTATGACGAGATCGGAAATCTCAGTGAACAGTTTGCAGAACTCTGTGAACGCCTTGTACATTCACATAAGGAACTTGATCAAACCAGGCAACAGGCCTGGTTCAGTGAAAAGATGGCTTCTCTTGGTATTCTTTCAGCTGGAATTGCCCATGAAGTAAACAATCCTCTTGGAGGAATGTTGAATTGTGTCAAATCCATGAGTGAACATCCTGGAGACCGTGAGATGCATGAGCGCTATCTTCCACTAATCGACAAGGGCTTGAGAAGAATCGAACACACCATGCGTCAGCTCCTGAATTTTGGTAGACAGGAGCCTCTGCAGTTCAGAAAAATTGACGTGGCAATACTTCTTGGGGAATGCCTTGAACTCTTATCCTATAAACTGACAGGCATAACCATCGAGCAGAAGAATGGCCTTGACAGAGAGTACTATGTAGATGCTGAAGCCTTGAAACAAATTTTTGTAAATATTGGTCTGAATGCCATCCAGGCCATGCAGAATGGGGGCACATTAAAAATCGAATCAGAGATGCATGATTCAGAACTCCGTTTTACATTTGAAGATACAGGCACGGGTATTGCTAAAGAAACCCTTACTCATATCTTTGATCCCTTTTTCACAACCAAAGATGTCGGTGTCGGAACCGGACTTGGTTTGTCCGTTACCTATTCTCTAGTGAGACAGATGAACGGTACCATTGAAGTGGAAAGTGAACTTGGGGCTGGTACAAAATTTATAATTATTATTCCTGTGCTTCAAGAAACACAGATGGAGAAAGTTGGAGATGGTCAGAATACTCCTTGCTGAAGATGATGAAATAATGCGCATTTCTGTCTATGACAGACTGAAGCAATTTGGATGGCAGGTTGATGAGGTGGAAAACGGCTTGGATGGCGTGAAGATGCTGGAAAAAAAAGATTATCATCTTGTGATTTCAGACATCAGAATGCCTGGAATGGATGGTCTGAAACTTCTGGAAAAAGTCAAAGAACACTCTCCGGAAACCGACATAATCATCATGACCGCATATGGTTCTGTAAATAATGCACTTGACTGTATGCGGCAAGGAGCCTCTGATTATGTTCTCAAACCCTTTGATCTTGACGACTTGATCATTCGCTGTAACAGGCTTCTGGACATGCAGAGTGTGAAAGCACGCTGTGCCACTCTTGAAGAAAACTGCCAGATAAATGACCGCGGCCTGATCGGCAACACACCACCCATGCAGCAGGTTTATTCTGTCATTGATCAGGCAGCCCCGACCAATGCGACGATCCTCATCACCGGAGAATCAGGGACAGGAAAAGAGCTGGCTGCACGTGCCATTCACAGGGCGAGTCTACGCAAGGACAAACCTTTTGTTTCCATAAACTGTGCAGCAATCCCTGAAGGTCTAATGGAATCTGAGATGTTTGGCCATGAACGTGGCGCATTCACAGGAGCTGACAAAAAGAGAAAAGGGAAATTTGAGCTTGCTGACAACGGAACCCTGCTACTCGATGAGCTTGGCGATCTACCGGGTCCGTTGCAGGCTAAATTACTCCGAGTTTTGCAGGAAGGTGAGTTTGAAAGAGTTGGAGGAAGCAAAACCATCAGTGTGGATGTACGGGTACTTGCCTGTACAGCAAAAGATTTACAGAAAGAGGTGGATGAAGGCCGGTTCAGACAGGATCTGCTTTTCCGGCTTAAGGTTATCCCCATCACCATGCCCCCTCTTCGGGAACACAAAGAGGATATCTATGATCTTTGTCTTCATTTCCTGAAAGAATTCGACACACGACACAGCAAGCCGTTTTCACTCTCACAGGAAGCTCTGGAATGTTTGCAATCTTATTCATTCCCCGGAAATGCCAGGGAACTGCGCAACCTCATGGAACGAGCCTCTGTGCTCAGTAGTGGACCGGTAATTTATCCGGATGATCTGCCAACAGAACTCTGTTCTTTAAATGGAGCTACTGACGTTGGTTTTAACCTTGCAGACAACGTTGCGGTTGCCGAACAGGCTTGCCTGAAAAAGGCCTTGAATCATTGCGACGGCAACAGAACAAAAAGTGCTGATTTGCTTGGAATCAGTAGAAAAAACCTGTGGGAAAAGATGAAAATCTATGGGATTGAATAACACAGTGATATTTTCATTTCTGATTAGGTATACAACTCGGCTGACCTCGCACAGCCAATACATAAGCTGCTGATAAAGCAGAAAAAAACAAAACCCACAGACCATCATCCCCGCGAAGGCGGGGTACAGTTTCGTACCAGAGGCCTGGATCGGAGTCTACGCTTACCTCCCCGCTCCGCGGGAATGCCCAATAAAAATGGCTGAACTTCACACATAATCAGAATTTCATTTGATTTATAGCTCATATAATTTTTCATCATGAGAAGGGAGCTGTTTTTTACCGGTCATCAC
>DQTH01000060.1 GCA_015662865.1 Desulfocapsa sulfexigens
ACAAGTGATCGTGGTGGTGCCATCCCCGCGGAGGCGGGGATCCAGTTTCGTGCCAGCCCTTCTGGATTCCCGCCTCCGCGGGAATGACAAAATGGTTGAGCTTTATACGTAATTAGGAATAAAAATGAAATTTTCAAGGTGGCCTAAAGTTTGAGACCGGTCCCCTATTAATCCTGGTAAAACATGCCCAGTCGGCTTCTCCGTCTTTCCAGAATGTCGCCACTGTTTTCCCAGAGCTCCAGCAGCTCTTCCAGTTTTTTCTGTTTTGTCACTTCATTCCAGGGAAGGATGGCCGGATGATCTCCAGGTGTTGCATCAATGTTTACCTCCGGGAGCCGTAAAAGGTAAGTGTCTGCCCTGACATCAAGGAGTATCTGGGCAATGCCGAGATCGGCAATGGCTCGTGCTGTGGCCGCATCACTGCGGAACAGGATAGAAAATCCGCCCCGATAAGGATTGGGACGGTTAACAGCCCGTAAAACCTGACAGCCCCACTGAGTAAGTTTATCAATGAAGGCCTGTATGGTCTTCTCTGTATCTGCTGTGTTATTCATGGACTCATGCTAACCCTGTGGACTGCTTTTTACCATTCCAAAACACAAAAAAGGCTCCTGGAAGATTTCCAGGAGCCTTTTTGATGTGTAGGTTTTAAGGAGGATTAAGTTGTTTTAATCCCTGTTTCTGAATGTCGCCAAAGAACCGGGATGATGCATTTCGTCTTCCATGTCCTCAGTATGACAGACAGCACATCCTTTGTCTGCAGCTATGGGGAACGGATTCTTCTGATACTGCAGCGGCTGCAGAGCACCTATCTCTTTACCGTAAGCATTCTTGGCTGGATAGAGTGAATGCGGCTGTCCGTGACAGGAACTGCAGAGAACAACCCCGGCCTCACCTGTACGGTTATGGAACAATTCTTCTCCATCTTCTGTCCATGTGTTGAAGGCAGTATCGGTTTCAGGAGGCTGGAACTCAACATGACAGGTAAGACAATCCGGTTCCATAATCCATGGAATACGTGGATTGATTTCGGCAGTTGCCACCTCACCCTTATCCTGCAGGTAAGAGAGAAGTTTTGTTGCCTGTCCGTTCTCTCCTTCCTGTTTCAGAAGGCTTGTGGCATGTTCAGCGAGGATTCCATGACAATTGCTGCAGGTAAGATCCAGTTGTTTATGAATTCCGTCAAAGGAATGGCTGGCGCCATTTTCGTTTGAAGAATGACAGAGCACACAAACATCTCTCTCAGTGTCTGATATGAAACCGGCATGGTAACCATGTATTGCAGCAGAAAGGCTGAGAAGTCCCGGTTTCCCCTCGGTTCCGCGGCTGGAATCAGCATGGCAGGAGGAGCAGACCACTGTTTTACCTTTGGCAAACTCTGCACTGAGATTAGTGTTACTGCGTTTATCGTGGGAAGCAAGAATGCCTGCTGCGGTAACTCTGGTCATTCCACCACGTCCTTCCTTATTGTAACGGCCTCCGTGGCAGTTGCGACAGCCAATCTCGGTTGAAACTCCAATTTTTGTCTGTGTCACTGCAACAATCTTTCCTTCCACTTCAGCCTGTAGTTCAGCAATAAAGAAAGGCTGGAAAGGTGTTAAAGGAGCTGGCATTTCAGCAAGCTGGGCTTCAAAATATGCATCAGTTGCCTCCATTGTTCCTTCAAGCATTCCTTTTCCTGTCTGAATTTTGTAGCTGACTGTTGCGTCCTCCAAAATGAGACTCGGACTGACATCACGGAAGATCAGCTGGGCCCGAAGAAGTGGAGCACCAAAAGAGATATCCAGCCCCGATTCTTCAGGTGTTGAAGAGAGGTAATTACCAATCGCAGCACCGGCCAGGAGGATATATTCGGATGATTCAGGGTCAAATGGTTTGGGTGCAACTGTCACCGGTGTGATTACAGGGGCATGGGGAATCAGGCCCGGAATCAAGCCGGTGGTGAGGTACTCTGCAAGGACAACTGCTTCCTCTTTTGTGCCTGCAAATGGGGGCATGTAGGGATTCGCTGTTCCGATACTGCCCAGGAATGCTTCAAAACCTTCCGGAGTGAAACGCCTGGCAATGGGCAGCATATCGTTTAACGGGCCACCTGTGGAATGACAGGGCAGGCAAAGAAGAGTTGCCAGTTCAGATCCGGCAGCCAGCCTGTTATCAGGTGTAATCTTCCTGTTTTTGACCCATTTGGCGGTTTGCAGAACACCTTTTTCCTGATATTCGGGAAGATCCGCCTTGAGAATAGAATTTGAATACATGTACTCGTGAATGATGTACGGTCTGCGTCCACCCTCACGCATGAACTCAAAACATCCGATATACATGAGACCAAGGAGGAAAAGAAACAAGGCCATGGGGCGCCTGACAGCCTGAGGACGTAATGCGGCAATGATCAGGCCGCCTGCAAAAAGAACCGGCGACAGATAAATGAAGCCGGAAAGAAAAATTTTCATTTCCGGTGAGGTGGTAAAAATCATCTCCTGCTGGGCAGGCGGCAGGGCAGCCTTATACCATACAGCAGAAGCCAAAAGGAACACCAGAGGAGCCATGAGCCAGATACCGCAGTAGCGGGTCATCTTATGGCGCATCTCCGGATCTTTAATATTCACACTTGTGAGAAATCCGAAAAGTCCTGCAATCATCAACGCAATAAATGTTCGAAAAAAGAGCGCCGGCCAGAAGGTGGGATTAAAAAATCCTGTCCAGAAATTATTGTCATTCAGCCACTCTCCCGGGGTGAGCATGTAATCAATCACGCCGTTAATAACAAAGAGAGAGACCCAGGCACAGCCAAAGTATATCCACCCCAGGATAAGATGGTTCCTGGAACTGATCTTGTTAAAGTAATAGTAGTAGAGAAGCAGAGAAACAATTTCGCCCAGAAAGAAGACCCATTCAGTGGCCCAGGCAAAAACAAAAGTGTGAATGAGCGAGGACGTTCCGGCAGGGCTGAGAAGTGCAATGGTAAACCAGATTGCAACGCCGGTGAGTCCACCGAAAACCATGCTCACCAGGAGGAAAAATCTGGTATGTTTTTTTGTGTAGTCAAGAATCGCGGGAGAGTTTTCACGCAGCCCCTTCATTTCAGTGACAACCAGAAACAGACCGCCACCCACAGCAAAGTGGGACACGTAAACATGGATTACGGCAATAAGGGCAATAAGTGTTCCCCCGCCAAACATATCAAGGAGCCATACGGGATAATTCATGAGTTAACCTCCTTATCGGTGAGAACAAGCCGAATCATATACCAGATGAGCCAGAGACCACCTGCAAAAGAGACAAGAAAGGCAATCATTGGAGAGTATTGCGGCACAACTTCAAGATCTGAAGTTTTAAACCATGGGGCAAGGGTCAGGCGTCTTGCAAATTCCCGAACCAGAACCATGCTGAAAAGAGAGCCTAGAAGATAATATACAGCTGGCCGGACTTTGTGCCGTAATCCGTAAATAAGAGATAAAATTGCTGTGACAGTGCCAAGGACAAGGAAGAACAGGAAGAAAGCACTGCCGTTACCTGTCAATGAACGTACCGAATCAGGCAGAAGGCCCCAGTACCAGGTACCAACACCAAAATTCAGCATGGTCGCGCCTGCAAACCAGTTCATGCCGATTTTGATGTTGGCTTCAGCCTCAGTATCGCCTTTACGTTTTTTTAAATCGTAATAGAAGGCGATGGAAAGCCCACCGACAGCGATTGCTCCAAGCACAGAGTGCAAATAACGTGGAAACAGGCTGCGATCAGTAAAGTTTAATAGAGTTCCCTCGGCATTATTGAAATATGCCGGCCAGGCCTCCACATTGGTCATAAAGGAAAGATTGTTGGTGAGGATAAAAGCAACAGCAAGGAGGCTTCCTGCTATGAACCCGGTGAGCACCGTATGATAATCGACAATCCTGTCGTAGTTCATGGTGTAAATATAGGCTCCATAGTAGGCAAAAATCACAATTGCAAAAATGGATAACCAGTAAATAGCCATAAGCACTGAACTTGTATACATAAAATTGCCATAAAGGACCTGAAGAAACAGAAGCGGAGCAACTCCAAAGTTTACTGTAAAGGCAACAGTGAGTGGAAGTTTTCCGGCAATCGCTTTATTGACATCTGTGGATTTTCCCGAGGCATGCCTGAGAAAGGTTATGATAGAACAGCCGAGAAGGATGTTCATCACCACCAGATGCATAAAAAATGTGACGGTGAGAAGGACCTGAAACCAGCCCCAGGGAACCTGGAGTACGTCAGGTGTGGGGATAAGCTGGGCAGCATTCATAATAAACCTCCTGTCTGTTCTGCCTGAAAATGAACTGTCAAAGACTCAACGATGGGCATTCTGACATTCATACAATGAATTAATTGTATGGGATCACTTCAATAAATGCAAAAAAAAAATTCTGATTACGTATGAAACTCAGCCAACTGCATATGGTGAAGCCATAAGGAATTGGTAAAACAAAAGAATTACAAGTGATCGTGGTGGTGTCACCCCCTCTGGATTCACGCCTCCGCGGGAATGACAAACAAAACGGCTGAGTTTTGTACGTAATCAGAAAAAAAATACAAACAGCGAATAATTGATAGCCTGTGTGCCTTTGGAGAGATGATACTATGTAACTGATGAATAAACGTTCCATCACAAGAGCTTTACTAAAGAAGACTACTCAGAATATAGATCTGCACGGCACGACAAATCACAGCGCATCCTTTTTGCCTTAACACTGTACCATTAATAATAGATTTCCCTTGAACAATTAATATATATTGATTATCCACTACATAAAGGAATAAGAATCGTAATCAAGCAAGTCTTATTAACGAAAAAAGAGGTAATGCCATGGAACAACTCGTCAATACTGTTGTTGAGAAAACCGGAATTTCTGAAGAATCTGCCCAAAATGCTGTCAATGTTGTAATGGACTTCATTAAAGAAAAGCTGCCTGCTCCCATTTCCGCTCAAATTGATGGACTGATGGCTGGAGAAGAATCTGCTGAAGGTGGTATTGCTGGCGCCATCAAAGGAATGCTCGGTTAAGGCCACCTTGCAAAATTGCCTTTTCGCCCAAACTCTTCGCTGCATGAAATTTTACCCTCACGATATCAAATACATACCGGTGGCAATATCGCCCGTGCGCCTCGACTTAGAACGAAAATGCTATCTTTTTTGCTCCCTGTTTAAAATTTCAGATAATCAACATTAAAAAACGGAGATTTAGTGATGTCAATTCGTAAGCTTCTTGTTCTCGTAACCATCGTGATAACGGCGACTTTTCTGCTTTCCCCGGAACTGGTTACAGCAAAGTCCTCTACTGATGACTCTAGTGTGAGCAGTAAAACAAGCAAATTGAAAAAGAGTAGTAAGAAAAGTGCCAAAAAAGACACTAAGGTCAATAAAAGCAGTAAAAAAACAGCAAAAAAAGATACCAAAGCCAAAAAAAGCAGCTCCAAAAGTGCCAAGAAGAGCACAAAAGCAAAAGCCGGAAAAGTTAACATCAACACTGCCACCGCCAAAGAGCTGACAGAAATTGCTGGTGTCGGCCCTGTAACAGCCAAAAATATTATCGCCTACCGCAAGAAACACGGTAAGTTTAAAAGTAACAATGATCTGCTGAACGTCAAAGGTATTGGTGATATAACGATGAAAAAGATGAAAAATCAGCTAAAATTCTAAAATATTTCACACAACATCTGTCTTCACCATCCCCATGTGAATAAAGGGGTGCCTTGAAAAATTAGCATTCTCATTCCAGATCGAGACGTGAGAAAAAATTTGCCACAGGTGCCCCGCAGGTAATGCCTTTGGTGCATATATATGCTATTCCGAGGACAAATTTTTTCTCTCAACGATTAGTTGGAGCGAAAAGGCAATGTTTCAAGGTAACCTAAAGGGAATGGTGAAGACGTTTTTTTATCCCTCTCCTACCCTTGAGCAATCGTTTTCCTGTCCTTTGAATAAAAAGCATCCTTTATCAGAATAAGTGTGGATTTTTTGCATTTTTTTCTGGCTCTGCTCTCATTGTGACTCCAAAAGAATCGTAACACTTCATTACAAAACGCCCATTCTGTGTGGTGACACAAAAACTTCAATATCCTTGAATTTCAGAAAAAATTGACATTTTTTATTACAATTTATCGATTTCTTGATTAACACTATAAGTAGACTCTTTATTTTTTCTTTACCTTGGATAAATAATTGCCCGCAGAGCTTCTGGTGCTCTTGGGGCTGATTTTCACATGAATCTGTTTGTCCGAAGACGAAACTGTTCAACAAAGGTACTTATTATTTAAAAAACGTTTCCTTACTACTCACAACTGTCATGTCGCGACTTTCACCGGCCTGTAGCAAGAATTTATCCAAACTTCTTCTCGTGAGCATCTGGCTCGGAGTTCTCTCTTGTCTTTTTTTATACCTCCTGCCTTCAGTCATCCTTGATTGCATGTCTATCAGCTTTTGGACCAGTGCCGGGATAGTTCTGGGGGTATCGATGGCCATGTTTTGTGCAATCGATATGTATCCGAGAATGGACATGGACTGCATTCTAAATCGCAGCTTAACTTATTTAGTGCTGCTGGGAATATTCTTTACCCTGTATGCAATTCTCCTTAAGGCGCTCAAACAATTCACCAGCTACAACCAGGCTGTATTAGCAGAGTTTTTCCTATATTTTCTGCTAGCAGCAGCACTCCTTTTTTACCCGCTCCAAAAATTGATACAAGGTTTCGTTAATCGGCTTTTCTTCAGCAATCTACCAGATTATCGAACAATACTCTGTGATGTCACTGGTCGGATCGCCGCTTCATTATACCTGCCAGATCTGATTGAAGAGCTCATCGGTAAACTACCTGAGCGATTGCAAATAACTGGTATTGGCCTGATGATCATGGACGAAAAACGCAGTCGTCTTTACCCGGAAGATCTGCGATTTGGTTCTCACCTCTGGTCTCAAAGCCGACTTATCAATCTGCTGCGTGAAAAAAAACATTTCTTCTTCTGCAATCCAGTGGCGTATGACCCGGATCTTTCAGAAGAATTGCAGGAAATACAAAAAGCCGGATTTTCACTTGTTTATGGTTTACAGGGAAGCTCCCGGTTCAGAGGAATGCTGCTGATGGGCGCAAAGAACAACGGCAGCCTCTACAGCAGTCGTGATGTTCAAATTTTCAACACCCTTGCCAATCAGGTCACCATAGCTGTTGAGAATGCACTGAACTATGAGACCCTTGCCAAAAGCAAAAATCAGCTGCAACAGGTTTATGACAAGTTGATGCAGGCTGAGAAAATGGCAACTCTGGGTGAGATGACCGCAATTCTTGCCCATGAGCTGAAAAATCCTTTAGCTATCATCCGCAGTTCCGCACAGTTTCTGGAACCAGACGATCGGGGGCCGGAAATGAGGCATGAATTACTGCATTATATCATTGACGAAGTGGACAATCTGAACCTGGTTATTTCCAACTTGCTCGGAATGGCACGCCATAAGCCACCACGGTTCCGTAAAGTGGATCTCAGAAAAGCAATAAATGATTTTGTGTCCAAGTGGCGAAGCTGCAATGACCACAATACCAATGTTAAGATTAAAGTTATTTTTCCTGAACATCTTCCTGTTCTATATGCCGATTTCAAACAGATCAGGCAGGTATTACTCAACTGTGTTGCCAACAGTGAAGAAGTAATGGTGGATGGTGGACAAATCACTATTTCTGTACGTCAACTGGATAATGAACGTGTTGAAATCCTCTTGACCGACACAGGACCCGGTATTGCAGAAGATGCTCATAAACTCGTATTTAAAAAATTTTTCACCACCAAAAAAAAAGGTGTCGGATTGGGGCTGCCTGTCTGCCGTCAAATTGTTCGTGCTCATAACGGCA
This sequence comes from Desulfocapsa sulfexigens, assembly GCA_015662865.1. Classification (GTDB taxonomy): domain Bacteria; phylum Desulfobacterota; class Desulfobulbia; order Desulfobulbales; family Desulfocapsaceae; genus Desulfocapsa; species Desulfocapsa sulfexigens_B. The sequence goes on from DQTH01000060.1 coordinate 7,864, forward strand.
GTATCACCCTTATCAATGCAAAGGATGGAGGAGTATCGGTGCTTATACGATTGCCGTTACAGCCCTTGGTAACTGTTGAGAAGAACAGCCGGACGCGCCCGCCACCGATATCGATATCACGGGAAAAAAGAGATGGAGAGACGGATACTGATAATTGAAGACGAGGAACGAATGCGTCGCCTGTTCAAGCTCGTGCTGGCAGAACAAGGCTACCTTGTTGAAACAGCAGGTGATGGTGTGGAAGGTATGGCTCTGTGGCAATCCATGCAACCGGATGTTGTACTTACCGACTTAAAAATTCCCTAGGCATGAGCTGATGCACGATAAATGATGGGTAGCTTTTCAGGCTATTTGATGTTTACACAGCATGAAAGCCCCAAACCCTTCGGCT
>DQTH01000018.1 GCA_015662865.1 Desulfocapsa sulfexigens
ATTTGCAAGGTACGTGAGGGGGCTCCACACCTTTCCATCACTTATCTTGCACATTTTAAGAATTTATTCCATCATTTATCTTGATGCCTCTCACATGGACTTCTTTGAATTGATTACTTTCAGGTTGGATCATGTGAAAATTTATAACTCCAAAACTCATTATGACAATAGTTGTTATAAGGCTAAGAAATGGGTTGCTTTATGGGGTAAGCTTGAGTGCAGTGAAATCACGACTACGATGATAGAAAAATTTATTTTCAAGCGGAGCAGGGTTTCAGCGTATACAGCAAACAGCGAGATTAAAGCACTCAGGGCAACTTTTAATTTTGGAAAGAAACGAAAGTGGATCGACTGTAATCCAGCTGACGATGTTGAATTTCTGCCGGTTGAGAAGCGGATCAAGTATGTGCCTTCAAGACAGGACATTGACAAGGTCATAGAGCTTGCAGACCCTGCCACTGACGCCAAGGATTATTTGATCACTATCTGTGATACGCTAGGCAGGATGAGTGAAATTAATCATCTGGAGTGGAAGGATGTCGATTTGGAGCAACGAGAGTTGATTTTATACACCCGAAAGAAGAAGGGGAGTCATTTAACACCTCGTAAGGTTCCAATCACAAAACGTTTACACGCCATCTTAATCCAAAGGTTTCAGGACAGAGATAAAAGTAAGCCCTGGGTCTTCTGGCACAGGTATTTCTCGAAAAAAGATAGTGCCTACATGGAAGGACCTTATAGGGATCGAAAAAGACTTATGAGAACACTATGTGAGAAAGCGGGGGTGAAGTACTTTCGTTTTCATGCACTCAGACATGCCGGTGCATCAGTGATGGATCATAATAATGTCCCACTGGGAGCGATTCAAAGTATTTTAGGCCATGAAAATCGTTCGACCACCGAAATTTATGTGCATACTTTAGGGAATTCAGCACGTAATGCAATGGATATTTACGAGAGTGCCACAAAAGTTTCTCACACAGATTCACACACGGAAACAAAAAAGCACTTAGAGGTATTGCTCTAAGTGCTTGAAATTATTGGTCGGAACGAGAGGATTTGAACCTCCGACCACTTGTCCCCCAGACAAGTGCGCTACCAGACTGCGCCACGTTCCGAAATGTGACTCTTCTTACCATGGAGTAGGGAAGCTGTCAACAAATGGCAGGCAAGAAGTGGGACCTGCTACTCTTTTTTGTTGAGCATTTTGTCGACTGCCAGAAGTTCTTCCTTTATTGTTTGAAGACAGCCTGCAATATCTGTTTTTGGGGGAGTAAGCAAGCTCTGTTTTTTACCGGCAAGAAATTTTTTCGCCCCTGATAAGGTATACCCCTGCTCGTGAAGAAGTGTTTTCACGAGCAGCACTATTTTAACATCTTCACGTCTGTAAAGACGTTGATTGGAATTAGCACGTTTGGGTTGGATTTCTTTAAATTCGCTTTCCCAATATCTGAGAACATGCGGAGCCACGCAGGCCAGTTTACTCACCTCACCGATTTTGAAATAGAGCTTGTCAGGTATTTCTATGCTCATTCGGTCTTTGGTCGACCCCTCAGGTTGTCCTACTTATTAATCTGTTCCCGCATCTTTTTACTTGGACGAAAGCTGATCATCTGTCGCGGTTTAATGGTAATGGTTTCTCCGGTACGTGGATTGCGACCACGGCGTGGCTGTTTATCCCGTACATTAAAGGTACCAAAATGAACGAATTTAATTGATTCACCATCCAATAATCTGTTTTTCATTCTGTCCAGAAAAGTGTCGACAAGTTCTGAACAGGTACTCTGGGAGTATCCAAGCTGTGTTGTAAGTGCTTCAGCCAGTTCTTTACGGGTAAGATTTCCTTTATTCATGATTAACCTTCTCTCAGACTTCCATTAAATTTGGATGTCAGTGTATTAATAATTTTTGTATGTGATTTATTAACATTTTTTTCTGTTAAAGTCTTCGTTGGAGAACGATAGGTAACAGAGACAGCAACACTTTTCATTCCAGCATCAAGCGATTTTCCCTGGTATACGTCAAAGACTTCGCAGTGCTCGATGAATTTTTCTTTGCTCGTACGTATGGTGTCGAGCAGGTCTCCTGCCTTGGTACCTGCTGGAACGAGCAGAGCAATGTCCCGTTTGACCGCAGGATAAACAGGAAGTGGCTGGAAATTTTTCACAGCGGATTTCAAGGTACTGAGTAGTTCAAAATCAAGATCAATGAAAAAAACATCTTGCTTGATACCAAACTGTTTTGCTATTTCAGGCAAAAGTCTGCTCAGCTGTCCCACAGTTCCTTGCTCAGATTCAAGAAGAAGACATTGCGCGGGATCTGCAAAAAGATCGGCTTCATTTTCATCAGGAGTACGGAAACGGATTACATCTTCTCCACATCCATAGAGACGAAGAGTCTCAAGAAGCAATTCAACCATACCCTTGGCGTCAAAGATATCAACATTGTCATCACTATTATAAAGGGATGAGGCTTCACCGGATCTTTTGCCGCTCAGGATACACGTCAGTCTTTCTTTTTCAACAGGTTGTTCATTGTCACCCTGTGGAGTGAATACTTTACCAATTTCAAAGATTTTTACTGCAGTTTTCTGGAAATTAATATTGCGCTTCAGGTTTTCAAGGAGCCCTGGCAGAAGCATTGTCCGCATGACTGATTGCTCTTCACTCAAAGGGTTGAGCAGTTTGACCTGTGCGCGTCTGATGTCATCTTCAGCAAGGTTCATCATGGAGACATGCTGTTCGGTGACAAAAGAGTAGTTGATTGCTTCTGAAAACCCCATGTCAGCAAGGAGATTTGTTGCCTGAGTACGCAGTTTTCTCTTGGCATCCTGCTCAGGATAACTAAGGCTCACTGTCGGCAGGTTGGTTGGAATATTGTTGTAACCTACAAGCCTTGCAACCTCTTCTACAAGATCAACTTCACGTTCAATATCTATTCGAAAAGTTGGAGGATTGACCCATATGGTATCATCATCTTTTGGTTTACAGCGAATACCGATAGATTGCAGGACATCTGTAATCTTTTCATAATCAAGATCAATGCCAAGCAAAGCTGATGTTCTTGAGATCCGAAGTTTTTGTGAATTGAGAGGGCGTACACCACCGTAGTAATCCACACCACCCTGGGCAGCATCTCCTCCGGCAATCTCACAGAAAAGAGACACAGCACGTTCCATAGCAGTAACACAGCCGCCCGGGTCCACGCCACGTTCAAATCGATAAGATGCCTCTGTGGCAAGTTTGAGTTTGCGGGCAGTACGGCGAACTGAGACAGCATTAAAGCAGGCACTTTCAAGAAGAATGTTTGTGGTTGTTTCACTGACTTCTGAGTTCATTCCTCCCATGACGCCAGCCACAGCAACAGGCTCATTGGCATCACAGATCATGAGCATACTGGTATCTAAAGTGTGCTCTTCTCCATCAAGGGTAGTAAATGTTTTTTCATCGTTTCTTGGCTGACGGACAATAATCTGGTTGCCACCCAAGGTGTCATAATCAAAGGCATGCAGGGGTTGGCCATATTCCATCATCACAAGGTTGGTAATATCCACCACATTGTTAATCGGGCGAAGACCAATGGATAAAAGACGTTTTCGTATCCACCATGGAGATTGTTCGATTTTTACATTTCTAATGAGTCGCGCGGCATAACGGGGACACATCTCAGAATTCTCAACATCAACGGAAAAATCACGATTGGAGTGTTCAAGGGTGGTTTTCTCCACTGGAAGTGTGAGGGGGGTTCTCGTAATACCGGCAACTTCTCTTGCAATTCCGATCACAGAGGCGCAGTCCGGCCGGTTGGGAGTAAGATCCACTTCAACCAGAAGATCGTTCATTCCCAACGCTTCAAGGAGCGGTTGACCATGTTCAAGGTCAGAAGGAAGCTCCATAATACCATCGTGAGAATCGCTTAAACCAAGTTCTCTTTCAGAGCAGAGCATGCCATGGGATTTAACGCCACGAACTTTGGAAGCCTTAATCTTGGTTCCATCAGGCATGACTGTGCCGACAAGGGCAATGGCTGTGACCAGGTCTTTGCGGACATTTGGTGCTCCACAAACAATGGTAAGGGTGTCATCTCCAACCGCCACTTCACAAAGATGGAGTTTGTCAGCATTCGGATGCGCTTCAACTGATAAAACTTTAGCAGTTTTCAGGGGCTGCAGTTCGGGAAACAGGGGAGTGACACTGTCAACTTCCAGACCCAGCATGGTGAGATGCTCTGCAAGAGTATCCGGACTTAAATCGCCGGTATCAACATATTCTTTTAACCAGTCGAGGGTAAACTTCATGGTTTTTCTTTTGTAGCTGTTAGGTTACAAATCTATCTTAGATTTTAACTGTTTACGAGTTTGTTATTTGTGTGTAATGCTTTTGGCGTCAGGTGCCTGTTGCTGATTTAAAACTGAGAAAGAAAACGAAGATCGTTCTCATAGTATAGACGGATATCGTCTATGCCGTATTTCAGCATGGCAATACGCTCGATACCAAGACCAAAGGCAAAGCCGCTGTACACTTCCGGGTCGTAACCTACCATCTTGAAAACTTCAGGATCGATCATTCCGGAACCTAGAATTTCAAGCCATCCTGTACGCTTGCAAACCCGACAACCGGAACCTCCGCACATAACACATGCGATATCAACCTCGGCGCTAGGCTCTGTGAACGGGAAGAAACTGGGGCGAAACCTCAGTTCAAGATCTCTGTCAAACATCTTCTGGGTGAAGATGGTCAGCACACCTTTTAAGTCTGCAAAAGAAACATCACGATCAACAAGAAAACCTTCAACCTGATGAAACATGGGAGTGTGAGTGATATCAGAGTCACAACGATACACTTTGCCCGGTGCTATAACCCGAAGCGGTGGTTGCCGGGTTTCCATGATCCTGGCCTGCATGGGAGAAGTATGGGTTCGCAGCAGGATTGAGTCACTTACATAGAAGGTGTCATGCATATCCCTGGCCGGATGATGGGCCGGGATATTGAGTGCTTCAAAATTATAATGATCATGCTCAACATCTGGGCCCTCGGCAACTGAAAAGCCCAGGCTTTCAAAAATTGAACAGACCTCATTCATGATCTGGGTTACAGGATGAAGTTTTCCTGTCTGGGGCTTGCGTCCTGGAAGGGTGAGGTCTATGCCGTTGTTATCCGCAGATGATGCACTACTATTACTAGAAATTTCCTGTCGTTTGGTATCGTACAGTGCTTCAATTTCTTTTTTTATGCTGTTGGCCATCTGGCCAAGACGCGGTTTGTCTTCCTTTGCAACCTCAGCCAATCCCTTCATTATGGAGGAAAATTGGCTTTTTCTGCCAAGAAACCGGATACGGAATTCTTCCAGCTGGCCATCATTTTCAATGGTTGCCAGTTGTTCCTTGGCCTGGTTTTGCAGATTGACTAGTTCTTGCTCCATGATATTTTTATGGCTACTCGTTAAAACAATATGCCGGTTCCAATTTGAATCGAAACCGGCATGATGAGAATATCTTTCTTGTACACAGGTATTTTGCCTGTGATCAATGAATGTCAGTGTCTTACAAATTCTTTTCCTGTTTCTGCTGGGAAAAGTTCTTTTTGCGACACTTATCCCGGTTGATCATACAGTTGCCGGGGTCAGAAGATATCAGGCTTAAGCATTTGCCGCTTTGGCAAGATCAACAACTTTGGAAAAAGCAGGGGCGTCAAGGATGGCCATGTTGGCCAGTACTTTACGATCCAGTTCAATGTTTGCTTTTTTCAAACCGCCTATGAATTTGGAATAATTTATTCCGTTCATTTTGGTACCGGCACTGATGCGGGTAATCCAGAGACGACGAAAATCACGTTTTTTTGCACGCCTGTCACGGTAGGCATAACCAAGGGCTTTATCAACAGCCTCTGTGGCAGTACGGTAAAGGCGGGACTTTCCACCTCTGTAACCTTTGGCAAGTTTCAGGACTCTGTTTCTTCTTCTACGGGCTTTAAAGCCCCTGGTAACGCGTGGCATTTTGATGCTCCTTTAAATCAGAGAATTAGTTTTCTCTGCTGATATGCAAATTTACAAATGATTTATCTGGTTTCAACCATGCAAAAACAGCCTACAAATAAGGCAGAATTTTTCTGATAGTGGGTGCATTTGCCGGATCAACCAAGCCGGATTTACGCAAGTTCCGTTTTCTTTTTGTGGATTTCTTGGTCAAAATATGGCTGGTAAAAGCCTTGGAACGTTTGATTTTTCCAGAACCTGTTTTTTTGAAGCGTTTTGCTGCGCCTCTTTTGGTTTTCATTTTTGGCATGGTATCTACTCCTTATCCTGTAAAACAGGGAATTCTCTAAATAAATAACTTATCGTCTGTGTCAAATAATAATCAGACCTTGGGGCCGACAAACATTACCATTTGCCGTCCTTCCATCTTTGGTGGCTGCAGAATGACTGCGTCATCCTCAAGGGCTGCTGCAATTTTTTTCATTGCCTCCAGACCAACAGTCTGGCAGTAAACAATTTCACGTCCACGAAACCGCATGGTCAGTTTGACCTTGTTTTTCTGGCTGAGGAATTTCTTAACATGTTTCAGTTTGAAATTCAGATCGTGTTCTTCAGTTTTTGGACGAAACTTAATTTCTTTGGTTTCAACTGTAGTCTGTTTCTTTTTTGCTTCCTGCTGTTTTTTCGCCTGTTCATATCTGAACTTGTCATAGTTCATGATTCTGCATACAGGCGGATTGGCATTGGCTGAAACTTCTACAAGATCCAATCCTTCATCGTAAGCTTTTTCAAGGGCATCAGCAGCGCTGAATATGCCGAGCTGGGAACTATCACTCCCAATAAGTCGAATTTGCGGGTGACGGATAGCTTCATTGGTTTTTACTTTTACTTCATGTTGAACCGGGGCTCTTCTTCCTCTTCTTTTAATCTTACTACCTCCTAAGCTCGGAATTACGATTGATCAAGTTGAAATACGATGAATTTCAAGAGATCCTGTTACAGATTTTTATATACCGCGACCTTCTAGACACTCTTCCTCAACCTTTCTGGTGAAGTCGTCTATGGGCATGTCAGCGATGTTCTTTCCATTGCGCAGTCTGACGGTAACGGTTTTGTTTTCTTTTTCTTTGTCACCAACGATGAGCATATATGGAATTTTAGCCATCTGTGCTTCTCTGATCTTATAGTTCAGTTTCTCATTGCGCAAATCTTTTTCTATCCTGACACCTGCTTTTCTCAGTTTTGCATAAACTTCTTCACAGTACTCAGCCTGGGCATCAGTGATGTTCAGGATTCTTGCCTGTGTCGGAGCAAACCAAAGGGGAAAAACTCCGGCGTAATGTTCGGTCAAAACACCGATGAAACGTTCAAGGGATCCCATGAGTGCCCTATGAATCATGATGGGCTGATGCTCCTGGTTATCACTGCCGGTGTAGGTCATTTTGAAGCGTTCCGGAAGATTGAAGTCAACCTGAATGGTGGAACACTGCCATGATCGGCCTAACTGATCTTTGATTTTAATATCGATTTTAGGTCCGTAAAAAACGCCTTCTCCGGGATCGAGCTCAAAAGAAAGTCCTTTTTTCTCAAGGGCAAGTTTTAAAGCTTCAGTCGCCTGATCCCAGTTTTCATCTGATCCGACGTATTTATCAGGTCGTGTGGAGAGATAAATATCATATTGATCAAAACCAAAGGTTTTGAGAATTTCCAGATTCAGGTCGAGAATATTGAAAATTTCATCTTCGAGTTGATCCGGCATGCAGAATATGTGTGCATCATCCTGGGTGAAACCGCGTACTCGAAGCAAACCATGCAGGGCGCCGGCTCTTTCGTATCTGTACACAGTTCCAAGTTCACACCAGCGTATGGGAAATTCCCGATAGCTCCGTTTGTTGCTGTTATAGATACCGATATGAAAGGGACAGTTCATCGGTTTAAGCTGATATCGAACATCATCGATATCCATGCCGGAGTACATATTCTCTGAGTAGAAGTCGAGATGGCCTGAAGTTTTCCAGAGATCCTGGCGGGCAATATGCGGGGTATAAAGCAGCTCGTAATCGTTACGATAATGAGCGTCTTTCCAGTAATCTTCGATAAGTTTCCTAAGCAGTGCACCTTTTGGCTGCCACAGTATCAAGCCTGGACCGATATCATCCTGAATTGTAAAGAGTTCAAGCTCCTTACCTAACTTGCGATGGTCACGTTTCTTGGCTTCTTCCAGAGCATTCAGGTGTTTTTTGAGCGCTTTTTTATCATAAAAAGCTGTGCCGTAAATGCGCTGGAGCATCTGATTTTTTTCATCGCCCCGCCAGTAGGCGCCTGCAACACGTTGCAGCTTGAATGCTTTAATCCATGATGTGTTCGGCAGGTGCGGGCCGCGGCAGAGGTCTGTAAAGTCTCCCTGCTGATAGAGTGATACAGAATCTTCCCCAAGATCACGAATCAGTTCAACTTTATATTTTTCACCTTCAGCTTCAAAGCGTTTGATAGCTTCATCACTTTGTATTTCGATTCGGGTGAAAGGCAGAGCTTTTCTGACAATTTCTGTCATTTTCGCTTCAATTTGCTCAAAATCGTCGGGGCTGAATGGCTCCTCACGGTCAAAATCGTAATAGAATCCGTCATCAATGGATGGGCCAATGGCAACTTTCACATCAGAGCCGTAGATTTCCCGAACAGCCTCAGCCATGACGTGGGCTGTTGAGTGACGAAGGATGGCAAGGCTTTCTTCTGACCCGATCTGTATAAGACTGAGGGTCGCATCCTCATGTAATGGGGTGGACAGATCCAGGACCTGGTCGCCAATATTTACGGCAACAGTTCTTTTCCTCTGTTTATTGGATAACAGTTCGGAAAGAGCCTCTCCCACTGTAGTCGCAGCCGGCATAACAGCTGCTTCCCCATTTTCTATTGAGATTTTGATGTCAGTCATTAGTGTCTTACTCCATATAAGCAGCAATAAAATAAGCTTTTATGGATCTAATTTTTAAAAAAACAGAATACAAGCACCCACAAGGCACTTATACTCCCTTGTGGGGTGTAATTACGTCTATATAAAACCAAAGGCTAAAGCCAGTACAAAATCAGAGTCTCTGTTTGTATAAACTTTAGCCGAATCATTCTGGTAGGCGCGGGCGGTTTCGAACCGCCGACTTCCACCATGTCAAGGTGACACTCTCCCGCTGAGTTACGCGCCTGGAATACAATCTTTCTTTTCATCATTTTATTGTAAAGATGAAAAAGTGACAATTAGAACAGTGTCAATTACCAATATATGGCGGTTCTGTCAAGAAAAATTAAGTGAAATTAAGCACTGAAGGCAAGGTTAAAATCAGGATGTTTTGCATCTGCTTTCAATGGCTCTGGCAAGGGTGTGTTTATCGGCGTATTTGATATCCATACCCATAGGTATTCCACAGGCAAGACGTGTGATGAGAACAGGTTTGTTCTGAAGCCTGTCAATGAGATAGTTTGCTGTTGCTTCACCGGGTACAGTGGAGCTTGTGGCAATAAAAATCTCCCTGACTGTGCCACTGTTTATACGTGCCTCCAGTTCACTTACTTTGATTTCATTTGGTCCCACTCCATCCATGGGGGCAAGTACACCATGAAGGATATGGTAATGTCCAAGATAGTTGCCTGCTTTTTCGATGGCGAGCAGGTCGCCTGGCTGCTCAACAACGCAGATAAGGTTTGCGTCCCGTTTATGATCTGCGCAGATAGTGCATGGATCACTTTCTGAGAATGTAAAACAACAGGAACAGAGTTGGATTGAACTGTGGAGTTCATTCAGTGCTGCGGCAAGCTCCCGAGCTTCTCCTGCCGAGCGTCTGAGGATGCTTAAGGCAAGACGGGATGCTGTTTTTTTTCCGATGCCAGGTAGTTTGGTCAGGTCATGAATCAAACGTTCCAATGCTTGTGGGACTACTTGTGGGGACATAGGGCGCTGGCCAAAATCAAAATATAAAATTGGAAGTTATCATGAGACTATCAACTATTGATGCTATGAAAAAAGATTGGAAACACCGGGAATGTTCATACCACCCGTGAGCTTTGCCATCTCAGCCTTACCGATTTCACTGACTTTCCGTAAAGCGTCATTTGTTGCTGCTGTGATCAGGTCCTGGAGCATTTCTTTTTCTTCCACTGAAATAATCTCCTTTTCAATCTCAATGGAGAGGATTTCATTTTTACCATTGGCTGTCACTGTTACCATCCCGCCACCTGCAGTACCGGTTGCAGTTTTTGTTTTCAGCTGCTCTTGAATGTCTGCCATTTTTTGTTGCATCTGCTGAGCCTGCTGCATGATCGAACTCATATCCATAGTTGTCTACCGTTTGATGTTATAATCTATATTTAAAACCGCTATATCCGGTTATTTTCTACTTTTTACGTTAAGAACTCACGGCTACGCTGGCAAGCATTATCTGCTTCTTGGCCCTACTCGGATATCACCGATTTGGCCATTGAATATTTCTGTAGCCATGATAACAAGTGGATCATTTGCCAGTTTTTGCCGGAGCTTATGAGGGCTTTCAACGTTCTCCATATCTCCATTGTCTTCCTGAGCTGGAGTGATGATATGAAGCTTAAGGTCTTTTTGGAAGAAATCAAGAACGAATTCGGTGAGGAGTTTTATGTTTTCCTTTTGCCTGAGCAGTGTACAGTTTGCCTGGTCAGCAAAATGAAGCTGCAGTTCACCATCAACTTCTTTTACTTTTTCAGTACGCTGCAGATCCTGGGCCATCCAGACTTTTCTGTCTTTTACATGCTCAATGAAGCCGGGCCAGTCACGTCTCACATCGCGTTGGTGAGGGCGGGCAACAGGTTTGTAATCATCTTCAATGGTTGTGGATGGTCTTTCCTCTGGTAACGGCGGCTGCTCTGGAACCAATGGCGGTTCAGCTTCACCCGGTTCGTTCGCAGGTTTTTCTGTGTCTGCTTGTGGTGTAGGTTGTGGCTTGGATACAGGAGCGGAATTTATTGTTTCAGTTATTTTTTTTTCTGTTTTTTTTTTCTCACTGATCCCCACGGCCACTTCTTTTTGGGGGAGTGGGGTTCCGGCAAGAAGGGCATCGATTTTACCAAGAAGGTTGGAAACCGGCACCACATCTCCTGCCTGAATAATTTTTAAAAATGAGTTTTCAAGTGCCAGCCTTGGCTGAGACGAGAAACGCATCTGTTCCACGCCCTGCATGAGCAGGTTGAGTTTCATATGAAGAGTGTTATGGGAATGCTTTGCTGCAAGAGACTTGAACTCATCAAGTTCCTGGGGCGGGATATCAATAAGTTCCTGACAACCATCTATTTTACAGAGAATAAGAGTACGAAAAGCCTCGAGCAGGTCTGCGGTGAATCGTTTCAGATCCACACCATAATTAAATGTTTCCTCAAGGGCGTGAAATGCTGCTCCATGATCTTTTTCCAGCAAGGCACGGGAAAGACTGAGAATGATATCACGGGAAACCAGCCCCAGAACCTGAATGACATCATTTATCCCAATCTCCTTTTCACCATAGGAAAAGACCTGATCCAGCAGGCTGAGGCCATCACGCACTGATCCTTCGGATTCCCGGACAATAAGATCAAGGGCTGCCTGCTCTATGACCACTCCTTCATCTTCAGCCAGTTTTTGGAAATGTGCTCCAAGATCTTCGGCAGAAACACGTTTCAGCTCATAGCGCTGGCACCGGGAAAGAATTGTGATTGGAATCTTGTGCAATTCCGTGGTGGCAAACATGAAAAACACATGATCAGGCGGCTCTTCAAGGGTTTTTAACAAGGCATTAAAAGCCTCTGTGGTGAGCATGTGAACTTCATCGATGATGATGATTTTATATTTCGATGATGAGGGCAGGAAGCGTATTTTTTCTTTCAGCTCACGAATTTCCTGAATGCCGCGATTTGAAGCACCGTCAATTTCATAAAGATCAAGAGATGACCCAGCTGTTATTTCAATGCAGGATGTGCATTTGTTGCAGGGGTTTGCGCCAGTTCTCTGTTCACAGTTTATGGCTTTGGCCATGATGCGGGCCAGGGTGGTTTTGCCGACACCGCGAACACCTGAAAAGAGTATTGCATGGGCGACTCTGTCACGAACAAGACTGTTTTGCAGGGTTTTGACTACTGGTACCTGGCCAACAACCTGATTGAAATCCTGGGGACGTGATTTTCTGGCAAGAACCAAATAGGACATAAAAAAGACCTACCAGTTAAGAGGATGGTAAAGAAAAAGATGATAGCCGGGCACCCTGTAACACACCAAGGGGTTCATTACCGTTGCTTCCTTCCGGACCTGGCGGGGTTCATGATCCTTAGTTGTACAGGACCCGGCTATCAAAAAAATCAGGCTGGTGGACAAAGACATGCGTCGAGACAGGTGAAAAAGCACCTCTTTGTACCGAATCGACTTTATACACGACCAAAAAGATGGCGTCAAGACTATTTCGGCGTAAAAAAAGAGCCATTTGTAATACGCTGATTACAAATGGCTCCAACAATGGCGGAGAGGGTGAGATTCGAACTCACGGTACTTGCGTACACACGCGTTCCAGGCGTGCACCTTAAGCCACTCGGTCACCTCTCCAAAATCCAAATGATAATTCGTTTGAATGGATAGTAGTGAGCCTTTGTAAACTGAGAATGGAAATTTCGCAATCAAAAATTCAATGAACTGGTAAAAAAGCGCTTCCTGTGCTCATGACAGTTTCTGTTTGCGTCGTTCTTTAAAAAAGCTTTTCAGCAAAGAAGCACATTCTGTGTCACAAATTCCTCCAGTAATTTCAATATGATGGTTAAGGAGATTGTCTGTTCCGATGGAATAACGGGAACCAGCTGCGCCGGTTTTCGGATCATAGGCGCCAAATACTACACGTTGTACCCGGGCATGAATCAAGGCGCCCATACACATAATGCAGGGTTCGAGTGTTACATAGAGTGTGGTGCCCGGCAGCCGGTAATTGGTAAGATTTGCAGCAGCCTTACGCAGGGCAATAATTTCAGCGTGAGCTGTTGGATCATGGGTCGTGACAGGACTGTTTGCACCACTGCTTATAATATTTCCCTCAAATGTGATTATTGCACCCACCGGAACTTCTCCCTGGGCTGCAGCAGATTGCGCCAGAAGTATTGCCTGTTCCATAATATCAAGGTCTTCGCGTTGCTGGTTCATATTTTTACTTTTGGCGGCTCCGATCTAAATAAGGCTGATTATGTTTTTTTGTTTGCATTGAGAATGGATTTCACATACAATTTTTTCAGGCAGTTACAAATGTGAAATTCCAAGTAAGCTATTATCGAAGGAGTATCATGTATACAATCTTAGCGTATGCAATTCCAGAAGAAAGTTACCAAACTATCAGGACAGCTTTAGCTGATAAGGCAAAGATTGATTACTGTTTGGGAAGTGAGAAGTTACTTGGAGAGTTGAAGGGTAGCGAATATGATCTTGTATTTCTCTTTTTTGAGGATAGTAAAACAGATATGCCGTTGCTGGATAAAGTGTATCAACACATTCCCCATACACCGATTATTCTCATCAGCGGTGAGGAAAAACCGGATTTAGTTGTGGAGGCCCTCAGGCACGGGGCTTTTGATTATCTTGTGCACCCGGTATCTGTTTCACGTTTTGAGGTTGCAGCAAAAAAGGCTCTGGAAAATAAAACATTACGAAATGAGATAGCCTATCTGCGACACAAACAGGATATTGTTTACCATTTTGATGATGTCATAGCCTTTAGTCCCAGCATGAAACTGGTTTTGAAAAGTCTGGAAAAATTTGCAAAAACCGATTCAACCATTCTGATTACCGGATCAACAGGCACAGGAAAAAGCTTTTTATCCGGAACCATCCATTATAACAGCCATCGAAAACAGAAACCTTTTATTAAAATAAATTGTGCAAATATTCCTGAAGATCTCCTTGAGTCTGAATTGTTCGGCCATGAAAGAGGAGCTTTTACCGGTGCTGAGAAACTGCGAATAGGCCGTTTTGAACAGGCCAGCGGCGGCACACTTTTCCTGGATGAGATTGGAGAGATCAGCATCAGTCTTCAGACCAAGCTTTTACGTGTACTTGAAGAAAAGTGTTTTGAACGGGTGGGGGGGAATAAGACAATTTTTGCTGACGTGCGTGTCATTGCAGCAACGAACAAAGATTTACCGGAGCAGATTGCCCATGGAAAGTTCAGGGAGGATCTCTATTATCGGATCAATGTTCTGCCCATCCGTTTGCCGGACTTACGGGAACGGCAGCAATGTCTGTTGCCGCTTGCACAGTGGTTCCTGACGAAATATGCAAAATCACTGGGAAGTGACGTACGGGGATTTACAGACACCGCTCTGGAGCAGATCCGCAACTACAGCTGGCCCGGAAATATCAGACAACTGGCCAACACAATCGAACGTGCGGTGATTCTGGAGGATGACGATCTCATTGGGGTTCAGAATCTCTCCTTGCCTGTTGAAAAAACTACTCAATCCACTGGGACGAGAACTGGTTTTGATTCGAACAAATCACTGGTGAGTCAGGAAAAAGAGCTGATTTTAAACGCCCTTGAGGAGTGTCTCTGGGTGCAGAAAAATGCAGCTGAGAAACTTGGGGTGAGTCCAAGGGCGTTGAATTATAAAGTAAAGAAGTTTGGGATTACGCATCCGAACTGGCGTAAACACAGGTGACACTTTGGGTTATTTAAGCCCTGCAATAAAAGGTCCCACTGCCTTTGCTCCATCCTGCTCAACCAGCTTAATGGTGCGGGAACCAATGACTGCCATGTCGGCTTTTCCTTTTAATGCCTCAATGTCTTCTTTATCCTGAATACCAAATCCCACAGCAAGTGGAAGATCAGTGGCAGCTCTGCATCTTCCCAGATAGTTGTCAAAGTCCTTGTCAAATTCCGATTTTTTACCGGTTACTCCACGTCTTGCCACACAATAAATAAATCCTCGACCATGTGCCGCCAGTTCTCCCATGCGTTCTGAGGTGGAGGTGGGGGCGTAGATCAGAATAGGAGCCAGATTGTATTTGTCAGCAAGAGCCAGAAATGATTCGCCCATCTCCGGGGGAAGATCGGGAACAATAAAACCTTTTATCCCGGAGTCGGCAGCCCGTTTGAAAAAGGCTTCTTCTCCATATTTAAAAATGATGTTGTAATAGGTCATGAAGAGAAACGGAATATCATATTCTTTCACCATTTCAGCACCAAATGTGATGCAGTCCTCGACCTTTGTCCCTGCTGCCAGTGCATCCTGATTGGCCTTTAAAATTACAGGCCCGTCTGCCATTGGTTCGGAAAAAGGGATCTGCATTTCAATACAGTCCACTCCGTTTTCCACCATCTGTTTGATGACTTCACGGTTCACATCGAACGAAGGGTAGCCCAGGACAATATGCGTCATGAGCAAAATATCTTTTTTTTCCAGTGCATTACGTAATTGTTGTTCCAGTAGCATATCTTGATCCTTCTCAGGTTAGTTCTTGCTGTATTCTTTGCCGCGGCCAATGATAAATTCCTTCCAGGAAGGATCTGCGTAAGCGTGGGCAATGGTAAAAATGTCTTTATCTCCCCGGCCTGATTGGTTGATAATAATAGCATCATCAGGGGAAAGTTGGCCTGCTTCTCTGAAGGCACCGGCAAAGGCATGAGCTGATTCAAGGGCAGGGATGATCCCTTCCTTTTTCATGGTGAGATCTAAAGCCTGTATGACTTCATCATCGGTTGCTGATTCAAAGCGGACCTGTTTCTTTTCCCATAAGTCGCTGAGAATGGGAGAAACACCTACATAATCAAGGCCGGCGGCAACAGAATGGGTATGTTTCATCTGTCCGTCTTCATCCTGCAGGAACATTGTTTTGTAACCCTGTGCAACACCAGGCGTTGCATCAGGGCTTGACAGACGTATGGCATGTGCTCCACTGTCTGCTCCGTGTCCGCCGGCTTCAACACCGACCAGCTCCACATCGGTTTCTTCCAGAAATCGTTTAAATATTCCCATGGCGTTTGAGCCGCCACCAACACACGCATAGACTTTTTTGGGCATTTTTCCATGATATTTCAGGATCTGGTCTGCTGCCTCCATGCCTATGATGGATTGGAACCAGGCAACCATTTCGGGAAACGGAGCAGGACCACAGGCAGTGCCAAATACATAATGTGTGTCATCAACGTTGGTAACCCAGTCACGGAAAGCTTCGTTGATGGCATCTTTCAGGGTTCTTGAACCATCTTTTACAGGCACAACTGTGGCTCCCAGTTTCTCCATCCAGAAGACATTGGGACGCTGTCGCATCACATCTTCCTCACCCATGTAAATGGTGCATTCAAGTCCAAACTTTGCTGCCATGGTGGCTGTGGCCATGCCGTGCTGGCCGGCACCGGTTTCCGCAATGACCCGTTTTTTGCCCATTCGTTTAACAAGCAACCCCTGGCCCATTACATTGTTTGCCTTATGGGCTCCGGTGTGATTCAGATCTTCACGTTTAATATAGATCTTTGCACCGCCAAAATGCTTGCTCAGGTTTTCGGCGTATGTGAGTGGAGTAGGGCGGCAAGAGTATGTGGACATTAACTCCAGGTATTCCTGCCAGAAGTCAGGGCTCTTGCGACAGCGCGCATACTCTTCCTTCAGTTCCTGAAATGTTTGATACAAGACTTCAGGGATATACGCTCCACCCCATTTTCCAGAAAATCCATTCCTGTCCATCGTAAGACTCCAAATAAAGAAAAAAAAACAATGATAAACTCGTAAAAGTTAAAATCTTAGATGGATTTGTAAAAAACGTGATATTCAAGGCACGTTTGTACCCAAAGGGCACTCTTTTCTGGCGCGCAACGAAGAAGATGAAGAGTTTTTACAAATCCATCAATAATAAAAAGTTCTAAAATAAATAAATGTCTGTGCCGATAGAAAAAGTATCAGGCAATTTTTATCAACAATTATAATCAGGGAGCGATTATGAGTATGCAAAGCACAGTGACACAGCAACCTTCTATTCAGTCAGAAAAAGTCTTCACATTCCCACAGGGAATTCCCAGCTTTGAAGAATACACTACTTTTAAGATTTTTCACAAGGATGATGGAAAAGTTTCAGCATACTGGCTCGAATCCTGTGAAGCGCCTGTTGTAACATTTACTCTTGTTGATCCAACTTTCTATGACTTAAATTATGATCTTTTTCTGGATGACTCTGAGCAGGAGATCATTAAAGCAGAGGACCCACATGACATTGGTGTATTTCTCATGCTGAAAAAGAATGAAGAAAAACTCGATGAGCAGTTGAGTGCAAATATTGGCGGTCCTTTGGTTATAAACGTTCAGGAACAACTGGGTATACAAAAAGTTCTAAGGCGACGAACTTTTAGCACCGAGCATTAATCAAGCAACTTGGCAGCTTTCAGCTGGAGTCTGCATACTGCTGCAAAATCTTCAGGATAGTGGCCGTTGATATAACGCAGTTGAGCTTCGCTAAATGCCCCGGGTGATTCAGGCAGCCGGGGCAAAAAACTGTAGAGCAGATGCTGTTTGTCTCCTGCACAGGTCAAGCGTTTTGGGTATTCAATGGATGTAACCATCCTTGCACCCAGTCCGGCAAGAGCATTCTGGGCCAGGAATATACCTCTGTTGAGTGATTCTCTGACCGAAGTGTCGGCTTCCAGAATGTTTCCAACTGTTTTTTCTTCTTCATTTTCGAGTGCCATGAGTTGCAACTCCCATTGCGAAGTCTGTGCTTTGGGAACAAAGAGCATGGCATGTTTATTCTCCCACAGAACAAGGTTTGCTTCCAGATCATTTCTTCCGTCCATCCGGACATTATTTTTGATACAATCCAGGTAATCAGCAAAAAAATCACTTGCGTTCGTCGTTTGATAATTCTGTATTACTTCAGCCACCATATCACCACAGCCAAAAGAAGGCATGGTACCAACAGGGTTGAGCGGATCACCGGAAAAAGTTTCCACTTTCCGGGGGAGCATGGCGTACTGCTGATGAATCTGCTGGTGAGATGCGTGAAGACGGTAATTTGTTGGTGCATAATCAAAACCAAAATTCCAGCCCCAGAGAGTCGCAGTAATTTCAGGTGTTACACCTTCTGTTAGAGCTTGCAGGATTTTTCGCCTCAGTTTCTCAAGAGATGTTGTTGAATAGCCTTTTTGTTTATGGTCAATTTCCAGCCCGAGATGGCTCGCGAGTCTCACAAAACTACGCTGATAATAGAGATGACGTAAGCCTGTCATATCCTGTTCTGACAGATGAGCTATGGAATATCGGATTGCATCATCCGCCATATTGGCAGCATAATGGCCGCCGGCAATATATGAGTTACGTCGCAGGTACTCAAAGACATGGGTTTGGTTTGCTTTACTGTAATCACCAACAATTTCACTACCTCCCTGGGCACCAGGGCGCAGAACCATAACTGTTTTGTAGCTGTCTGGCAGGTAGGGATTATTGGCAACAGCCTCAAATAGTGGCTGATTGGTAATTATGGCACACGTTCGTCCCTGAGGATTTTTTGTGTAAACAAGTCCTGTGGGGAGCCCGTCCTCATTTTTTTCCACCCTGCAGGAGAGTTCTGCCAGTTGAATGAGATCTGCAGGATCAGTGGATGTTGTGGCAAGGGAAAGAAGCAGGGGAGATGGAAGTTTTCCTATCAGGTTTTCAGAAATCTGTTCTTCCTGAAGAAGTTGTCTTAAAGAGACTTCTTCTTTTTGAGGCAGGCTGATTCGGTTCAGATTGCTGGCACTGTTATCAGCCCATTCTTTATCAATAAAGGTAGAGCCACGAAAGGAGAGGGGGTTGGGAATTTCGAAGATCCAATCTGCTCCATCGACCTGCAGATTGTTGTCCGGAAAATTTGTTTTATTGGAGTATGGCTCACCTGAATCAAAGCTTCCAAGATTGCCTGTTTCTGTTTTGGACCTCAGGTTTTCGACATTGTAGGAAGGTTTGTGAATGCCATAAATGAACTGTTTTTTCGGAGTGACACAGGTTCTTATTGCCATAATAGAGTAAACAGGATTTTAAGAAATTTTTTATTTTTTATTTTCTTTGATAGATATCCAGAGCCTGCTGATAAACACTGGAACGGGAAAGACCAAGGTCATCCGCAAGTTTTCGACTGACATCTTTCAGTGTCATGTCAGTGTTGTCACGATACCATAACAGAAGTTCCTGAAGATTTTTACCTTCTGCGCAGACCTCTTTATCTTTATCCGGTTCAATAATAAGAACAAATTCACCGCGACTTTTTTTTGATGTGGTCAGTTCCAAAAGAGTGCTGACTTTATAGCTTTTCAAGTCTTCGAAGGCCTTTGTAAGTTCTCTTGCCCAGAATCCCTGCCGATCGCCAAGTATCTTTAGAATGTCGGAAAGTAGATTTTGAATACGGCGGGGAGATTCATAAAAAACCAGGGGCCATGGTGAATTTTTAAGGGAAGTGAGTAGAGATCGCCGTTGAGATTTTTTGGAAGGAGCAAAGCCCAAAAAAAGAAAATGAGGATGAGTAAGTCCGGAAACTGAAAGTGCAGTGGTCAGAGCTGAGGCACCGGGCAGGGGGACAACGTTTATACCTGCTCCGCGTGCGCGGGCCACCAGAACAGCACCTGGGTCGGAAATTCCTGGTGTCCCAGCGTCGGATACCAAAGCAATTGATTCCCCTTCAACAAGGCGCTCCACCAGTTGGGTGGAGCGCTGGACCTCTTTCTCACGGTAATAGCTGATTAGAGGAGTTGATATGTTGAAATGGGTGAGAAGTTTTCGTGTATGGCGGGTATCTTCAGCAGCAATCAGATCTACCTCTTTCAAAATCCTCAGACAACGGAGGGTAATATCTTCGAGGTTGCCAATTGGAGTCGCTGCTATATAAAGAGTACCTGATACTGTTTCTTTGTCTTTACCCATTAATAAAAAAGGACTATTCCTGATTTTTTTCCTTTCTTCCAGGCAGAATCATATTGAGGATAACACCGATAATTCCCGCAAGACCAATACCTTTTACAGTAAATGCTCCGGCAGAGAAGCTCATTCCACCAATGCCCAACACCAGGATAAGTGAAATAATGGCAAGATTACGAGGCTCTGTGAGATCTTCCTGCGCACGGACCAAGGTATTCAGACCAACCACGGTAATTGCTCCGAAAAGAAGAAGCATGATTCCGCCCATTACAGGGGATGGAATAGTCTGCAGCATGGCTCCAACTTTTCCGATAAAAGCTAGTGCAATGGCACTGATAGCTGCCCAGGTCATGATTGCCGGGTTGAATGTTTTAGTAAGAGTGACAGCTCCTGTAACTTCGGAGTATGTGGTATTGGGCGGACCACCAAACATGGCAGCCAGACTTGTTGCCAAGCCATCTCCAAGCAGTGTAAGGTGAATTCCTGGATCTTTTAAATAATCTTTGTTGGTTACTGAGCCAATGGCCAGGATATCTCCAAAATGTTCGATTGCAGGGGCAATAGCTACAGGGACAATAAAAAGAATGGCCTCAAGGTTCCATTCAGGATAGGTGAACGATGGTATTGCAAACCAGGCTGCTTCTTTTACAGGAGCCATATTTATCAGTCCAAAAGGAATGGAGATGAGGTAGCCTGCAATAATACCGCAAAGAATAGGGATAAGTTTGAACACTCCCTTTCCAAGCATTGAAACGGCGAGGGTAACACCAAGTGAAAATAAAGAAACAATGAGTGCAGTGGAGCGTGGAACCAGTTGTGCTGATCCATCACCAGTCATACCTGTTGCCATGAAAACAGCAACCGGGGCAAGAATTAAGCCTATAACCATGATAACAGGGCCAGTGACAATTGGTGGCAACAGCCTGTGAAGTATTTCACTCCCTTGATAGTAGATAAGGATAGAAAGTAAAACATAGAAAAGGCCTGCAGCCAGCAGACCACACATGGTACCTGCAATACCCCAGGTCTGAACTCCATAGATAATTGGTGCTATGAATGCAAACGAGGAGGCAAGAAAAATCGGCACTTTACCTTTGGTTATGATTTGAAAAAGAAGAGTACCGGCTCCTGCTGTAAAGAGTGCAACATTTGGATTGAGTCCTGTGAGCAACGGGACAAGCACCAGAGCGCCAAGGGCAACAAAGAGCATTTGTGCTCCAAGAATAATATCTCTGGCTCTCAGATTATAGTCACTGTCATATTGTTGTGTTTCCATAGTATTTTACCTTTCCTTATAAACTATTTAGTTCCAAAGAGTTTATCGCCTGCATCGCCAAGGCCTGGCAGGATATATCCATGATCATTGAGTCTGTCATCAAGGGCGGCTGTATAAATCTCAACATCAGGATGAAGATCTTGTACTTGTTTTACTCCCTCTGGAGCAGAAACAAGAAAAATGCCCTTAATAGTAGTGCAACCTGCTTCTTTTAATAAAGCAATTGTGGCATTGAGTGTACCGCCGGTTGCAAGCATGGGATCAAGAATTAATGCTGTGCGCTGTTCTATATTTTTGGCGAGTTTTACGTAGTACTGCACAGGAAGCAATGTAGTTTCATCACGATAAAAACCAACAATTGAAACCTTGGCAGAAGGGATAAGGTCAAACCCGGCTTCCATCATTCCAAGCCCTGCACGGAGAATTGGCACAAAGGTGATTTTTTTCCCCTTGATGATCTCGATCTCAGCGGGGCCAGACCATGTTTCTATTGTTTTAGTCTCTGTTGGTAGATCCTTAGTGGCTTCATAAGTTAGAAGCCTGGCAATTTCAGAAGAAAGAGCACGAAAATCTTTGGTTGAGATACTATTTTCTCTCAAAAGACCAACTTTGTGGCGGATGAGAGGATGATCTACTACATGAATGGTCATGGTGAACTCCTTCGTGAAAAAGAATAGCTGTTAAAAAAATTATTTGATTAGCAGGGAACATACAAAATAAGAGAACGAAACTCAACGAAGGATATTTGTGTCAATAGAAAATGTGGTATTTGAATTGAATTGTTGAATAATTCCAAAGAAAAATAATATCGGGAATTATTTCTGGAAAAAAAAGACTTTTCTGGTATCGTGTGTACTTCAATGTGTCATTAGAACAGAATCAAGCTAGCCAGCATCAATTTCAGAAAAGGTATTACTGTGGAAAAAGAAGCCTTTGTAACAATACGAAAAAAATTAAGTAGAACACAAAAACAACTGGGGGAATTGCTGGGTGTTTCACTCAAAGCTATTCATAGTTATGAACAGGGATGGCGAAAAATTCCTCTTCATATTGAGCGCCAACTGTGGTTTCTCATGTACCAGAAAAAGAACAATGCTAAGAAAAATATCATACCATGCTGGGAAAGAAAATTTTGTGAATTCAAAGAGGATTGCCCGGCATTTGAGTTTAGATGTGGTGAAATGTGTTGGTTTGTCTGTGGAACAAAATGTGACTGTACAAGAAATATTGATGTTCGGGAAAAAATGGAAATTTGCAGGAAATGTAAAATACTTAAAATCTTACTAAGGTAAATTTTGTTTTTTAGTTTGGTAGAAGTCCTCTTGGTGATAACCTCTACATGTAGTCCTCGAGAGGGTAGATAGACAAAAAAAAGCTCCAATCAGAATATTTCTGATTGGAGCTTTTTTTTATAAAAAGAGAATCGGCGGCGACCTACTCTCCCACATAGTCACCCATGCAGTACCATCGGCGCAGAAGAGCTTAACTTCCGTGTTCGGAATGGGAACGGGTG